>JBFXKJ010000066.1:0-15646 GCA_050173895.1 Mangrovibacterium sp. | reverse complement strand
TACTTTCGGGTTGGATTATTATCAGGCAGAAAATGAAAAGGAACTGGATACGGCCTTCAGCAATTTTTATTCGCCCCGGCAAAAAAAGGCGGCCCTGCTGGAGATCTTTACCAATGCCGAAACGAACAGCGGTGTTTTCCGGCAACTGTTTAACGCTGTCAGCAGCAGTTAGTATACACCGTCAAATTGAAACAAGAAACATATGAAACGAGCATCTATACAGTAGCTTACGCCCGAGTTGATGTTTATAGGCGAGTTCCATACGTCGATGTCCTTTGGAAAAGTAATGAAGTTTAGTACGCAAATTATGCACAGTTAATTTGAAATGAAAAACATATGAATACAAGAAACTGGGAACCCATTAAAGAATACGAAGACGTCCTTTTCAGTTTTTTTGAAGGGATCGGAAAGATCACGATTAACCGCGAACGTTACCGCAACGCGTTCCGGCCAACCACAGTGAACGAGATCAGCGATGCGCTGCGCATCTGCAGGGAGGATCAGCGGATCCAGGTGGTGGTGCTCACGGGCGCCGGCGACAAGGCTTTCTGCGCCGGAGGCGACCAAACGGTGAAAGGAAAGGGCGGTTATATCGATAAAGATGGCATTCCCCGCCTCAACATTCTGGAAGTGCAGCGGCAAATCCGCAGTCTTCCCAAGCCCGTCGTTGCCATGGTAAACGGATATGCGATCGGCGGCGGTCACGTGCTTCATGTGGTCTGTGACCTGAGCATCGCCAGCGAGAACGCCATCTTCGGACAAACCGGCCCCAAAGTAGGCAGCTTCGACGCCGGCCTCGGCTCATCTTACCTGGCCAGCATCGTGGGCCAAAAGAAAGCACGCGAAATCTGGTTCATGTGCCGCCAGTATTCGGCTGCTGAAGCCCTTGAAATGGGCCTGGTAAACAAGGTCGTTCCGTTTGACCAGTTGGAAAATGAGGTCGTCGCATGGGCCAAAAAAATGATGGAACACAGCCCCCTGGCCCTGCGTATGCTCAAACTGGGCCTCAATGCCGAGCTCGACGGACAGGTGGGAATACAGGAATTCGCGGGAAATGCAACCTTGTTATATTACCTGACTGAAGAGGCACAGGAAGGGAAAAACGCGTTCCTTGAAAAACGCAAACCGGATTTCGGTAAATTCCCGAAATTTCCCTGAGCAGCCGTCGGGTAAGGCGCATTCAGGTAGTTACATTTTTGTTAGTTACATTTTTGTTAGTTCGGCAAATATTGTTCGGTTAAGCATGGCAACAACAAAGAGTTGGATAAAAGCAGCGCGGCCACGAACACTTCCGCTGGCCCTTTCGGGCATTTTAACCGGTTGCGGCGTGGCCTGGTTCTATGGCGTGATCGACGCCCTGGTGTGTGTCCTGGCAATCGTCACGGCCACCTTTATTCAGATTTTCTCCAACTTTGCCAACGACTACGGCGACAGCCGGAAAGGAACGGATAATGCATTCCGCGTCGGACCGGCCAGAACGGTCCAGGCCGGGGAAATTTCCCTGCGGGAAATGGAAAAAGGAATGATCATATTGGGCACGCTAAGCCTGCTCTTCGGGATCTGGCTTGTCTACGCCGGAACCTGGCACAGCTCCCAGACAGCCTTCTTCATCTTTATCGGTCTGGGAATCCTTTCCCTGCTCGCGGCCTATTTTTACACCTCCGGCACCCATTCGTACGGATATATCGGTCTGGGCGATCTGGCCGTTTTCCTCTTTTTCGGACTGTTACCCGTTTCGGGCGTTTTCTTCCTGAATTCAGGATTTATGACTGCCGCCGTCCTGCTCCCGGCAGTCAGCATCGGCCTGTTCAGCACGGGAGTCCTTAATCTGAACAACATGAGGGACATTGAAAATGACCGGCGTTGCGGAAAAATCACCATTCCCGTGCGACTGGGCGAACGCCCCAGCCGGATTTATCATCTCTGCCTCATCGGAGGAGCATGGTTGACCGCCATCGTTTTTACCGGCTGGCAGTTCCGGTCCGGCTGGCAGTGGCTGTTCCTGCTCAGCCTGCCGCTCTTCCTGACCGATATGGTCAGAATATACAGGATCAGCGAAGCAGCCGCCCTCGATCCGTTCCTGAAAAGGCTGTCACTCTCGACCCTGACTTTTACGCTCCTTTTTTGTATCGGCTTAATACTGGCAATATGATCAAATCGTCATTCAGGAAATATACCTTGCATTTTAATCAACCGGCTGCCACCTCGCGGGGAACCTATGAAAACCGGGTGGTGTGGTACCTTTTCCTCGAAGAAAACGGCATTACCGGAGTGGGGGAATGCGCTCCCCTGCCGGGATTAAGCAGGGAAACACCCCAACAGGTGGAGAATCTCTTGAAGGAGATTTCGGTAGCGCCCCAATTGTTTATTGCCGAACCGGAGCGTTTACGGAAATTGCCCTCCGTGCGCTTTGCCCTGGAAACCGCCTGGCTGGATCTGCAACAGGGAGGGAAACAGATACTTTTCCCTTCTGCATTCATCCGCGGGCAGGAAGGTATTCCCGTAAATGGCCTCATCTGGATGGGAGAAGGGGCGCACCAGCAGAAACAGATCCTTGAAAAGCTGCAGGCGGGATTCCGTTGCCTGAAGCTGAAGATCGGTTCACTAAATTTTGAGGAAGAACTGAACCTGCTTGAGCTGGTCCGGGAACAAGCCTGCTCGTCCATCCTCACGCTTCGTGTCGATGCCAATGGCGCCTTCAAACCCGAAGAAGCCATATCCCGGCTCGAAACACTCGCCCGGTATGATATCCATTCCATCGAACAGCCCATTGCTCCCGGAAATACTGCACAAATGGCCCGGTTGTGCAATGAGACACCGATTCCGATCGCCCTCGACGAAGAACTGATCGGAATCAACAACCGGGACGAAAAAGAAGAACTGCTCGAAACCGTCCGGCCGCAGTTTATCGTACTGAAACCAAGCCTGCACGGAGGTTTTGCAGGCTGCGACGAGTGGATCGGGCTGGCAGAGCAACGCTCTATCGGCTGGTGGATCACCTCCTACCTGGAATCAAATATCGGCTTGAATGCCATTGCTCAATGGGCTTTCACCAAACCGGTCAGCATGCACCAGGGGCTGGGCACAGGCCAGCTGTACTCGAATAACATCGGGTCTGCTCTCGAAATGCGGGGCGAACAGCTTTGGTACAATCCGGAGAAAAAGATGACCGGATTGCAGGATTTAACTACTTACGACTAAATACCAAGATTATTGACTCTTTTCCCTTCCCATATGACCCTGAACGGCCGGAATATTTCCATCAGCCAGCTTATCCGAAGCCGCACCGGCAAAGGCGGATGGGAAAGGGACTGGCTTGACTTCCTGGACGAATGGTATGCGCCGGGCAGTACGATCACGGTGAATACCTCGGGAAGCACGGGCACGCCAAAATCCATCCGGCTGGAAAAGGAGTTCGTGGCCGCCAGCGCCCGACGCACGCTTTTGTATTTTGACCTGAAAGAAAACGACCGGGTACTGCATTGTCTCCCCTCCCGGTATATTGCCGGAAAGCTGATGGTGGTCAGGGCGCTCCTGGGCAGGCTCGACCTTTACCCGCTCGATCCCTCCTCCACCTTCAGCGTTCTGGAGAAGATGAGCTTTCGCTTTGCAGCGATGGTTCCCAATCAGGTCAGCAAGATCCTCGATCAGGAGAACGGACCTGCATGGCTGCAACAGATCAGCCAACTCCTGATTGGCGGGGGACCTGTACCGCCGTCCCTTCACGAAAGACTGCGCCCGCTCTCCACAGCGTGCTATTCCAGCTATGCGATGACCGAAACTGCCACCCATGTTGCCATCCGGAAGCTAAACGGAGAAGGGGCTGACGAATGCTATCACTGTATGGACGGGATCCGTGTAAGCCTTTCGCCCGAAGGATGCCTGCGGATCCATATGGCCGGTTTAGCGCAGAACGCCCCCTGCCTGCAAACCACCGACCTGGCCGAACTCACTGACGAAAAAACCTTCCGCATCATTGGCCGCGCCGATCAGGTCATCATTTCCGGCGGGATGAAATTTCATCCCGAACAACTGGAGCAAAAACTTGAAAATGCAATTAAACATCCCTTTATGATCAGTTCCCTCCCTGATGACAGGCTTGGCGAACAGATCATCCTGATCGTCGAAGGTGACGAAGATCCCCGAATCGCCGAAGCCCTGCAGGAAGCCTGCCGCCGCTGCCTCAGCCGCTATGAGCAGCCGCGGCAAATCCGTTTCACCCCGCAACTCCCCCGCACCCCCAATGGCAAGCTGAAACGCTGGCGGGAGCTGTAACCAGCATTATTGAATCCATTCTTGAAACGCCTCTGTCAATGCATCGTTTTTTTCCAATGCCGGTAATTCCCCGACGGGATCAATGACACGGAACGAATCATCGCTCCCGGATCCGGCATCGCTGTTACCGCGAATTACGTACAAACAGAGGGTCTATTCAATTTTATAGTTAAAGAAGCTGTTGTCTTCGCTTCCCACCAGCAGGTTGAAATACGGAGTGCCGGAGCTGAGGCGGCCAATGGTGAAAGGCGTACCGCCCTGCAACGGAAAGCCGGAAGCAATCGCTCCCCTGGCATCCAGCAGGTAAATCCGGTTCTCGCCGGCACAAACAATTCCGACCTTCTTACTCCCGCTCCCGAAATCAAACACTTCGGGCAGCCAGGAAACCGGCTGGCTGAATTCCTTTTCATAGATCTTTTTTCCCTGATTGCTGAATGCGTAGAGCCGCTTTCCATCGGCTATGAGGTAGTCGGTCTTCTTATCGCCGTTCAGGTCGTCTGCCCGGAAAAAATGCCCCTTGCCAAAGGTCCCCAGGCTGATGGTTTCAGCTTTGCCGTCAAAATACTGCAGGTGAACCTTCCCGTCGGCATCGGTTGTGGCCAGGGCATTCCCGTCAGTCAGCCAAAGCTCATTTCCTGAATGCTCAAATTTATCGGAGGTCTTCACACGGATGCTACCCTGGCGGTCGAGCAGATAAGTCATGTAGCGGTCGGAACAAACCAGAAAATCTTTCGTCCCCTGCCGGTAATACTGAATCGTCTTTGTGACAACACCCTCGGTCCCTTCAAATTTCCATCCGCTGACAGCCTTTCCGGTCCGGTCGAGGGCATGGACCTGCCTGTCTTCCGTGGCCACGAAATACCGGTAATCCCGGCTCCCGTCGTAATCGACAACTGCGACCCCGTTCGATGCCCCGCCTTTTATTCGGATCGGGAAAGCAGCCACATTTTCCCCGTTGCGATCGATCAGATAAAGTTGATCCCGTGTGTTAAACAGGTATTGCAGTTTCCCGTTCCTGTAATAATCGATCTGATGGATCCGGCCCATGATCTTATCCTTTAGCTGCACCTTCCAAAGCGTCACCCCCTCCTTATTGATCAGGCAAAGATTATTCCGTCCATCCTGGACAATGGCCTCCATATTTGCTTTATCTCTGTGGTTCACCACCAACTGAGGTCTGATCACCGCCGCCGAATCCAGCATCGCCTGCCAGATCGCCTGCGGTTCCTCCTTCTGTTCCGGTTCATATCTCAAATAAAGGTTATTCAGAAATTCACCCGACGAAGCGGAAAACTGCCATCCCAGTGCATAAAATTTCCGCACGGCTTCTTCATTGTTCTGAATGACATTCGATACGGCTTCGTTCAGGTAATGATTCTTCAGATAAAAGCCTCTTGAAAAATTCAGATAAAACCAGAAGGTGGATTTGGGTGCCATCTGCTGACTGAAGTTGCGGAACTGCGGGTCCTTTTCCAGCGTGTCTCCCAACTGCAAATCGTGCAGGTAGTTTTTCAAGGCCGTCAGGTTATCACAAAAAATCAGGTAGTTGTCATAGAAGCAAACATACCGGGCACTGACTGCACCGAATGGCTCGCCCATGATCAGTTCCGGGAAACCGGACCGCGGGAACGGATAGATCAGTATACGCTGCCTGTCGCTGAGCTGGTAGGCAGTCTGCAGGCGCGACAGACTGGTCTTTTCGGCTTTGGCATAACTCTCGATAAGCGGGATCAGCAAATCCCTGGCCATCGACTGGCTTTTCACCCCCGCAATGAAAAAACGGTTAGCCGTCGGTTCATTTTGTGTCACCGTCCCGAAAACCATTGCGAATTCCTGTCCCGCAACCTCCTGAAAGGCTTGAAGGAAAGCCTTTCCGTTTGAACGTCCCAGCTCTTTAAGCCCCGCTTCCCTTCTGTAATAGTCTCCCTGTTTACCCTTCAGAAATTCATTGTAACCGCTTTGATACCTCCCAAAATCAGAGAGGTTTAATGCCAGGAAACTGCTCGCCGTTGAAGGAATCAGTTGCGCGAGGCCAAAACGGTCTGCTTCCTGTCCCCTGAAAACATTCAGATAACGATATTGATTTTGGTCGGCAAAGCTAAAGCCTCCGAGAAGCACTTCTTTCTCCTTCAGGCTGACATCCAGTTCGGTGTAGTCACCAAAGCCTGCAAACAATTGCAACGCATTCCGGAAAGCCGGCGACACAGCCTTGTTGAGAACCTGATGGATTTTTTCGTGATTCACAAAAATGTTAAAATCGGAAGTGCTGCCTGTTGTGTGATATAAGCGGGTGAACTGTTCCTGATCGGAAAAACCGGCCGCAGGAATCTGCCGGATCGCCTCCTCCACAAACAACGCATTCCGGCTGCACATAAAGATTCCTTCGCTTTCTGCAAAGGTAAATTCCTCATCCCCCTTTCTGAAGCGATAAATTTCGACATTATCGTAGGTACGCCTGTTCAGTGTCCCCCCTTTACTCTCCGCGTAATGCTCTGCAAAGCTGATCATCTCCGATTTCTCAGCCCTGTTTGTCAGGCTCAGCACAAACAAACAGCCAATCTCATTTTTTCCTTCCGGATTGAATGCTGCCAGCACCCGCTTGCCGGCAAGTAATTCTTTTAACTCCTGATGCTCCGACAGGATCGTTCTGATCGCCTCTGCATCTGTAAGGAAGCCATCCAGCCAGGGAAACTCCTTCATCGCATTCATCAGCGGATTGTCGGCCATCATCTTTTGGGTAAGCACATCCAGACCGGAAAGTTCAATCACCAACGGCGTCCGCAGGGGAATTGCCTTAAATGCCGAATTTTCGCTGTAACCCCGGGTCTGGCGCTGCATCATGAACCAGCTTATTCCAAGTCCGGCGATCAAAAGAAGGATGATAACAAGAGGGAGAATGATCTTGCGCATAGTTCAGGGTTTTTGACAAAATTAATAAGAAAGATACAAGACGCAAGACAAAAGATTTTCAGACTACCAGACAATCAGATTTTCAGATGTTCGGACAGTCTGAGAATCCGGTAATCCGGTAATCCGAGAATCCGGTAATCCGAGAATCCGGTAATCTGACGATCTGAGAATCTGCGAATCCGTTGTCCGGTCTTACGACTCACAACTTCTTACTTACGACTTACTACTTACGACTAACTTGTACAGCTTATCAGAACGGCGTATTTTCTGATCGATCTTTACAGAAAAGAACTCGCCTTTTTTTGCCTCCTCAACGGTTTGCAGGTCCACCCGGATTTCTTCAGCCACGGCTTCCACCACCCCGGTTGTTGGTCCCGTTATAAGAATTTTATCGCCTGCGCGGATGCTGCCCGCTTCCACTTTGAACTCGGCCACCCCCAGATTTGGGAAATAGTTCATCCCCCGGCCTACATATACTTTACGCTCGGTAGCCAGCGAACCATAATTGCCGCTCCATTCGCCCAGCCGCTGGCCCAGGTAATAACCGTCCCAAAATCCGCGGTTGAAAACAGTGGCCAGGCGACGGTCCCAATCGGCGACCTTCTCCTCAGTCACCGAATGGCCAAGGCAGGCCTCCACGGCCTCCCGGTAGCAGCTCACCACCGTTTTGACATACTCGGGCGCACGGGCACGCCCCTCCACTTTGAGCACAGTGACGCCCGCCTCCAGTATCCGGTCAAGGAAATGAATGGTTTTCAGATCTTTCGGCGACATGATGTATTCGTTGTCGATTTCCAGCTCGTCTCCGCTTTCCTTGTCTGTGACCGTATAGGCCCGCCGGCAGATCTGCATACAGGCGCCTCTGTTGGCTGAGACATTCATCTGGTGCAGGCTGAGGTAACATTTCCCGGATACCGCCATACACAACGCACCGTGGACAAACATTTCAAGCCGGACCAGCTCCCCGCGGGGACCGCGAATTTCCTCCTCCCGGATTTGCCGGCTGATCTCCGCCACCCTCACCAGGTCCATTTCCCGCGCCAGCACCATCACATCGGCAAAGGCCGCGTAAAAGCGAACGGCTTCTATATTGGTAATATTCACCTGAGTCGATATATGCACTTCCACACCGCTCCGCCGTGCATATAGAATCACAGCCAGGTCGCCGGCGATAACAGCCGAAACCCCCGCTTCTTTGGCTGCATCGACCACCCTGCGCATCACGGCAAGGTCATCGTCAAAAAGAATGGTGTTCAGCGTCAGATAAGTCTTCACTCCCTCGGCATGCGCAAGCGCACAGATATTCCTCAAATCATCCAGGGTGAAATTATTGGACGAGCGGGCCCGCATGTTCAGTTGCTCCACTCCGAAATAGACCGACCCGGCCCCGGCCTGAATTGCTGCCGCCAGCGATTCATATGACCCCACCGGCGCCATGATCTCAACATCTCTTATCTCCATCCGCTATTTTTTTCGCAAAAATACAGGTTTTTAACCAGCCTGCAAGTCGGCCGGTATTCGCGCCGGCTGTTTCGGGTAAGCAGGGACATTCTGAAATTACCGGAGATCCGGTTACAATCCTTTGAGGGCCATTTTGATCATCTGTTCCACACCAATTCCGGGATTCCCCTTCATGATCCGGTCCAGTTCCGTTTCAACGCTTTTCTTTTGAAAGCCCAGCATGACAAGGGCCGCCAATGCTTCCTCCCTTACCGCGTTGCTGCCCGGGGTCGTTAAAACCTTATCGCTGGCAGGCGATTTTCCGATTTTGTCTTTCAGGTCAATAATAATACGCTGAGCGGTTTTAGCCCCAATCCCCTTAATGCTCTTCAGAAGATGGACATTTTCCTCCAGGATCGCCTTACGGATTTCATCGGGAAGAATAGACGACAACATCATCATCGCCGTGTTCGACCCGATCCCGCTCACGGATATCAGGTAACGGAAAAGCTCCCGCTCCGTTTTTTCGGCAAAGCCGTACAGCAAATGGGCATCTTCCCGGATCACCTGATGCAGAAAAAGCTTCACCTCTTCCTTTCCGCTCAGCCGTGTATAGGTGTTGAGCGAAATATGAATAAAATAGCCGACCGATCCGGCTTCGATCACTGCATTTGCCGGCGACAACTCCGTTAAACGTCCGTGGATATATTCAAACATTTTTCACCTCCGTTTACAGGGCGGGATCTTCATCAACAAAATCGACACTTTCGTCCACCTGGTTGGGGTTAATCTCAAACTTTCGCAGCGGATTCCGGCTGATCTCTTTATGCAAGCTCCGGTTTTTATAAACATCGATGGCCAGGTACACTGCTTCCCGGAATGACTCGGCCGAGGCCTTGCCTTCTCCCGCAATGTCAAACGCGGTGCCGTGCGCCGGCGAAGTCCGGATACCCGGAAGCCCTGCCGTATAGTTCACACCTCTTTCAAACGAGATCACCTTAAAAGGGGTAAGCCCCTGATCGTGATACATCGCAAGAATGGCATCAAAGCGGGAATAATCGCCTGCACCAAAGAATCCGTCCGCAGGATAGGGCCCGATGGCCAGAATGCCCTCTTCCTTGGCCCGCTCAATGGCCGGAATGATGATCTCTTTTTCTTCCGATCCAAGCAATCCCCCGTCACCCGCGTGCGGATTTAAACCCAGAACCGCTATCCGGGGCTTTTTAATGCTGAAATCTTGCTCAAGCGAGGCTGCCATAATGCGAAGTTTCTTCAAAATGGCTTCCTTCGTAATCAATGACGGCACTTTCGAAACCGGGACATGCGTAGTCACCACCCCGATCTTCATCATTTCGCTCACCATCAGCATCAGATAATTATCCGTGTTGAACTGACGGGCCAGAAATTCCGTGTGCCCGGGAAAATTGAATTTTTCGCTCTGAATATTGTCTTTACTGATCGGCGCAGTGACAAGGGCATCGATCACCCCCGCCTTCAGATCCATCACCGCAGCTTCGAGCGCCATGTACGACGCCTCACCGGCCACATCCGAAATCTTTCCCAACTCCACCCGGATGTTATCATCAATACAGTTGATAATATTCATCTTCCGGGAATCGGCTTCCGCTGCATTCCGGACCGAATTAAAATTAAAGGCCTCCATGTTCAGCGCTTTCCGGTGATAGGCAGCGACCTTCGGGGATCCGTACACCACCGGCGTGCACATCTCCAGCATCCGTGGGTCACTAAAGGCCTTCATGATCACTTCATAGCCTATGCCGTTGATATCTCCGTGTGTAATCCCGATCGTTATTTTGCTTTTGCTCATATCAGTTCTTGTTAGATAAAAGGATAATCCGCTTTCCGATTTCCCGGAAAAAGGACAAATTTAATTTTAAAATCTGCATTATCAAACTCCCTCCCGCTCAGAACGGGCATGCCCGCGTCTTCTGCTCAAAGCAGCACGAATAAAACAATCAGCAGCAAAAACAGCATAAAAATAATTAGCTGGCTTCTTACAAACAGTCCCAGCAGGATCAGGATTTCCGTCTCCTCTGCACTTGCCGAGTAGATTTCGATCTCCCCCTTATCCTTCGTCAGTAATTCGTTGCTCTGAAAAATAATAATCTCCTGCCCGTTAAATTTCCAGGCCCAGCGCGACTGCCAAAAATTTTTGATCTCCAGTTCGAACCGCTTACGGTTAATGACCAGATCACTCCTTGGGTTGAACATATTGATCATAATCGACCCAAGGACGTCCTGATTGTTGGCATCCTGGATCTCAAGCTTTGAAAGGAAATAATCGCGGTTCAGGATAAACCCCCGCCCGTTCAGGGTAGCAATTGCATTGGAACTAAAAAAATTATTCCAGCTGATAAGCCCGATCTGCTCAGTTCCGCGGGTAATCACCAGTTTATTCTTAAAAATTCCTTTTGACCACAACAGCTTTTCCATAGGCATTCATCCAAAAGAATCTGCAAGTTAAAAAAATTGCACCAATTGATTTTGGTTTTTCTTTCGTGAAAGCTCGTCCGAAATGTTAAAAAAAGTGATACGCCTCTTTGCTCCCGGGCACCGGCGAAAAACGGAAGGGACCGCTTATCGTCCGGAGCTATTAATAAGCTCTTTGGTCGAAAGCAGGCCACAGGCCGCATAGATATCCTGCCCCCGCGAAGCCCTGATCGTTGTCGTGATCCCCTTTGCGTTCAGCGCATCTTTAAACTCCTGAAGGGTTTTTTCGTCGGTTCCCTGCAAGGGAGTGTGGGGGATCGGGTGAAAGCGGATCAGGTTGATCCGGCATTTGATGCCGTCAAGGATCCGCGCCATTTCTTTGACATGGCGCGGCGTATCGTTCAGACCATGAAAAACGATGTATTCGAACGACACCCGCCGCTGGCGCCCAAAGTCCCACCGTCTCACCTCATTCAGCACCTCATCAAGCGGATAAGCGATCTCGACCGGCATCAGTTGCCGGCGCTCTTCATGAAAGGGGGTATGCAGGCTGATGGCCAGGTGTGCGTCGCTTTCGTTCAGAAAACGGACCAGTCCGGGCACAATACCGATCGATGAAACGGTGATCCGCCGCGGACTCATTCCAAAACCCCAGTCGCTGGTGAGGATGCGGATGCTTTTGAGCACTTCATCGAGATTGTCAAACGGCTCGCCCATGCCCATGTACACAATATTGCTCACCTCATTCCATTCCGCAATACTGCGGATCTGGTTCACGATTTCCCCGGCGGTGAGCTGCCCCTGAAAACCCTGTTTCCCGGTCATGCAAAACAGGCAACCCATCTTGCAACCTACCTGTGAAGAAACACAGACGGTGGTCCGGTTTCGCTCCGGGATCATGGCCGTCTCAATATATTTCCCCTGTCCGGTCGGAAACAGGTACTTTTTTGTGCCATCCCGGCTTTCCTGTACCCGCGTGTGTTCGGTCAGACCAAAGGTATACCCCCCCTCGAGCGCCTCGCGCGCCTTTTTTGACAGGTTGGTCATTTCGCCGATCGATGTGACCGGCTTACGATAAAGCCAATCTGTCAGTTGCTTCGAGGTAAACCCGGGGAGACCCAGTTGCTCACATACTTCCCGCAATTCTTCGGGTGTTTTCCCAAATAAGGGTTCCTTTGCCATGTGCATCATTTTTGGCAAAGTTAAAAATAAATTTCCGCAACGATATTTTCATAGGGAATCCCCCTGTCGATGAGCAGATCGCGCACCTCCACCACCATCAGTGCCTTTCCGCAGAGGTACCAAAGCTCATTCGCAGGCAGCTCGTCCCGGCTTCGGAGGAAGTCCGTCACCCTCCCGGCAAAGGCGCCGCCGGCTGCTTCGCGCGAGCAACAAGGATGATAAGCCGGCCCCAAAGCCTCTTCAAATTCGTCACGGAAATAAAGCTGGTTCAGAAAACTTACCCCATGCACCAGATGCTTTCCCGGAGCCAGCCCCGACCGGTACATGCTGTAGAAAGGGGCAATGCCGGTGCCGGCCGCCACCCACCAGGCCGGACCTTCACCCCCCCGAAAGCCCCCGTAGGGGCTGCTTACCAGCACCTCATCGCCCCGATCCAGCCCTGCAAGCCGGGGCGTCAGGTAACCTCCCTCCTTTACATTGTACAAAATCTTCAGTTCATCCTCCTTCGAGCCACTGCAGACACTGTATATTCTCGGAGGCTCCTGCCAGTCAACCGCCAGCTTCACCACCTGTCCGGGAACAAAGTCAAACCGCCGTCTTACCGACAACAGGAATACCCCGGGCGAAATCTGCTCATTCCCCGTCAATACCTCCCGGTGCAACTCCCGCTCTTTTCTTCCGTATCCTTCCGCTTTCCCCATGCTGTTCGTTATTATAACCGCCTGTCGCCCGGCTTCAAAAGCAACAACCGCATCTGTTTTGTCTCCACAATAAACGAAAAAAAGACACATGTATCAAGACACAAGAACCAGGAACCAAGACAAGAAGATTCAAGACATAAGACATCAGAACCAGGAAACAAGAACCAGGAAACAAGACAATAGGAAGATAAGAAGACACAAGAATCAAGAGCCAGGAACCAAGACAAAAAGATTCTCAGATTCTCAGATTTTCAGACAGTCAGATGTTCAGACAGACCTCTTTCCCTACTACATCAGTTTGACAAGGTTTTTCGGAACCTAAGCGTCGAAGCGTTAAGAATTTTCACCGCAGAAGCGTAAAGAAAAAAAGTCTGTTTGACGACCGCAGGGAGGAGTTTACTGTTTTTCAGCTTCGAAGGTGAAAATTTAGCTGAGACGGTGTAGTGACGAAAACCCTGTCAAACAATACCCGTTCCTCCCGCTTCTTGTTTTTTTCTATCTTTGTTCGCGAAAAGAACTGCTTATGACATGTATAATCCGTTGGGTCATGAAAATGCTAAGCTGGGTGCTCCTGGCACTGGTCTATTTTTATAAATATGCCGTTTCCCCGCTCCTCCCGGCTTCCTGCCGCCATGTCCCCACCTGTTCGGTCTATGCCGTTGAAGCGATCAAGGTCCATGGCCCCTTCAAAGGGTTTTGGCTGACACTCCGCCGTGTTTCCCGCTGCCATCCCTGGGGCACGCACGGTTATGATCCGGTTCCGCCGGCAGGAACGATCCGGGTGAAAACCCTTCATCTTCATAAAAAGTGAAGCTGCCGAAGCAAATAAAGGCGGGCTTTCATCCTCGTTTCTTATCTTTGCCTGCAAACCGGATCCAAATAAAACAAGGGCGCCGCCAGCAAACAAAAGACCCGGCAATACTGTTTTCATGCAGGCACCCTATTATCAGCCGTTTGACGGGAACGCCTGCAGTTCCGGGAAAAAACCGGCAGTATGGATCAAAAATTAACGTGTATGAGGATAACCCTGCTTTTTCTGATCATGCTTGCTTTTGGATGCCAGACCAGGCCCGTGAGCGATCAAAAGGTTGTTGCAGTAACCATTCTTCCGCAAAAATATTTCGTAGAGAAAATAGCAGGTGATCTGGCTGCGGTACAGGTTCTTGTCCCCCCGGGAGCAAGCCCCGAACTGTATTCGCTGATGCCCTCCCAGATGAAAGATCTGGCCCGGTCCTCCGCCTGGCTGCGGATCGGAAAGATTGGATTCGAAGAAGGCTGGCTCGAAAAGATCAGACAAAGCACGCCCGGACTTAAGATATTCGACACTTCAGTACATGCCGGATGGATTGCGGGCGAAGAAGCCGGACACGGCGACCATGTTCACCTGCACGGGGTGGATCCCCACATCTGGTCGTCGCCGAAAGAAGTCCGGAAAATCGTCACCGAAACGCGTGCCGCGCTGATCAGCCTGTTCCCGGAGAATAAGGATACGCTCGAGCGGAACTATCAGGCATTGATGCAGGAAATCGACCGGCTCGACGACGAACTCAGGCAGCAGCTCAAACCGCTTGCCGGACGCAAGTTTCTGATCTTTCACCCGGCGCTGGCTTATTTTGCCCGCGATTACCAGCTGGAACAGATCGCGCTCGAAGTGGACGGAAAGGAACCCTCACCCAGGTATATGCAATCGCTCATTGAGCAGGCAAAAAAAGACGCCATCAAAGTGATCTTCATTCAGAAAGAGTTTGACATGGAAAATGCCCGGCAACTGGCAAAGGAAATCGGCGGGGAGGTGGTACAGATCGATCCGCTGACGGAACAATGGGCAGAGGGCCTGCGCGCGATCGCTCAAAAACTGGTGAACGCTTCCCGGTAGTCCTGAAAAATAAACCTTATGGAGAAACTTCTTGTCGAAATATCAAACCTGAATGTCAGCTATGACGAGGAACCGGTACTGAAAGATGTTTGCCTGGAGATCAGAGAACTGGATTTCCTGGGCATGATCGGTCCCAATGGCGGCGGAAAAACAACGCTGATCAAAACCCTGCTCGGCCTGGTGAAAGCCCGAAGCGGCAAAATCACTTTTCATATCCCTGCCACCAGGATCGGTTATCTTCCGCAGATCAACCAGATCGACAAGCGCTTTCCGATCCGGGTGCTCGACGTGGTCCGTTCAGGCAAATCGGACGACCAGCACTTCAGCCTGTTCAAGAACAAAAAAGCGGAGATCAGCCATGCCGAAGCCCTTTTGGAAGAAACGGGCATCATTCAGTTGAGGGACAAAGCCATCGGCGAACTTTCCGGCGGACAGATGCAACGGGTGTTCCTTTGCCGCTCACTGATGAATAATCCGCAACTGCTCATTCTCGATGAACCTGATTCCTTTGTCGACAACCGCTTTGAAAATGAACTTTACGGAAAACTCCGGGAACTCAATCGCCGCATGGCCATTGTACTGGTCTCACATGATGTGGGTACCATCACCAGCTATGTCAAGACCATTGCCTGTGTGAACACTCACCTGCACTACCATCCCGACAGCAAGATCAGCACAGAGCAACTGGAGTCCTATACTTGTCCGCTCCAGATCATCACCCACGGGGAAATTCCCCATACAGTACTCAAGTCACACGGGAACAACATCGAACATGGGCACATTCACCGACCTCTTTAAATACGACTTTTTT
>JBFXKJ010000065.1:0-15746 GCA_050173895.1 Mangrovibacterium sp. | reverse complement strand
ATAATATGGCATACCTGCTTGCCAGTCGCGCCTCATATTTGCATCGTAAAGATTATATATGAATGCGAGATCGTCATTTCCGGCGACAGGGTACTAAAAGTGAACCGCCTTCACCACATTTGCCCTGACAGAAGCTGAAAATTTACTCAGATCGACCAGAGCTCCTTTTCCAAGATCGGTTGGTCCATTTTCTTCCACCGTAGATAAATATTCATATTTCTTCCACCGTTTCAAATCGGCTTTCCTGAATCCCTCGAGCATCAACTCAACACATCTTTCCCGACGGATCTCCCAAATAACAGGAGAGACAGAAGGATCCCGGTCCGGGTCGATTACTTCAACTGCATTGGCGTAAATTTTACTGCCGGATACGGTCATAGGCGGAAGCTTAGGCAGAACACTCCCTGTATTATTCTTTTTGATATTCCGGTCACGCAGTTCATTAATTGTTTTGTCCGCATCGGCCTGTGTAAACTGACCTAACTCAGCAGCTGCTTCAGCATAATTTAAGAGCACTTCTCCGTAGCGAATGAGCGGTGCGTCGGTAACATTGGTTGAGCCCTGATAAATCAGATCATTTCCATTGGCGTCGTACGGAAGAAACTTCCAGCAAAGAAAACCCGTCGTAGAATAAGCATTATGAGCGGCCTGAACGCGAACAGAATCGACCAATGTCGCTGCCATTCTTGGATCTCTGTTCACATACTGCTCTTTAAAAAACCGCACTCCGTCGTCCAAATTGTAATCATAGAGCGGAGATTGCTTTATCGGTAAGCCATCCGAAGAAAGATAGGTGTTGACCATTCGGAGTGTGGTTCCTGTCTGAGGCTCTGTATTGTTATATGACACAAGAGCATGAGTAACCATCGCTTCTTCATACTGCCGGAAAAAGATAACTTCATCATTCCCGCTTAAGTCAGCGGACGAAAAAATACCCCTGTAATCGTCGACAATTGAATAGTTACCCCCTTCAATTAATTGGCCTGCGGCCCATTTTGCTTTCTCCAACAACGCTGTGGCGACAGTTTGATCCAATCCGTGATATTTCATAAACGTTCCGAAGAAGAGCAAATGTCTCGACATATAAGCCAGCACGACATCCTTGTTAATCTGAAAATCGCCGTCATCTTCACGTACATTTTCTGCAGCATACTGAAAATCTTCCATAATTTTCGTTGCAACAAGCGATAACGGATCTCTTGGCTTGTAACTCAATTCTATTTCGTCTGGCAAAACCTCTGCATCATACCAGGGAACATCTCCGAAAGCCCTTGCAAGATCGGAATATTCCATTGCCCTGAAAAACCGGCCAATACCTCTCCAGTGATTCTTTGCCTCATCGGAAACGGGCATTAAATCAACACGATTAATAATAATATTGGCCCTCCTCACATAGGTGAATGACCATCCATTACCCGAGGTTGCTGTATTTTGGGTCCAGATGGCACTTGAGCTATATTCATCAGCCCAATCCCCGCCGGTAAAAAAATCGCCCCAGGTGTAGCCGCTTCCGTAACCCATAAAATAGCTTGTATAGGCACCTTGAGCAAACAACCGCATATTTTGCTCGTTCGTCCAAAAATTGGATTCGTCGAATTTATCGAGAGTTTCCCGGTTCAGGTAGTCATCACAAGCCGAAAAGATTACCCAAATTATCATTGACAGTAAAGATATTTTTTTCATTGTCATGAGTTTTAAAGTTCAACTTGAACACCAAATGAAACCGTTCTGCGATAAGGATAACTTCTTCCGAAAGAACGCGAATCATTTGCAGTTGTCGTAGTCCAGTCCAGCTCGGGATCTATAGGAATATCCTTCATCTTATCGAATTCAAAAAGGTTCTCACCATTGAAATAAACCCGTACGCGCCGGATGTCAAATTTTTCGGTAAGCTGTTTCGGTATCGTATAGCCAATAGTCAGACTCTTCATTCTCAAATAGGATGCGTTGAGCAGATAGCGATCGTTTGGCAAGTAATTCCACTTTGCCGTCTGAGCGTAATTAACCGGCCGCGGATAAAAGGCGCCGGTATTTTCTTCACTCCAATAGTCCAGCGTATGGGCAAAATTCGCTTCAGCGCCGTAGTAACCCGGCAGCACCATATTTCCTGTTGCCCATATGCTCCGTTTGCCAACCCCCTGGAAGAATGCCTCCAGATCGAAGCCTTTCCATGAGGCCCCCACACGAAAGCTATATTGATACCGCGGAGTGGTATTTCCTATAACTGTCTTATCGCCTGGGTCACCGACCGTATTCGCGCCATAATCAATCACCCCGTCACCGTTCATATCTTTTAGTCTCACATCGCCGGGCCCGTATTTAAACAATCCTGATTCAAATATATACTGGTTCGCTATACCCTCTGCCATCGTATTTTTCGACTGACCGTTTTCGAGAACAGTTTGTTTAATTTTGCCGTCTTCCCAAACGAAGTCATCTTCCTGGAAAAGTCCTTCTGTTTTATAGCCCCAAATATCACCCAGTGTTTTGCCTTGCCAGTAAGTGTCTGTATTTTTCGGATCGCTGGCCGAAGGGTATTTCGTCACCTTACTCTTATAATCGGTGAATTGTCCAGATGCTGAAATGGAAAGGTCATTTGAGAAGGTGTGACGATAGCTGACTGAGAGTTCAATACCATTTGTTTCAAGTTCGCCAAAATTTCTTTTTGCAGCAGATGCGCCAATGGTCGAGGGGATTGTTTCTCCTGGTGAAAGCATATCCATCGTCTTTCTCCGATACCATTCAGCAGTGAAATTAAGTTTGTCGTCAAACAAACCAGCATCAATTGCAAAGTCAAGGGTTGAAACCGTCTCCCAGGTGAGAGTAGGATCTACAAGAGCCGGCGAAGATGAGATATAAGGAACGTACTGTTTATTTATCAGCCAGTAATTTCCCGCCTTTTCCGGATTTGAAACCGTCAACGTGGGGATATAAGCACTTAAGGGGACATCCTGGTTTCCGACTTCTCCGTATGAGCCGCGCAGTTTTAAGGAGCTCAGTACCGGTTTAAACGATTTCATCCAGGGTTCTTCGGTGATACGCCATGCAGCCGAAGCTGACGGGAAAAACCCCCAACGTTCTCCCTTGCCAAATCTTGAAGAACCATCATAACGACCGTTAGCTTCGAATAAATACTTGTCTTTATAGGCGTAATTTATCCTTCCAAAAAATCCGGCGACCGCCCACCAACTGTGTGATGAGGTTGCGATCTGATCGCCTTTTGCAAGATTGACTTCCCCCTTATCGAAGTCGTACACGTTATTCCTTCGGGCAGACAAATAAATGTATTCAGAATCTTCGATGTTTGTTCCCCCCATTACCTTAACAGCATGATTCCCAATCCGGGTATCGTAAGTGACATAACCGTTATATACGTTTGTCAGCTCTTTGTCAGAGCTGTATTGCGCATAATCGTAAGAGGCTGTAGAATAAATTCCCGTCACATCTTCAAAAGTCATATTTTTCCCTCTGCTCCAGAAATTCACACCGCTGACATACCCTCCTACCCTATGCAAAGTGGAGAAAGTCTGGTTATAGGTATAGTCAAAATCAGCAGTAAGTCCCTTCAATATTTTTACTGTAGCACCAAGCGTATACCGGCTGTAATAGGTATCCCATTCTTCAGGACGTGCTGCTTTCATGTCATTTACGCCCCCTCTGAATTCAGCGTCTTTGTACGTGCCATACGGATAAACCTGATGCCATCTATATAAATAGTACATCGGGTCATAAGTCGCGCTGGCATACAGAAAAGGCGTTTCCTCCTGGGTTTTCGCATACATGAACTTGCCGCGAACCGTCAGCCAGTCTTTCACTTCTGTGCTAATGTATCCGGAAACATTTAGCCTCCGATAAAAATCGTCAAAAAGATTCAATACTCCTTTTTGATCAATATATCCCGCAGACAGATTATACTGGCTTTTCTCTGTTCCGCCACTGACTGATAAATTTTGATTCTGCTGAGGAGTCCAATCTTTATAGTAAATATCATAGATGTTCCAGGGACGATAAAAATACGCGCCGCCGCTGGCTCTATAGTCAAAATCGCGACCTTCGACCATCTCCCTGCCCAACGCTTTTCCATCACCATACTTATCGATCCACTCTTTCACTTTCGTAATAACATCGGGGTTATAATAATATCCCACCTGGCCGAATTCCCATGTTGGAGAAGTGTTAAAAGCATTCAACTGATCGTACGAATATTGCAAATTAAGATCAGCTCTGGTGTGTTCAGGAACATTCGTTGGCGTAGACCAGGAGAAGTTGTTCGAATAGGAGATTTTCACACTTCCATCCCTGGTTCCTTTCTTTGTCGTTATCAGGATAGCTCCAAAGGCGGCTCGTGCGCCGTAAATAGCTGTTGTGGAAGCATCTTTCAGAATAGAAATGCTCTCAATATCATCCGGGTTAACATAAGACAGATCGGGGACTTCCACATCATCAACCAAAATCAGCGGATTACCCGCATTGCCACTGATCGTGCTCACAATGCCGCGGATTTTTATATTAGGTGAACCGCCTATGGCACCGGAAGTGGTTGTTACGGTTAATCCGGGAGTTGTACCCTGAAGAGCCCGGCCTATGTCGGTGATCGGCCTTGCTTCAAGCGTCTTTT
The DNA here is from genome assembly GCA_050173895.1 of Mangrovibacterium sp. Lineage (GTDB taxonomy): Bacteria > Bacteroidota > Bacteroidia > Bacteroidales > Prolixibacteraceae > JBCFBK01. Next base: position 11,128 of record JBFXKJ010000065.1, on the reverse strand, counting down.
CAACATCGACTGTTGCTACTGCGCCGGTCAGGTTGGCTTTTCTTTGCGTACCATAACCGACTACCACCAGCTCGCTCATTTCCATAACCGATGGCTTCATCTTCACTCGAATATTCGTGGCATTTCCTACCGCAACTTCCTGCGGTACCATGCCAACAAAGCTAATCCGCAGCGTTGCACCGGCGCCGACTGAGAGTGTGAACTCACCATCGGCATTTGTAACCGTGCCGACGTTCGTTCCTTTTTCTACAATCGATACCCCCGGGAGAGGTTCACCGGAAGACTCCTCCGTCACAAGGCCGGAAACAGTCCTCCTCTGTGCCATGACCGGCAAAGCGACCAGGCACCAAAGTAAAACAAGTAATAATCCTTTTTTCATAATAGAGAGATTTGGGAAGTTTAAATATTGAAATCCGAAATTTCGCTTAAGTATGACAGAATATGTCATACAAGTATTCATTCATTTGTGCACGCATGGGCGAAACGCTTTATTTGTTGCAACGACCTTTAAATACCTTCCGGACTGTCTCCGAAGTAATACCCTTTCCCGATAAACCTTTATACTAACGGGGTTGTGTTCAAAATGTCAAAAATCTCTGTTCAGCTTCAATTCCTCTCTCCGATAAGTCAGCAACTAAGTTATGAATTTTTTTTAAGTAGTAACATGTATTACATCTTATTTTTTTGAGAAATAATTACGAGGCAGGGAGCTTGCAAAATCCCTCTCAAATTTTCCCATGACTGCGGACGAAAAATATGATTTTACTCACCTTATTTCCTAAGCCGGGCATTGTGAGCATCACGCCTGCTTCATTGCTTATTTACCGTATGAGGTTTCCCGGCCTCCTCGTATAACATCTGAAGAATATTGGTCCGCACGTTCAGCTCGCCCAATTTATTGTTGTCGCGGGTCGGATAAACCCGGTTACTGAGAAAGACATAGGTAAGCTGATAAACCGGGTCCACCCACACAAATGTTCCGGTAAAGCCTGAGTGGCCGAAGCTTTCCGGGCTGGCACCCGGACAAGGATAGCTTTTCTGCGGCTCAACTGCGGCATTGTTCAGCAAAGGTTTGTCAAAGATCAGTCCCCGCCTGTTCATGTTCTTCGGGAACTGCACCCGGGTAAACTCCTTCATGCTCGCCTCACTGACGTAATGTTCTCCGCCATAGGTGCCCATTTGAAGATAAAGCTGCATCAGCTTGCCCAGATCGTTGGCCGTGGCAAAAAGACCCGCATTTCCGGAGATTCCGCCCAATACGGCAGCCGACTCGTCGTGCACGGTCCCCTGAATGAGCTGGTTGCGGTAATAACGGTCATCCTCCGTGGGGACAATCCGGTCGCGGGAAAATTTTTCCAGCGGGCTATAAGTGAGACCATATGCACCCAGAGGCTGGTAAAAGTTTTGCTCCACATAATCCCGGAACGGTTTGCCTGAAAGGTTCTCCACAATCTGCGGAGTGATCACCAGCGGAAGATCACTGTAAACGTATTGTCCCCGGGTTCTCAAAGGTGTTTTCCGGATATCGCGGTTCACTTTTTTCAGGAATCTTTGATGAAGGTACATGCCGGGAGCTACGCAAAGACTGTATTTTTCGTCGGCCTGCGGCCGGTACCATCTGGGCGACAGATGTCCGTCTTTTAAGGTCTTTTTCCAAAAACCGATAAAGGGTATCAGCCCCGACTGATGGGCATACAGTTCCCGGATGGTGATATTGTCTTTATCCGAGCGGTGGAAAAGACGTTTCTTCCAGTCCGGATAATAAGCAGAGACCGGCTGGTCCGGATCGAGCTTTCCCTGGTCAACTAATTTCAGAATGCCCGGCAGTCCGCCGCTCACCTTGGTTACCGATGCCAGATCGTACAGATCGTCGGTCCGGCTCGGCACGCGCCCTTCAAATGTATGGTAGCCGTATGCTTTCTGAAAAATTACCTTGCCATCTTTTGCAATAAAGACATTGCAGCCGGGCATGGCCTTTTTGGCAAGCGCATCATTAACGATGGAATCGATCTTTGCAGTGAGCCGGAATGAATTGATCCCGGCATCTTCGGGGATCGTGTATTTCAGCCGGACCGGCTTTTCGACCGGCATTCCTTCACCCCTGGCATAATACGGACCAATGCTCACCGGAAGTTTTCCTTTGGCGCCGATACCTCCGAAAATGAGTTGCCCTGCCAGCTCCTGAGTCAGCGAATCGTTCTGATAGGCCATGATCAGTCCGTCGGGCTTCCTGAAATCACGGATTTCGGACAGGGCATATGGGCTTGAGAAGAACACTTCAATCAGTTTTTTTTCGGAGGCCAGCTCATTCAGCAGTCGTTCCAGTTCACCAGTTACGCCATATGGCCGGACGGGCGGCAACTGCTGCAGGTTTCCCTCCTGCATGGACCGGCGTGCTTTGCTTTCGTACAGATGAACACCGGCAATTACCAGGTTGTAGTGCCGGAGATCTGCTTTTAGCAGCCCAAGCTCCTCGTCCGTAAAATTTTCGGGCAGGTTGAAATTCGTAGTTCGGGTATAATTTGCCAACATGCGCTGAAACGGTGTAAGCGATGGCTCGCCGACCGAAAGACAAGCGACCCGCAAGGTATCCAGCCGCTTCAGCGGGATCAGATCGTCACGGTTTTCCAGCAGCGTCAGGGATGAGGCGATCACCTTCCTCGTAATCAGTTCGGCCTCCGGCGTGTTGAGATCCGGCAACAGGTGATCCGGATCGATGGGCCTGATCCTGCTTAGCCCGGCCGCATATTTGGCCGCCAGCACCCGCCTGCACTTCAGATTGATGTCTTCCCATGAAAGTTCATTCCGGTCGAGCGCTTCCCTGATCGCCCGAAGCGACAGCACCGGGTCGACCGGGAATTCCACCACGTCGTTACCGGCTTTCAGTGCCAGTACTTCCAGTCGCCCGGGAGCCCCGTACGAACGAACACCGGCCATGTTCATCGCATCGGTGATCACCAGTCCGCGATAGTTCCATTGGTCACGGATCACCCCTTCAATAATCTTTGAAGAAAGGCTGGCAGGAATCCCTTCGGTGGGGTCAAGTGCCGGAACGTGCAGGTGAGCAGTCATCAGTCCGGCGAAGCGCTGCTGTGCCAGATGGCGAAAAGGAAGTAACTCGGCCGAGTCAAGCCGCGTGCGCATCCAAGGAACCAGGGGAAGCGTCAGGTGGGAATCCGTCTGTGTATCGCCGTGGCCCGGGAAATGCTTCGCAACAGCCATGATTCCGTTCTGCTGAAGGCCCTCCATCCAGGCACGTGCGAAACCGGCAACCTGCCGGGGTGATTCGCCGAACGAACGGAGGCCGATAATCGGATTCAGCGGCTGCGTGTTCACATCGGCTACCGGCCCCAGACTGATCTGCACACCGATGCGCTTCATCTGCCGGGCCATGACTGCTGCCGTTCTCCGGATCAATGCTGTATCGCCCGATGCCCCCAGCGTCATCGCATAAGGGAAGGCGCTGACTCCCCTTAACCGCATGCCCACTCCCCATTCGGCATCCATGACAATGAAAACAGGTGTCTGTGCTTCCCTCTGACAAAGATTGGTCAGGCGTACCTGCCGTTCCGCATCACCCGAAAAAAAGATCAGCCCGCCAAAGTTGAATTTTCCAACTTGCTCCACCATCTCAAACTGTTTATCCACGTCCTCATCAGCTGCTGCGTAGACCCAGATCAACTGAGCGATCCGCTGATCAGGAGTCAGCGAGTGGAAAACCGAGTCAACCCAGGGATGTTCCAGGTATCGATCAGGATTGAATTGCGCGCCTGCGCTTATCACTGATAACAGCAGAACCAGAATGACGGAGGCTGATTTTCTCATAGAAGGAAATTCTAAATAAGAGTTATAAACAAGAATTTCATCGTACCTGCGCAGGCATTTTACTCTTTTTCGTAAAGATCAGAAGCCCGGTAAATGTGATCAGGCCATTCAGCAACAGCAACTCAAATCCGAATTCATAGCCGCCAAACCAGGCCTTCGAATTGCTGCTGATCACATAGCTCAGCAGAGGTGAAAGCAGACAAACAAAGGGCACGAACCGGTCCTTCACCTGCTTTTTCATCAGGATTCCAAATGCAAACAGCCCCAACAGTGGTCCGTAGGTGTAGCCCGCCACGCGAAAGACGGCGGTTACCACACTGTCGTTGTTGATGATACGGAAGAGCACGATCACCAGGAACATGAGCACCGTAAAACCAATGTGGACTTTCAGACGGGTCGCCTTATTATTGGCAGAGTCGGGCTTCACGTTCAGCAGGTCGATACAAAAAGAGGTGGTCAGCGCGGTCAGCGCCGAGTCGGCACTGGAATAAGCAGCGGAAAGGATCCCCAGCAGGAACAGCGCCCCCGCAAGGGTACCGAAATGCTGAATGGCCAGCAACGGAAACAAGTCGTCGCTTCTTTCCGGAATGGCGATACCCTGCTGCCCGGAAAAATAATACAGCATCACGCCCAGGCACAGGAAAAAAATATTCGCAATGATAAAGGCAAAGCTAAACCAGAAAATATTCTTCTGTGCGTCGCGCCGGGTTTTGCAGGTGAGGTTTTTTTGCATCATATTTTGATCCAAACCGTTGAGGACGATCACAATACCCAGTCCTGCAGCAAACTGTTTGAAAAAATTCGTCTTGGATTGCCAGTCCCAGTCAAAAACCCGGCTGTACGGGTGGTCACTGACTGTTGAAATCATTTCTCCGAACGACAGGTGCAGCTTGTCGGAGATGACCCAGATGGTGATCCCCACGGCGCCGATGATAAAAAGCGTTTGCAGGGAATCGGTCCAGACAACCGTTTTGATACCGGCCCGGAACGTATACAGCCAGATCAGGAGCAGTGTCAGAAAAACGGTCAGTGCAAACGGGATCCCCAGCGCATCGAAAAAAGCAATCTGAAGGACTCCCGCGGCCAGATAAAGGCGAAAAGATGCGCCGATCGTCTGCGAAATGATAAAAAAGAAGGCGCCCGTTTTATACGACCTGATCCCGAACCGCTGATCGAGGTAGGTATAAATGGAAACCAGGTTCAACCGGTAATAAAGCGGAATAAGCACCAGCGCGATGATCCAGTATCCTAAAAAATTACCCAGCAAAAACTGAAGGTATGTCCAGGCCGAGTTCCCCACTTCGCCGGGAACGGAGATAAACGTCACCCCGGAGATGGTCGAACCGATCATTCCAAAAGCCACCAGGTACCAGGGCGATCGCCGGTTGCCGGTGAAAAAAGTTTCGGTGTTCGCATTCCTGGATGTAAAATGGGAAACGCCCAGCAGAAGGGCGAAGAAGGAGAAAATAACGATAAAGATAAGCCAGGTTGACATAAAAAGAGATTAATGGGTCAAAATTGTTAATTTCCTGATTCGATTCAAAGTTACTGAAATTCGCGAACTGAAACCGGCAACCGGTGGCTGCGGCCCTGTTCTGCCTGCTCCGGTGTTTCCGTTTTCATGTGTCAGGATGATACACTACTTTCATGTCCCAGCTCCATTTGTCAAAATATAAATTGCCGCCGTTCCACTCGAGCTCTCCCCGCTGAAAATCATAAGGCTCGCTGCGCCTGTATTTTTTGGGCGGATACAGCTCACGCGCATAATCATCATTGACGATAAGCCGGTACGCATCGATGCCATGCATATAGAACTCCCGGATCTGTTTGTCATGACTGCCCTGAAGCTTAAATGACTGGTCGACCGGCACCCAGCCGATCCCCTCATAAAACACTTCACACCAGTCGTGCAGGTTGACGTGGCCCGGATGAAGCATCCATCCGCTTTGCCATTTGACCGGAATCCCTTCTGCCCGGGCCAGACTCATGAACAAAAGTGTCTGCATGCCGCAGTCGCCATGCCCGTTTTTCAGCACGTACGCCGGTATTTGCGGAATAATGCCGTACTCAAGCGCGCTGGCCCAGGGAATAGAATCGTTGATCCACCGGTAAATTTTATCCACTTTCAACAGCGGGTTTGTTTCCTCTCCCACGATTAACCGGGCCAGTTTCCTGATCTCCGGTGTAAAAACCAGATGTGGCAGTCTCTGATGCGTAAAGGTCCTGTACGATGCGCGAGGGGTTTTGTATGGTTGGATCATCTCCGGCTCCAGCGCAAAATATTGTGCGGCGGTTTCGACCGAAAAACGGATCTGAAAAACCGTCGGTTCCCCTTTTACCGCCCGCTTCTGCAAAAACACAGTCCGTTGCAGATAATCTGCAGGAGCCACCCTGAACGAATCGGGTATGGCCGACAGCAGCCTTATTTTTTTCTGACGCGGATGGCCCTCACGGGGAAAGGGCATCCAGCAACTGACCAGTTCTCCGCCGGGAACAGCGTCTGCATGGAGCCGTACGGTATAAGTCAGTGTCATGCGAACCGGATAAACCGGCTGAAACAAGCTGGCGGAATCCTGCTTTTGTGTCAGCTTAATGACCTCGTCCAGGTGCCTGAGCCGGAAAACCGACAGCGAATCGACCGCATATCCGTCCAGCTCTTGTTTCCGCCGCCCCGCAGCACTGTCAAGCCTGAAAAGATTAGGGACCGCGTTGGAAAAATACCGTTTTTGTCCGTCGATCAGCCTCATTTCAAGCTTCCCCGACCGCTCCCAGGCCAGCATCACCGAGTCGTCCAGGGGATGATAATAAGGAGACAACTGCTCCCGCACCGATTGCCCGTCACGTGAAAAATCCCTTCTGATCCGTCCCATCCAGTCGCTGATCGAATCCAGTCCGGAGCTTTCAGCATCGCTGATCCCTCCTGTCTGCCTGAGTGAGTCGATCAGCAGGGAGGCCCGGGTAAATTCCCCCTGCTCAAACAGCCGTCCGGCTTCGGCAACTGCCTGGGGCCGCCGGGAAGACTGCCGCGCGGGCTGACAGCAAAACAGGCCCAGCAGGCACAGTCCTCCTGTCAGCGCACGATATGATTTCAGTAATATGTATGACATGTTACTTATTGCTTGATTAACTTAATTTTTCGATCTGATAGCCGCTTTCTTTCAAAAAGCGGATCAGTTCATCGAGGCGGCTGTAAAATTTATCTGTCCGTCGGGGATCAGTTCCCGGATGGATCAGGATGATGCATCCGTTCAGGCCGTTCGGATCCTGTTTGGCGAATTTCTTCAGGCTGGTCATAATGGCATCGGACGACAGGTACGACGGCATATCGGGTGTGGTATAATCGGCATTGGTACGGATGCCGGGGGTAAAGCTGATCGGCGTCAGTCCTGTCGAAGCGGCCCAGCCGCTCACTGCCCTGTTGTACCACTCATAGGGGGGAAGGAAAAAGCGTGCCTTGTTTGCCGGGATTCCCTGCTGCCCCATTGCCTGGTAGTTCTCATCCAGATCCGATTCAAACAGGGCCCGGTCAACCAGCAGGGAGTCTCTTTTCTTCCAGTCGGCATAAAGCAAATGCTTGTCGGAATGGGCGCCCAGGTAATGCCCCCCTTTTTTCAGCCGGGCAATCAGATCGCGGTTCTGCCCGTCACGGTAAAAATCGCCTGTGAAAAAGAAAGAAGCTTTTGCCTGGTGCCGCGCCAGGGTACGGGCCACTTCCGCTCCGCCTTCTGCCCGGTCGTGGGCCGAAAAAATGAGGTACACCTTCCTGACGGAGGGATTCATTCGAACAACCGCTCCCTGTTGATCCCGGACCGCCTTTCTCAGGTAATCCGGAACCGAACCATCTTTTTCCAGCGAAGAAAGCAGCCAGCATAAACTTGCCGTGCCGTCCATGGTCGGCTCATTGGAAGAATAATCGCCCATGTCGTCATGGTACACCGCTTTACCAGCCTGAAAGGCAGCATACTCATCCGGATCGAATAAATGGATCCCTCTGAGATTTTCGTAGATGCTCCGGTACACAGGCCCGTCAACCAGTCCGCCCGTAGTGGTTTGGTGCATCAGGTATGTGATGGCTGAGTGAGGTGACTCCGGGTAATCGCCTCCGGCCGGAAGTCCGCAAATCAGGCTCGTTCCCCAGGGATTGCATCCAAACAGCCAGTCGGTCAGTGCGGTCTCCATCTCCTGGTAGGTCGTGTCTCCCGAAATCTGCCGGTAAAGACGGGCCTGGGTGTCGGCAGCAACAATGAAGTTGCTGGAGCACCACTGAAACGGGATCCCGATCCGGAAAGGATCGTCCGCAGCGGCGAGCCGGATCTGTTCCAGTCCCTGTTTCATCAGCGCGGTAAATCTCTGCGCCACGGCCGCATCGGACGAGCCGGCCAGCCGTGCATGCCCGAGGTTGACAAAAGGGTAATACTGGTAATGCCTGGCGCGTTGCAGTTCCATCCACGGGCTCACCGGCTCCAGTTCGCCCCAGTATTGCGCTTGTTTGTCATAGCTGCTGTCGCCGTTCTCCAGATAAAGAGAAATGGCAGCCAGTTCCATATCATCCACGTAATTATCTTCTTCATAAAAATAAGGAGAAACCACACAGGCTGTCTGACACACACCCGGATCGGAAAGGGCGAACTGCCAGGCTTCCTTTGCCTTCGCAGAAAGGATCCGTGCAAATGCAGCATCCCGTTCCCGGAAGATCCGGGCTCCAAGCGCAAAGGCCGACGCATACTTTGCCGCAGTGGAAGCCACGCCCGTCGTGCGGTTTTTGTGTTTACCAAGGCCCTGAGGCTTGCCGGTTACAAAATATACCGGGCGGGACCGGCCCAGACCGTAGGTCACCGTGTCGCCCACCGGAAGCCTGTACCCCCTGTGGTCGCGGTCGTCGGCTATCTGGTTGTACATCTCGTTCGGGGCCGGATTCATTTTGAGCAACCACTCGAGACCCCAGCGGGCCTCATCCAGAATATCGGGCGTTTTGTTTGTTCCAGGCCGCCCGTTCGCTGAAAAACAGTCGGAAAAAACAGCCGGATTCTGCTCCCAGGCAAACAGCATCTGGTAAACCGCATTGGCCGATGTGGTCACGTATTGCAGGTAATCGCTGGCGTCGTGCCAGCCACCGGTCACATCGATATGCTCTCCCGTGCGCGAGGGATGATCCACGATGATCCCGTCGTGTAAATGGCAGGAATCGTTCAGAAAAGGATTGAAGCCGCAACGCTGCTGACGCATGTAATACAGCGGAAAATCGGCTGTTCCCCGGTAAATATCCCTGTCGATCCTAAACCGGGGAGAAACCGATTGTCCAAACCGGATGAAGTAGCCTCCCGAAGTTACGACCGGTGAAAAATCCAGGCGAAAAGCAAACTTCCGGCCCCATACGGCACCATTTTCGGCTACAGGGGCAGACTCAAAAGCCAGTTCCCCCGATAAGCTGTTATAAACCTGAAATTTTTCGGTTCCGGGGCTCTGATCACTTAAAAAAACAGCAACTTTGCGGGCCTGTGGGAAATATCCGAGCTGATTGATCCGTATAACTTCTGATCCAAACAGACCGGCAGGGAAAATGACAATAAGCAGAAACAATACGATCCGGGTCATAGGAGACGGCATTTGGTTGAAAACAGGTTCACTCTTCTGCCAAAGTTAAATTATTAAAAGCACAAAAACAAAAACTTGTAATACATCTTATAAGTTGATATTTTCTGAAAATAATTTCTTTATCTTTGCTTTATGAAGGTAAAATTAATTGCAGACAGCGGATCTACAAAGGCTGACTGGAAATTGATCAGAGACAATTCAGAGCCGGTTTCGTTTCAAACACGGGGAATGAACCCCTATTTTCGGACGGCCGGGGACATTTGCGCGGAAATGGAAGAAAAAGTCGTTCCGTTTGCCGGGGAGGTGGATGCGGTTTATTTTTACGGAGCTGGCATCACCCAAAGGGAAAATATCGTTCAGGAAACCCTGTTGCAGCTGTTTCCCGGTGCGGTTGTGGAAACGCATTCGGATGTATTGGGTGCGTCGCGCGCCCTGTTCGGCCGCGAAGCAGGCATTGCCTGTACGCTGGGAACAGGGTCAAATGCGTGCTATTACGACGGCAATGAGGTCGCGGAAAAGGTTCCCCCGCTGGGTTTTATTCTGGGTGATGAATGCAGCGGCTCTGCCTTCGGCAAAAAACTGCTGGGAGACTATTTCAAGCAGATCATGCCACCTTCACTGCGGAAGATGTTTGAAGATGAATTTTCCCCTGCGCTGGCTGATGTATTGGACCATGTTTACCGGATTGAACGGCCAAACAGATATCTGGCTTCTTTTGCTCCTTTTCTTTCAGCCCACATGGAGGAGGACTATTGCAGAAAAATGGTCGAAGATAGCTTCGATGAGTTTTTCAGGCGCAATGTGCTCACCCTAGGCGCCGCGAAAAATCATGAAGTGAGATTTACCGGTTCGGTCGCTTTTTATTTCAGTGAAATTGTCAGCGCCCGAACGGAAGCCCTCGGATTCAAACGCCCCTTTATTTTAAAAGAACCGGTTACCGGACTGGTAACCTATCATAAAAACCGATAAGCAGCACCACATGATCCTGACCAACATCACCGAGTCCGACTCATTGTACAACAACCTGGAGGAAATGAGTGTAAGACAGTTGTTAGAGAATATTCATGAGGAAGACAAGAAGATCCTTCCGGCAGTGGAAAAGACTATCCCCAGAATTGAGGAGCTGGTGAGCCGGATCCTGGAGCGGATGAACAAGGGCGGCCGGCTGTTCTATGTCGGTGCCGGCACCAGCGGAAGGCTGGGGATCCTGGACGCTTCGGAAATACCGCCGACCTACGGCGTCGGCTACGATCTGGTGATCGGCCTGATTGCCGGCGGAGACAAAGCGATCCGCAAGGCTGTGGAAGCGGCCGAGGATAATGAAGAACTGGGATGGCTGGAATTGCAAAAGTACCAGGTGAACAAGCTGGATACCGTAATCGGGATCGCCGCATCGGGACGGACGCCCTTTGTGATCGGCACCGTCAGGCGCGCCCGGGAACACGGCATGCTGACCGGCTGTATCACCAACAATCCGGACAGTGAACTGACGCGGAGCGTGGATGTTTCGATTGAAGCGATTGTCGGCCCTGAATTTGTGTCGGGAAGCACCCGGATGAAAGCAGGCACCTCACAGAAGATAATCCTGAACATGATCACCACTTCGCTCATGATCAAGCTTGGCCGCGTAAAAGGGAACAAGATGGTCAATATGCAGTTGACCAACCAGAAACTGATCATGCGCGGCACCCGGATGATCATGGAAGAA
>JBFXKJ010000064.1:0-16032 GCA_050173895.1 Mangrovibacterium sp. | reverse complement strand
TTGTTGCAAGACCCATGCCCAGACCATTGATCGCCGATGAGGATACGCCCAGGGTGGGGCACATGCCCAATACCAGGACAAAGGTCGGATTCTCCTTCAAAAACCCTTTGGTGAAATTATTCCATTGATTCATATGTTTGGCATTTCAAATTCACTGTGTATAATTTGCGTACTAAACTTCATCACTTTTCCAAAGAACATTGACGTATGGAACTCCCATGTTGCCGAAAATTATTATCATCAACTCAGACGTTGCAGCGCAACATGTCCGTTTCATAATGATATCCCTCCATTGTCAGATGTACCTGTCTGCGAAAGCTCGCCTTCGGCCGGAATAATATGGCTGTTCCTGTACGTTTCATAGGCTCTTCGCAGCGATTCAAGAAACGCTCTGGAGGTGATAGTCGATGCAGTGATAGCATCAATTTCCCCTCCGTCTTTTTTTACAGTCAGCTTATTTTTTCCAGGATTTTTTCCAATGACGCACTGCCCGGGTTTGTCGGAATTCTTAAACCAGAAGTCCATTTTTGAACCCAGTCCGGGCGTCTCCTTGTGTTCGAGTACCTGATATCCGGTGATGTTCCCTTCCGGACTGAAGCCTGCCATGACCTGGATGATGCCTCCAAAACCGTTTTTTGACCAGGATTTGACCGCCACGCCCACCAGTTCTTTCGTTTCACCATAGGCCGGAAAGATCTCCAGGCTGTCGCCTCCTCCGGCACACGGAGCTTTCACGGGTTCGCCCAGCTCTTTAAACTGTGGAAGAATATTTTTAATGGCATCGTTTTGTGCCTTCATCTTCGATTCAACGATCGCATCATGGGTGATGTCCTGAACAAAGCCGAGGATAAACGCCGAAAAGAAAGTGACCAGGAATAAGGTCAGCACCATGTTCAGGAAACTTGATTTTTTCTCAGCCATTGTGTTTTCCTCCAAATCGTTTAGGTTTCACATAGGTATTGATCAGGGGCGTAAAACCGTTCATGATCAGAATGGCGAAGGAGATTCCTTCCGGATAAGCGCCGAAATTACGGATCAGCACGGTGATAATTCCGATCCCTGCGCCGAAAATAAGCTGTCCTCTGTGCGACATGGGAGAGGTGACCATATCGGTGGCCATGAAAATGGCTCCCAGCATGGCTCCCCCGGTGAGCAGGTGGAACACGGGTTCGGCGAAGCGGGACGGATCAGCCAGCCAGAGGATTCCCTGGAAAATGAAGATCGTTCCCAGCACGAATACCGGTATATGCCAGGTAATGACTTTCTTCCAGACCATATAGCCAAATCCTGCGAGCAGGAGCAAGGCTGAGATCTCGCCGAGTGATCCCGGCATATTTCCCCAGAGCAGGTCGTTTGGCGAAGGCAGGCCCGCAAAGATTTCGGCCATCGGCTTTCCGCTTTTGATCCCTTCCTTTAACATCCCAAGGGGAGTGGCTGTTGTGACCGCGTCGACCAGATGGCGCCCGGCGGGCCAGGAAGTCATCTGCACCGGAAACGAAATGAGCAGGAAAACGCGTCCTACCAGGGCCGGGTTGAACGGATTGTTTCCCAGACCGCCGAACGACATTTTTGCCACGCCGATGGCCACCAGCGCCCCGGCAACGATCATCCAGGAGGGTAGGGAGGCGGGAACGTTGAAAGCCAGCAAAAGGCCGGTGAGCGCCGCTGAGCCATCCGTGATCTGCGGTGGCTGCTTCATAATGAACCGCTGAATCAGGTACTCAAACGCCACGCACGACAGGACCGCCAGCAGGCTCACGCGCACTGCGTCCATGCCAAACATGAACACCGACCAAACCAAGGCCGGCGACAGAGCCAGGATGACCCGGTACATGATCTTATTCACCGAATCGTCCGTATGCAGGTGTGGTGAAGGAGATATGGTTAAAAGTTTATCCATTTGTGATCTGATTTGTTCCTTAATTCATATTCGATCGTTCGTATTTCAATCTTTTATCTATTGTCTTGAATCTATTATGTTGATTCTTGAATCTTGAATCTTGAATCTTGCGTCTTGACTCTTGAGTCTTGAATCTTGTGTCTTGCGTCTTGACTCTTGAGTCTTGAATCTTGTGTCTTACGACTTATGTCTTACGTCTTGACTCTACTTCTTCCTTTCCCTGATCAGTTTCCCAACGGTTGCCTTTCCCAGACGGATATAATCGAGCAGCGGACGGTCGGCCGGACAGATATAACTGCACGAGCCGCACTCGATACAATCGGAAACATGCCCTTCTTCCGCCTTGTCCCATAGCTGTTTCTCCGATACCGTCATCAGCAGATAAGGTTCCAGTCCCATGGGGCAAACGCTTACGCAACGTCCGCAACGGATGCAGGTTTGTGAAGCTTTGCGCCCGGATTCTTTCTCCGGAAGAAGCAGGATGCCCGAGGTTCCCTTCGTCACGGGAATTTCGGTCGAGGCCACTGCTTTGCCCATCATGGGGCCGCCACAGATAATTTTGCCGGTATCGTCGGGAAGACCTCCTGCCGCCCCGATCAGATCAGTCAAAGGAGTGCCTGTACGAACCAGGAAATTGCCGGGATTGCGGACGGATTTGCCGGTGACTGTGACCACCCGTTCCACAAGGGGTTTATTTTTCTGAACGGCTTCATAAACGGCATAAGCGGTACCGACGTTGCTCACCACGGCGCCGACAGCCACGGGAAGAGCTCCCGAAGGAACTTCGCGGCCGGTGATGGCCTTGATGAGCTGCTTTTCTCCGCCCTGGGGATATTTCACCTTTAGCGGAACTACCCCAATGGAAGGATCATTTGCCGTGAGCGCACGCAGGTGTTCGATCGCATCTTTTTTATTATTTTCAATGCCAATGCGTGCCTGTTCCACCTTGAGGGCACACATCAGCAGCCGCACACCGACCAGGATCTCCCTGCCTTTTTCCAGCATCAGCCGGTGATCGGAAGTCAGGTAAGGCTCACATTCCACGCCGTTAATGATCAGCATATCGGGTTTCATCCCCTGAGGAGGAACCAGCTTTACATGAGTGGGGAAAGTTGCCCCGCCCATTCCCACAACACCTGCAGCGTTGATCTTGTCGATGATTTCCTTGCTGTCGGGCTTGAATGCTTCGATCAGATCATTACCCGTATCAATACCTTCCTCCCATTCGTCGCCTTCCGTATCGATAAAGATACCCTGTTTGGGATAACCGGACGTATCGGGCGCCAGATCGATTTTTTTTATGGTTCCCGATACCGGCGAATGGATGTTGGCCGAAACAAATCCTCCGGCCCGGGCAATGAGTTGTCCGGCCTTCACTTTGTCTCCCTTGTTTACCAGAACCTGGGCCGGAGCCCCAAGGTGCTGGCTCAGCGGAATAAAAACACTTCCGGGGATAGCCAGTTTTTCAATGGCCTTGCCGGCTGTCAGCTTGCTGTCGGCCGGATGAACCCCTCCAAGTTTAAATGTCTTTAACACGATCCTTGTATTTCAGTGGTATGTTGTGTATCTGTATTCGTTGAAGCCCTATCTGCAGCTTCTGTTGCAGCTTCCGACGGAGCGGCAGCCTTTATTTTTCTCGGCGGAAAATTCACTTCAATGATCGAATGGGTCGGGCACACCTCGACACATTTGCGGCACAATTTGCACTTATCCGAATCGATAAAAGCCAGGTTATTTGCCATGGTAATGGCATCGTAGGCGCATTCCTTAAAGCATTTGCTGCAGCCGATACAAGCCACTTCGCATGATTTGCGTGCCAGTGCCCCTTTATCTTCGTTGCGGCAGGCCACATAGATCTTCCTGTCTTTAGGAGCCTTTTTCCGCAGTTCGATCAGATTTTTCGGACAGGCTTCCACACAGGCGCCGCAGGCCACGCACTTGTCATCAATCACCTCAGGCAGGCCAGTCAGCGGATTCATGTGAATGGCGTCAAAATCGCAGACCACCACACAGTCGCCATGCCCCAGACAACCAAAACGGCAGCCGGTGTCGCCTCCGTAAAGGCTGGCTTCGATGGCGCAGGAAGCGGCTCCGTCGAAGCGATTTGTTTTCGGACGGAATTCACAGGTCCCGTTACAGCGAACCACGGCCACCCGCGGCGCCTGCTGAACGGCCTGAAGCCCCAGGATTTCCGCCACACCGGCCATAGTCGGGTTGCCGCCCACCGGACAAAACAGGTCGGAAAGATCGGCTGCCTTTACACAGGCTTCGGCAAATGCCCGGCAACCTGCATGGCCACAGCCCCCGCAATTGGCGCCCGGAAGCGCCTTTTCCGTAAGATCGATCCTTGGATCTTCATATACTTTAAACTTCTGCGCCACGAAATACAGGATCACCGCCGATAATGTCCCGATCGCGCTCAGGGTAACAACTGTATAAACAATAGTCATGCTCATCGTCATTATTGTATGGATCCGACTTTAAAATCGAAGCTCCGTTTTAGTTTATTCCGGAACAAATACAGGAAAAAATAATAGGGGACCAGCATCGCAACAGACAAGAGACCACTCCATCCTTCACTTCCGGTAAGATTCAGACTGGTGATCAAAACGGTCATCATCAAAATAAACGGGAGAATGTAAGCCAGAAACAATGCCCGGAATCCCTGTGAAGTGCTGGTATAAACCATGACCTGCTGCCCGATATGGTATTCGCCCTGGTAATTTGCAACTTCCACCTCCTTCTCAGCAGTGTCGGAAACAGAACACATCCCTTTGGCATGACATGCCGAACAGGCTGATTCCGATAAAATACTTACAATGATCCCATTCTCCGAAAAATCTTTTACGATGCCTTTATGTGAAATTTCATTTGCCCCGGTTTTCATAAGCCGCTTTTTTTCCAATGCCGAAAAAGCTACAGCTCCATCTGCAATAGAGGATGGAACCTGCACAGACTGTTCTTATCATCTCTCTTCCACTCTTTTTCTCTCCCGACATCTTAATCTTTAGCATTTTCCGATGCAAAACTATGGATGTTTGCCTAACTTGTTTGTGTTGTAAAATCATTTTTAAAATAATCCCTGATATTTATATTTAGTTTAAATTTAAATATCAATCGTTCAACTTTTATCCTTTTGTTTTCCAGATTATTGACAAAACATATGATAAAAATCATTGTTTGAGAAGTGCATGTAATCGATTGCGCTGGCGGGAGGAGCATTTTCGTCAGCTGATCACGCTCCAGTCGAATGCGGTTGTTTTCATTCGGCGCAATTGGTAAAGCAGGATCCGGTTTTCTGCCTTTTCGAGGCGGGGGTCATCGTCCAGGATATCGGAGGCAACTGACCGGGCGACGCGAAGGATCTCGCCGTCTTTGCCCAGGTTGGCAATATGAAGCTGAATACCCAGTCCGCTTTGCTGTGTTCCTTCCAGGTCGCCGGGACCGCGAAGCTGGAGATCTGCCTCGGCGATCTCAAAGCCATCGTTCGTCCGCACCATGGTTTCCAGTCTTTTACGGCTTTCATTGCTGATTTTGTAGGAAGACATGAGCAGGCAAAAGGATTGTTCGGCACCCCGGCCTACGCGGCCCCGCAACTGATGGAGCTGAGAGAGCCCGAAACGCTCAGCGCTTTCAATGACCATGACTGAGGCGTTGGGTACATCGACGCCCACTTCGATCACCGTTGTAGCCACCAGGATCTGTGTTTTTCCTTCCTTGAAAAGCTGCATTTCCCGTTCTTTGTCGGCGGGTTTCATACGTCCGTGGACCATGCTGAGCCGGTAGCGCGGAAAAACCTGCCGGAGCAGTTCATAACCGTCTTCCAGATTTTTCAGGTCCATCTTCTCCGATTCACTGATCAGCGGGTAAACGACATAGACCTGCCTTCCGGCATTGACCTGCTCTCTGATAAACTGGTAGACTTCCTTGCGCCGGTTCTCATAAAAATGGCGGGTAACGACAGGTTTACGTCCGGGTGGAAGTTCATCGATCACGGAGACATCCAAATCGCCATACAGGGTCATGGCCAGTGTGCGGGGGATCGGGGTGGCGGTCATGACCAGCACATGAGGAGGTATGCCTGCGTTTTTCTTCCACAACATCGCCCGCTGGGCGACCCCAAAACGATGCTGCTCATCGATGATGGCCAATCCCAGCCGGTGGAAACTGACCACGTCTTCAATTAAAGCATGAGTTCCGATGAGGAATTGTATCTCGCCAGACAGCAATTGTTTATGAATGATGTTTCTTTCTGACTTCTTCGTCGATCCGGTCAGCAGGGTCACCTTCACGCCAATTCCGTTCAGCATGCGTTCGATGGTGTTGTAATGCTGGATAGCCAGAATCTCAGTGGGGGCCATCAGGCTCACCTGAAAGCCGTTATCAAAAGCAATTAAAGCAATCATTAAAGCAACGAGGGTTTTGCCGCTCCCCACGTCGCCCTGCAACAGGCGGTTCATCTGATTGCCGCTTCCAAGATCCTTCCGGATTTCCCGGATCACCTTTTTTTGCGCTCCGGTAAGTCCGAAAGGGAGATGATGATCATAAAAACGGTTGAAATTATAACCTACCTTTTCAAAAACATATCCTCTGAACGATTCACTGCGCCTGTGCTTCAAAGCCAGTATCTTTAACTGGATACAGAACAGCTCTTCGAATTTAAGCCTGAACGACGCTTTTTGCAACGCATGTGTATTTTCGGGAAAGTGGATCTGCCTGAGCGCGCCCGATAGCGGGATCAGCCTGAGTTTTTCCATTACCGGCGCAGGAAGTGTTTCGTAAATCTTTCCTTCACACGCCAGCATCAGGTTATATTGCAGCTTGTTGATGGCCCTGGTATTCAGAAAGCGTTTCTTTAACGTTTCGGTGGTATTGTAAAAAGCCTGTAAAACTCCGGTGTGGATCTGCTCGCCTGCTTCTCCCTCCAGTTCGGGATGGATCATGTTCACCCTCCCGTTGAAGACCGATGGTTTTCCGAACGCCACATAGGTGGTTTCCGTTCTCAGATTTTCGCGGATATACCTGATTCCTGAGAACCACACCAGGTCAAAACTACCGGTTTCATCGTAAAAAACAGCCGTCAGCCGCTGCCCGCGTCCTTCTCCCTGCAATGCAAACGACCGGATTCGCCCCTTCACCTGGATGTAGGCATCGTTAGGGCCGATCGCTGCTATTTTATGAAATTTCGTGCGGTCAATATACTTATAGGGGAAATAATATAATAAATCCCGGAAGGTGGCCACCGACAGTTCTTTTTTCAAAAGGTCCGCTCTTTTTGGGCCTACACCGTTCAGAAATTTTATGTCTTGATCCAAAAATTCGGGCATGGAACAAAGATACCGATTATTTGTAAACATCATTAGTGTGGCAGCCATTCACCGGCAATAATAAATGACAAATGATTATGTATATTTCATGAAGATCATTATTTTTACCTGAAATTCACGAAGCCGGCACAGGCATTCCGGCTTCCTTTTACAAACAGTCGTGAAACAATGAGCACAGAACAGAAAGAAGTGATCCGTCTGACCGACATTGTGAAAAATTATAAAGTCGGCACGCAGGTTGTCCGTGCCTTGCGCTCGGTCAGCCTTCAAATCCATGCCGGCGAGTATGTAGCCATTATGGGCGCTTCCGGCTCGGGCAAATCAACCCTGATGAACGTATTGGGATGTCTGGATACGCCCACCAGCGGACAGTACGAATTAAACGGCCAGAATGTGAGCCATTTGGTTGACGATGAGCTGGCCGAAATCCGGAATTCGGAGATTGGATTTATATTTCAGACCTTTAACCTGCTTCCCAGGAATACGGCGCTGGAAAATGTGATGTTGCCCCTGGTATATGCCGGCGTGAAAAAGGAAGCCCGGCTGGAAAGGGCAGGGCAGATGCTGACTGATGTGGGACTGGCAGACCGGATTGATCACAAACCGAACGAACTGTCGGGAGGGCAACGGCAGCGGGTGGCGGTGGCCCGGGCCCTGATCAATAACCCGGCGATCCTGCTGGCCGACGAACCGACGGGAAACCTGGATTCCAGGACATCGGAAGAGATTATGCAGTTATTTTCAAACATCCACAAACAAGGTAACACCTTGATTGTTGTAACCCACGAAGAAGATATAGCCCGTCACGCACACCGGATCATCCGGCTGAAGGACGGACAGGTGGAATCGGATATTGTTAATCCTAATCCTGTATATTAATGGCAAAGGACGTGCAGATCTATACTAAAACCGGTGATGACGGCACGACCGGTCTGATCGGAGGAAGCCGGGTAAAAAAATACGACATTCGTCTGGAAGCATACGGAACCATCGATGAATTGAACAGTGCCATCGGGCTTCTTTTAACCGTTGATGTGGACGAAAACACAAAGAAAGTGCTGGCAGGAATTCAATCCAGGCTTTTTGTGATCGGTTCGCAATTGGCCATGGACGAGGAGGCAGAAAAAATCATGAAGCGGATCCCCTGCAGGGAGGAAGATATTGAACTGCTTGAACGCGAAATGGACCTGATGTTCGAAACACTTCCCAAACTGACTCATTTTATTCTGCCGGCGGGGCATACCGGGGCCGCCTACGCGCATCTTGCCCGGACTGTCTGCCGGCGTGCGGAACGCCGCATCGTAGAGCTGGCTGAGAGAAAAACAGTTGATCCAACGCTCATTAAGTATATTAACCGCCTTTCTGACTACCTGTTCGTGCTGGCCCGCAAGATTAACCGGGATCATCATTGCGCGGAAGTGCCCTGGATACCGGACAAAATTGACAAATAGCCGATGATTTCCCCCTTCGTAGGCCCCGAAACGGGTCGAATCTGGCCGGCAGTGGTTTGTTGCAGATTAGTGGGCGAAAAGTTAGGATAATATGTAGTAATTTTTTATATATTCGCAACAGTTTAAAACAGCATTAACCTTAATACCTTCGAATATGTACTGGACATTAGAACTGGCATCAAAACTGGAAGATGCACCCTGGCCGGCCACCAAAGATGAGTTAATCGATTTTGCCATTCGCTCAGGAGCGCCGCTGGAGGTTATTGAAAACTTACAGGAGATCGAGGACGAAGGCGAGATTTATGAAAGCATTGAGGATATTTGGCCCGACTATCCGAGTAAGGATGACTTTTTCTTCAATGAGGACGAATATTGACATCAGAAAGATAAAAAGAATAGCAGGGAAAACCTGCTATTCTTTTTTCTGCACGGATCCTTCATTTTTCACTTCCAGAAAAATGTCGGTATAGCTCTTTGGACGAATGGCATCCAGCCAAACGAAGCCCGGAAGGGTCTTTTCTTCTTCGCTAAGTTCTGCTATCGGGCTTAACTTCCCTTCGGGAGAGGTTACAAAAACAATCCGGGAAACTTTTCTTTGCTTCAGAAAGATCAGGATATTACTCCCCTGCGCCTTGTTTAGTCCGATAATCCCATTATCATCGCGTGCATAATAAATCGATTCGCCGTTTCCGTCCACGTCGATTTTGTACAGGTCCCTCTTCCGGACAAAACCGGTCATATTTCTTCCCTTGATCTGATTGAACTTTGCGGAATCCTCTTCCTGAGCGATAATGAAAGCATCTTCGTTCATTTTTACGAGTTGGTTTTCCTTATCTTCTGTAACCATTTCAACATATTGGGCAGTCATTTGATTGGCACCCGACCAGATAACCGGTTCGTGAAACATCTGGAGCGTCGAGTCTTTCGACCAGTAGGCGAGCGAGTCGCATTTTCCCTGCATATCGGCGCGGTAAAACCGGACACCGTAATAAGCTTTCACAATCTTCTGATCCGGGATCGAATCGGGAATTGTTCTCAGCGTGTCTGCATGCAGAAAAAGCGTGTCTTGTTCGGAATAATACCAAAACTGGGCAGAATCGGTAACCTGCGACGTTTTTTCGATATCGTTGTAAAAAGCGCGATCTCCTTTTACAATGACCCGGTTTTTCAAATCCTGAATGTCTGCGTTTCCCAGTGCAAGGCCGTCTCCGCTCACCTTATTGTAAAAAATCGAGTCGGCCGTGACCTTTTGCTCATCGGAAGTGATCACCGGACGCTTATACAGATCGGCCTTGCCTGTTTTTGTGTTGTAAAAACCATCGATGGCAAAGAGGTTATTTTTATCATTGTGAATATTGGTAGGTCCGACAATCGATGCGATGCCCGTTTTCATTTCATAAATCAACGTGTCCGAATCAAGTATATAGTCGTCAGTGGTCATTTTGACCTCGGTCCGGAAATACGCTTTGTCTTCCTGTGCGTAATATTCGCCGATCTTGCTGGTCAGGGTGGTGGTGCTGTCGACAATTGTGCCATACTGGTCGTAATACCCTACGCTCCGGTTCATATCATAATTGAGCGAGTCGGTGGTCAGTGTCGTTGATTTATTGACCAGTTTCACATTGTACTTGGCCTTGCACCAACTGATGTCGCCGTTGTAATTTACAAAATCGGCATACAGATGCAGCGTGTCGTCCTTTAGAATATGGACATTTCCAAATCCGTCGACCACGTTGACATCGGTATAGGAATAGGCACTGTCACACCACATCACAATATTGTTGTGCCTGATCCGGACGTTCCCGATCAGCCGCTGAGCATTTGAAATGATCGACTCATTGTGAAGGAGCGCGTCTGCCTGCTCAATGTCCACTTTTGCCTTTTTTGTCTGACCGGACAGCCCTACAGAAATGGAAAGCAACAGCAGAAGACAGGCGCCGGACATATAAATCGACCGTATGTTGCCGGAATGGTTCATAACCGGTTTTGTTATTTTATCCAGTTCTTGAACTTAAAATTACAGTTCTGATAGGTTTCATCGATATGGATGTAAGTCTTTGCCTGTTGTTCCGACACCCATTTGTTGATTGCGTCCTCCTGTTTTTTCTGCAGGAACAGATCGTGAAGAAACTGATAATCCTGTTGCAGGTTCGCTTTATGTTCCTTTGTACGGCTAAGGAGCTTAATGATCTTAAACACCAGCCGCTGACGGTCATCGATCGAGCTGAACGGATCGGAGATTTCATTTTCCTTCATCCCTGCCAGAATTTTACTTACTTCGGGATCCAACTCCTCCTTTTTCCACTTGGAAGAGCTCGTATAAGGATTAATGGCCAGTCCGCCGCCATTTCTTGAATCTTTATCGGCCGAATAATGCAGTGCCGCGGTTTCAAAGGTGATTTTACCTTTTCTGATCAGGGTGGCCAGGCTGTCGAGACTGCTGGCAGCTTTTTCGCGCGCTTCGGGACTGGGTTTGGGCCTGAGCAGGATATGCCGTGTGTTAATCTGTTCGCCTCTCCGGCCGATCATTTGGATGATATGATAGCCGAACTCGCTCTTGACCACATTCGAAACGCGGTCTTCCTTCAGGTTAAAGGCTGCGGAAGCATAGGCCGGATCAAGCATGCCCCGTCCCAGGTAGCCAAGTTCTCCTCCGTTGGCTGCAGAACCGGGGTCTTCCGAATACAGAACCGCCAGGGTGGCAAAGCTTTCTCCGTCCTCCACACGCTTTTTGAACTCCCTTAAACGGGACTTGATCTCATTTTCCTCTTCCAGGGTGATCGGCGGGAAAACGGCAATCTGCGCGTATTCAAGCTGATCATCCACGGTGGGGATTTCCTCTTTGTTCATGGTGCGGTGTTTGTACCTGACTTCAGCCGGGGTGACACTGATCTTTTCAATGATCTTTCTTCGCATCTGGCTTGTCATGAGCTGATTTTTGATCACTTCTTCGAGATCAGCCTTGATGGCCGCAATGGGCTTCTGAAAATATTTTTCAACAGCTTTTTCCGATCCAAGGTTTTTGACGAAATATTGCATCCGCTCGTCCATGTTCTGATTGATCTGGCTGGGAGTTACGATGATGGTCGTATCCAGCTCGGCTTCGGCCAGCAGCAGCTTTTCAACCAGGAAATTCTCCAGGATCTCACATTTCATATCCCCATCGGATGTGACGCCCTGCGCCTGATTCTGCAAATACATGCCTTCAATGTCCGATTTCATGATAATGTTGCTGCCCACAACCGCAACAATCTGGTCAATGATCTTGTCCTGAGCCCATGTTGATGAGGCCAGAAAGCAAAAAAAAGTAAAACCAGACAAAACTTTTTTGAACATATTAGTCATTTTTGATATTAAAAATCCTGAATTTATTTGATGTCAGCCCCTCATTATAAATGTCATCCTCGATCGTACGCAGGAACTTAATTTTCCGTTCGTTCAGCAGGATATTCCGGATCTGCGCCCAGACGAAAGCTTCAGGAGCGGATTGCCCTGCCAGCCGGAAATCACGTATGCAAATAAAGTAATAATAATCTGTATCGCTGCTTTCAATAAACTTGTTTCTTCTCAAAAATTGTTCTTCATCACTGATTTCTTCCGGAAGCTGCTTAAGGACATCTGCCGAGCTGACCCATTTATCGCCGAAGCGATCATAGCTTTTTGCGTACTGCACACTGTACTCGTCCAGTTGCGCCAGTTTGGCAGGATCTTCATCTTCTGCGAGTTTTTTTACTGTTTCAGGGTTAGCCACCTCCAGCGGGATTTTCAGGTAAACAGCCTTGATAATATTCGACTTCAGAATAAATTCGTCCT
Source organism: Mangrovibacterium sp. (assembly GCA_050173895.1). GTDB lineage: Bacteria > Bacteroidota > Bacteroidia > Bacteroidales > Prolixibacteraceae > JBCFBK01. The sequence continues at coordinate 3,541 of JBFXKJ010000064.1, read as the reverse complement.
GGTGGCCTGTATAGTACGCACTGACTTCTTCTTCGGTGATGACCGTATCCATTTTTTGGGCAAGGAGCTCATTTTTGTAACGGTAAGTGAGCAGCGAGTTTCGGTATTCCTGCAGTTCTTTTTCCACATTTTTCTGTTCAGCCGACAGGTTCTTTTCTGCATTCAGGATCATGAGTTCCGAACGGACCCACTTGCGGATAAAATCGTCGGTCCACAACGCGCTGTCCTTTTCGGAGAGCTTGCCGGGAAAAACCTGCGCCACATCTTCCTTATACAATATGCGTTCGCCGACCTGTGCAAGCGGCACTTTATCCGATGCTTCCTGTTGGCAGGCTGCTAAAAGAAATAGAAATGTGATGCCATACCATTGCCGTTTCATGCGCTTCTGAAGTAATTTTGTTGCAACCAGGGGCCAAAACTACGAAAAATAAACGGATATTGCTTTTATTTACATTTGGCAGATTGCCGCTAAAAAATTAATTTTCATTAAAATTTGTTAAGTGATTTGCCTGCAAAATCTAAAATGAGCGAATTCAGATCCATATTGACAAAGTACTGGGGTTATTCTTCATTCCGCCCTTTGCAGGAGGAGATCATTCATTCGGTGGCCTCAGGAAGGGATACGCTTGGCTTGTTGCCCACGGGAGGCGGAAAATCGATTACATTCCAGGTATATTCGCTTGCCAGGCCGGGTATATGCCTGGTGATCACTCCGCTGATATCGCTGATGAAAGACCAGGTGGAAAATCTTGAGCGGAAAGGTGTCAGGGCATTGGCTATTCACTCAGGAATGACCCCTCAGGAAGTCAGGCTCAGCTTTGACAGCGCCGCTTGGGGGGGATATAAGTTTTTGTATATCTCTCCCGAAAGGATTGCCACGGAACGGTTCAGGGAGCGGTTGCCGCAGATGAACGTAAACCTGATCGTGATCGATGAAGCGCATTGCATTTCACAATGGGGATACGATTTCCGCCCGTCCTATCTGCGTATCAGTGAGTTGCGTAAACTGTTGCCGGATGTGCCGGTTCTTGCGCTCACGGCAACTGCTACGCCCGATGTGGTGAACGATATTCAGAAGCAGTTGCTGTTTAAAAAGGAGAATGTGCTGCGGACAAGCTTTTTCAGAGGCAACCTGGTTTACCTGGTGCGGGAGAGGGAAGACAAGATGCAGTACCTGCTGCAGTCGGTCAGAAAAGCCGAAGGAAGCGGCATTGTTTATGTGCGTTCGAGAAAGGCAACCAGGGAGGTGACCGATTTTCTGAAAAAGTGCGGGATTTCGGCCGACTATTACCATGCAGGGCTGGCGGCTGGCGAAAGAAGCAGGAAACAGGAAGAGTGGAAACAGGGGAAGACCCGTGTCATTGTGGCCACGAACGCCTTTGGAATGGGCATTGACAAGCCGGATGTGCGCTTTGTGATTCACCTCGGTCCGCCCGATTCGCCGGAAGCGTATTTCCAGGAAGCGGGCAGGGCAGGAAGGGACGGGGATAAAGCGTATGCAGTCCTGATCGCTGCCCGTTCTGACCAGCTGGCTTTAAAGAAGAGACTGGAAAAGGCATTTCCTCCTGTGGATACGATCAAACGGGTTTATCTGGCGCTCTGTAATTATTTCCAGCTGGCAACAGGTTTTGGAAAAGACAAGATTTTTGACTTCAATATGGCCGACTTTGCGGCTTCTTTTCATTTGCCGGTGAACACCATCCTGAGCAGCCTGAAAATCCTGCAGCGGGAGGGATATCTGGAACTGACCGAGGAAATGGACAATCCGTCGCGGCTGCACTTTATCATGGGGAGAGACGATCTCTACCGCTTTCAGGTTGCCAATGCAGCCTTTGACGGTTTTATCAAACTGATCCTGCGTTCGTACACCGGACTGTTTAACAATTATGTCGGCATCGATGAAAATCTTCTTTCAGCCCGGGCGGCAATCCCTCTGGAAACAGTCTACCGGTTTTTAAACCTTCTTGATGCCAATAAAGTGATCCACTATATTCCCCGTAAGAAAACACCTTTCATTATTTTCACCAAAGAACGGATCGATGCAGACCGGCTGAAGATATCAAAGGAGAATTACGCGGACAGAAAGAAAGATTTCCAAAAGCGAACGGAGGCGATGACCATCTACATGACCGAAAAACTCAAATGCCGCAGCCGGATCCTGCTCGAATATTTTGGTGAAACTGAATCGGCGCGCTGCGGGAAATGTGACAGGTGTCTGGCTCAAAACAGCCTGGGGATGAGTGATCCTGAAATTGAAAAAATCAGTGAAATGCTGAAATCGTATCTGAAAGAACCCCTTTTTTTTGAAGAACTTATCTTCAAAACAGACCGGAATGAAGACGAGATTATTCAGGTGGTCCGCTGGCTCATCGACAACGGCCGCATCATTCATCGCATCGATAACCGGCTGGAATGGAAGGGGACCGGAGAAAGCTGAATTCGCGCTTTCTTTCCCCGACTGTGTTAATATCCTCTTTCCCCTCGCCCTTTTTCAGGAATTCTTCTTATTTTTGCAGCATAAAATTCAGGTATGCCAGGAGAGGAGCTAAATCCCATTGTCTATTCAAAGAATGTCATTGAGTTTGTTACAGTTGCCAATGAATACTGTAAATTTGTGGAAACTGCCGGCAATGAAGATCCCTTTGCTTTGCTGGGAAAAGCTCAAAAACTGCTCCCGCTTATTTACCTGAAAGCCAGCCTGCTTCCTGAGTTCGGCAGCACGGAGGAGTTGGAGCTTGAACGGTATGTGACGGAAGTTGATTATAATTTCCTGCAGCAGCGGATCATGAACGTACTGGGACCTCATGATGATTATCAGGAGGTTTTCGAGCCGGAGATGCAGTTTAGCGATGCACCGCTTAGCGCAAGCATTTCAGAGAACCTGACCGACATTTATCAGGATCTCAAGGATTTTATTCTTTCTTACCGGATCGGTGATGATCAAGTAATGCAGGAAGCACTGTGGACGTGTATGGCGAATTTTCGGGCCTATTGGGGCCACAAACTGGTGAACGGATTACGGGCCATCCATTCGCTCATATACAGCCAGACTGATTTTGATCAGGATGTGGAACGACCACCGGAGGCGGAAGACAGAAAGCCGGATTGGCTGAATGATTTATTTAATAAGGAGATTGATTAAGAAATGTTTCAGGAATATATTACGAGAGAAGAACTGGATGAACTACCGTTAAAAGCTTTTGAAGGTGAAGTTGTTGTTATTGATCAGGAAGAAAAACTCGAAGCTGCAGTTCGCTATCTTTCCGCGCAGAAAATGATCGGTTTTGACACCGAAACCCGGCCTTCCTTTAAAAGAGGCCAGGTAAATCAGGTGGCCTTGCTGCAACTGGCCACAGCAAAAACGGCCTTTCTTTTCAGGATCAATAAGATCGGATTACCGGATCCGCTGAAGGAAATTCTCACCAACGCCGAAATCCTGAAAGTTGGTGTGGCTATTCATGATGATATCAAAACATTGCAGCGGGTCAGCCTCTTTGTTCCCGCAGGTTTTGTCGAATTACAGCAGGAAGTGAAGGAGTAT
>JBFXKJ010000063.1:0-16116 GCA_050173895.1 Mangrovibacterium sp. | reverse complement strand
TTCCGGAATTGTTTACAGGAAGCCATTGCAAAAGACCAGCATCCGCAAAGAAAGTTCTTAAAGCCACTGAATCATGAAGAACAGGAGAATTGCATTGACACTATTATGCCTGTTGGGCACCAGCCTCAACGGAAGCCTTCAGGCGCAACAGGCTGCCGGGAACAGGAACAACGACACCATCCGGATCGAAGAGGTGGTTGTCGCGGAGCAGATCATCCTGAACGATGAAGCCGCACTGAAGCGCTACCAGACCTTTTACAGTTCCGGGATCGACAAGATCAATGAACGGCTGGGAAGCATGTCGTTGATCAGCCGCGGCGCCTATGCCAAAGAACCCGTGCTGAATGGTTTCTCGTCCGGGCAGATCAACGTGACTATCGGCGGCATGAAAATGTTTGGCGCCTGCACCGACAAGATGGATCCGGTTACGTCGTACGTGGAACCGGTAAACCTGAAAAGCATCCGGATAGATGAAGGTTCCGGCGGCAGTAAAAACGGAAGCACCATCGGCGGATCGTTCGACATGGAGCTTCAGTCGCCTGTAAGATCTTTATTTACGGTCGAAACCGGAGTGAACTACGAAACCGTCTCCAAAGGAAAAACCCTCTATTTCCTGTCCAACTTCGGACAGGAAAAATGGGCATACCGCATCAGCGGGGTTTATAAGCATTACTCGCCCTATTCCGAAGGGAACGGGCACGACGTGCCGTTTACGCAATACGAAAAGATTAACCTGCTCCAGTCGGTGCTTTTCAGTCCCGCGACAGGACATGACCTGACCTTCGACTGGCTCATCGACGATGCGTTCGATGTGGGATATCCCGCCCTGCCCATGGACGTTAGCCGTGCTAAAGGCCGGATTTACAGCCTGAAATACGAACCGGAAACATTCATGCACCTTTCAAACTTCAGCACCCGGGTCTATTACAACACCGTTTATCATCTGATGGACGATTCGCAGCGCGACAGCCTTTACCTGGTCGAAAACTCGCAGAGCGGCAAAGCCGACAGTGTTTACATGAAAATGGACATGCCCGGATGGAGCCGTACCTGGGGCGCCTTCGCCCAGGGAAGTATCCGCTGGTCGGAACGCAACCTGCTGTCGTTTAAGCTGGAAAGCTACCGCACCTGGCAAAAAGCGGAGATGACAATGTTCATGAACAACCTTTCCAGTCCGGGCGAACCGCCGATGTTTGCCGAAACCTGGCCCGAGCACCGCCGGCAGGTCTCCGGTGTTTATCTTCGGAACGATTATGTGCTCAGCCCGAAAACGGTGCTGGCAGTCGACCTCCGTGCCGACTTCAGTTCATCCCGGGTTTTATCGGAGCAGGGAAAGCGCCAGTTCAGCTCGCTGGGCTATGAGGTCGGAAAGCCGTTCCATGAGTTTGTCCACTCGTCCAATATCATCCTGGCCTATGCGCCCGGGAATGCCTGGCGGGCCAAGGCGGGCGTCGGGCAGGGGAAACGCCTGCCCACCCTCTCGGAGCAGTTTGGCTTCTACCTTTTCAACGCGTACGACGGCTACGACTACATCGGCAATCCCGAAATCAAGACGGAAAAGTCGTTCAACGGTTTTGTCAATATCAGCTATACCCGCCCGGAAATTAAGTTCTCGGTCGACCTGCGGTATCATCACATCAGCGATTACATCATGGGGGTTATTGTTCCCGGCTATGAGGCGCTGAACCTGTATGCCTCCGGAACAAAGCGGTATGAGAATATCGGTAGCGCACAGACATTTTCAAGCCAGCTGCAGCTATCCTGGCAGCCTCTGCCCGCGCTCGAATTCTTTAATGTGCTGAAGTATAACCGCGGTGAAACAGCCTCGAACGGCCCTATCCCGCTGATGCCGCCGCTAAAGAACCTGTTCTCCGTTCATTTCCGGCAAAAGAATTACCGGCTTCAGCTCGAAAATGAATTTTCAGCCCCGCAAAACCGCATCAACACCGGTTACGGCGAAACGAAAACGCCGGGATTCGCACTGCTGCATGTGCGGGGGGGATATCACATCCGCACAGGAAAATCGGTCATCAGTCTGAATGGCGGCGTGGAGAACCTGCTCGACAAGGCCTATTCCGAACACCTGGACTGGGGCAACTATAACCGCCCCGGGCGAAATTTTTACCTGATGGTCGGATTTAAATTGTGATCGTTCCTATCTTTACCGCTTCAATTATTTTGAACGGTATTTCAGCGACAGCTTATACTGAAATTTAATGGGCTTGGTAATTCTAATTTCAAAAAAGCAAAACATGCAATTTGAAGCAGTACTCTTTGATCTGGACGGAACGCTGGTGAACTCGCTCGACGATATTGCCGATTCGATGAATATGGTATTGCAGCAGCATCATTTCCCGGAACATCCGAACGAAGATTATAAACTTTTTATTGGCAACGGATTGCGGAACCTGGTACGCACGGTGCTTCCCGAAACCCATAGAACCGATGAAAAGCTGGTGGACCAATGCCTGGCATCGATGATTGAGCTTTACAATGCCAACTGCCTCAACAAGACAAAGCTCTATGCCGGGATCGCGGAACTGCTGCATAAACTGACTGCCGCCGGAATCAAACTGGCCATCCTTTCCAACAAGAATGATGCGCTCACCAAAAAAATCGCACAGGCGTTGCTGTCGCAGTGGAATTTCGGGCATGTCACCGGACTGACCACTGAGGCACTGAAAAAACCTAATCCGGCCGAAGCATTAAGGATTGCCCGTGAAATGGACATTTCTCCCGAAAGGATACTTTATGTTGGCGACTCCGGCACCGACATGCAAACCGCCACCAATGCAGGTATGTTTGCCGTGGGTGTGCTCTGGGGTTTCCGGGCGGAACAAGAGCTGCTTTCGAACGGAGCAAAGGCCCTGGCCGAATATCCGGAAGACCTGATGGGGATGCTGTGATGCCGGCCATAACGAAAAAGCCAATGCATAAGAATTCCAAACTCTCCGCAATTATCCCCTCATATTGTCGTTTTTCCCACCTTTAAATGCGGGCTTCTTTCCGGAATTTTGAAGAAAAAGAAATCATGAAGATCAGCGTTTATCTGGCACTATCGGCAAACGGTTTCATTTCAAGTCCAAAAGGAATTCCCGACTGGCTGTCACAGGAATATGCCACCGGATTTATGGAGATCTGCCAACAGACACAAGCGGTGATCATGGGAAGAAAAACCTACCAGATCATTGCGCCCGACTATCTGCCGCTCCGGGAAGAAGGGACCACCGTTGTTTTAACGACCAACACCAATGCAAGGCCGGCTAATCCCACGGTGATCTTTGCCTGCCAAACACCCGGCAAAATCATCTCCATGCTCGAGGCAAAAGGCCATAGTGAGGCCGTCATCATTGGAGGAATGACGACGGTCAGTGAATTTATGAGTACAGAACTTGTGGATGATATTTATTTCGTGATTGAACCGGTACTTTTTGGAACCGGACTGCCTATGATTAAAAACACGACTGATTTTAAACTTAGCCTGCGATCAGCGAAAAAATTAAATGCAAATACACTCCGGCTGCATTATCAGGTAAAAAAGCGCCACCACCATCCTTAACACCGGTTTTTATGGGTCATCTCTTCGCTGCAGAAATGGTTGGAGTTGAATGAAACCGGCGCTCAGGACCTGTACCTAGGAAAAACGGTTGGCGCCGGGTTGAACAAAAAAAACAGCAGTCCGCTGGCGGGCTGCTGTGCTTGTTTCGGAGTGTCCGGGAGGAGATCGGGATTTGCCAACGGTTCCCGCCTTCGCGGGACAAAGCCGGAGTGCTGCGAATCATTCCCGGGTGTTCAGGCCCCTGCCGGGGATGTTATGCCGCGACTGCCGGACACGCAGACTATGGACGAAGGCTTTTTCAGCCTTAGTAGTTCAGATAGTCCAGCGGTTTTCTGGTGATCCAGTTGCCGCGGGTGAAGTCAGGGAAATACTGGGGGGCGCTTCCCTGGGCGATCGATGCTTCCGACAGCGGGGTAACGGCGCTCCAGGCAGCGGCGTCGTACACGTCCATCACCGGCTGCCGCTGTTCTTTTACGGCATTGATAAATTCGCGGGTCACGAAATAGTCGATCCCGCCATGACCGGCACCATCGGCAATCTGTCCGTATTTCTTCCACAGCGGATGGTCGTATTTGTCCTGCCAGGCCTGGAATTCCTCCCAGTCGTGCCCTTTCGACTGACCTTCAACATAAATGCGGCGGCGGTTATAGTCAAAGTCGATCACGCCATCGGTCCCGGAGACATGAAAGTCGAGCGAGTACGGGCGGGGAAGATTGCAGTCGTGCGTCACCAGAATCGTCTCACCATTAGTGGTTTTAATGATCGACGTAATAATGTCGCCCTGCGCCCACGGAAGTTTGGCATAAGGATGATCCTTACCTCCCTGCTCCGCCACATAATCTTTCAAGCCGACTGCCTTGGTGGCGGTGGAGGTAAGATACAGGAAGCGGTTGCCCCGGTTAATGTCGAGCATCGTGGCAACGGGTCCCAGTCCGTGGGTCGGGTAAACGTCGGCGTTGACCTTCAATGAGTGCTGCGTTCTCCAGCGGGCCTCGCCCTGAGCTCCCTGTCCGAATTTCAGTCCTTCGCTGAACTTTACATCGAGCAGGCTGTGGCGGTAACCGCAGCGGGTGTGTACCACTTCTCCGAATACCCCTTGTTTCACCATGTTGGTCACGGCCATCACGTCGCGGCGGTAGTTCACATTTTCGAGGATCATGCAGGGCATTCCGGTTTCTTCGGAGGTGTTGACCAGGTCCCAGCATTCCTCCATCGTATTGGCCGCCGACACCTCAACAGCCACGTACTTCCCGGCTTTCATTGTGGCAACGGCCATACGGGTATGCCACAGCCAGGGTGTTGAAATGATCACCCCGTCAATATCGTCGCGTTTGAGCATTTCCATGAAAGCATATTCTCCATCGCTGTAAACAGCAGCTTCCGGTTTGCCGAGGTTGCTCAGCAGTTTTTTTGTTGCTGCCACTGCTTCAGGGTCGATATCGCAGAAGGCGGTCACTTTCACGCCTTCAGTGATGGCAGCCCGATGTACATGTCCGCGGCCGCGGCCGCCCACGCCAATAAAGGCAATATTCACCTGACCGGATTTTTTACCGGGTACACCGGCTCTTGAGATGTGCGGTACTGCAATAATCCCGGCTCCCGCAGCGCTCACTGTTTTCAGGAATGATCTTCTGTCTGTAGTTCCCATATCACTGTTTAGTTTGATTTTTCTGTACCAAATTTAAGCAAACAGGGGGTAATAAAAAGGGGAACAAAAGGGGGAATGCAGTTTTTTTTACATTCACTTTTTAATGATTTCGCGAAAGTCAACCGGATAGGGTTCGTTGTACAAGGCCAGATACTTTCTGCAGTAATCATCATAACCCTGCCGGGCCTGGCCATGGTTTCCCTGCATGGTAAAGCCGGCCAGCAACTGTTTCAGTGCCTCTTCGTTGAGCGGGTCAAATTTCAGGATCGTCCGGGCCGCTTCAATTTTCAGTTCCTGCGGGGCGGCCGGTTTCAGCAGAAGGAAAAGCAGGCCGATCACTTCGTCAGCGACCGCGCTCTTGTATGCATCCAGCCATTCCGCCTCGATGTTTTGGAGGACATTCCCGGGTCTGACGACGTCCAGGAAAGAAACGGCCAACTGGTCATCAACCTGTCCGGAAGCCGCCTGCTGCCTGACCGGTTTTTTCAGTCCGGCGTATCGGAATACGTCAACTGAAGTATCTGCGCCGGCGTTAAAATACCATTTCTTGTCCTGATAGCTGATGGAAATCCCTTCGATATCGTCCAGCAGCCTGCGCAGTTTCTTTAAATTGGCGCCCCGGTTTTCTTTTGCTTTGTCGGGCGCCACTCCGGGCCAAAACGTGTCGGTCAGTTTTTTAATGCCGGTTCCGTCGCCGGTTTCCGCCTGATTCAGGATAAAGAATGCCAGCATTTGTTTCAGCAAGGGTGAAAACCGGCCGGTCAGGTCACCGTCTTTAGGGGTGTTGATCTGAAACGTCCCGAAGAGCTTTACTGTGACTTTGGGGGTTTCGGGTCTTTTTTTGGGGTCGGGGTTTTTGGAGGTTTCGGCCGATACTGCCGCTGCTTTTAAGGGAACCGCACGCTCTTCCCTCTTCTTCCGGATCATTCTCAGGCTTAACAGAACAAACAACACAAGCCCGCCAATAAGCATAGCCAAATAAAAGAGCGACCGTCTGTTCCCTTCATCATCCTGCATCAGGAAAACCGCTTTTATTTCTTTTTCAGACAATCCGCGGTCCCAGATCCTCAGCTCGTCGACCGAGCCAAAAAACTGTTCGCCCCAAAGGTTGGTCCCGATCAAAAACGATTGTCCGGAGGGTTTGATCTCCGAAGCTTCGAGCGTTGACGACCGTTCGCCGTCAATATAAATTTCGACGGTTGATCCCGGGTTAAACACGACGGCAATCTGGTGCCACCTGCCCGGTTCCAGTGTTTTGTTTCCCTTGTGGTCTTTAATGTTGGCGGTGGTAAAATCGGGTGCGCCCTCCGCGTCAAGCTTCAGCGAAAAGGAACTGCCCAGTCCGACAATGCCCATAAAACGGTCCACGCTGTCGGGTTTCACCCAAACCGACATGCTGATGGGCGTATCGAAATTCAGACTGTTTGCTTTCGCGTAGTCAATGTAGGCGTTGTTCCCGGCGAAGCTGGCCACCTGCCCGCGCTCTTTGTCGCGGATCATTTCAACGTTGTTGACAATCATCTTTTCCCAGTCCGGCTCCGACAGGTTCCTTATTTTCCCGTCGAACGAAAAATGAATGACCATTCCTTCGTCGAGCTGGCTTTCCAGCGCGGTGAACGTCCGCACGGCATCGGGCATGCCCGTGTGCTGGATCACCTCGCCGGGAGTGATACGGTAGCCGTTTTTATAGGGAGAAAGGATCTCGCTGTACCCGGTAACGGGATAGGAAAACCGGCCTGCCGTGATCAGTTCGGGATGCTCCTTCCAGCGGACATCGTTCAGTAGCCGGCCGTTGTAGCGGACTTCGCCGGTCAGCCTCCGGGTGTTGTTTAAAAATTCAATGACCGGAATTGCCTCTTTCAGCTTATCCGGATCCGGCAACACGAAATTAGGCACTTTGCCGGTGAGCCGCCAGCACTTCAGGCACTGGCTTTGCAGCGAATCGCCGGGGTCGGGGGTGAACACGACCATTTTGCCGAGCGGATCGGACGAAAACCGGGTCATGTATGTGCGGGAGGTTGTTACGCGGGAGGTTGAGGTGAAGGTAAGGTCGTCTCCGAAAAGGGCGATGATCTTTTTATGCTGCAGCAGGCTGTCGCCGGGCCACTGCCCTCCCTGAATCCGGAACAGGTCCGTTTTGAACTGCTCTTGCAGAATGTCATGTATGTTGTCTTTGTTAAGCGCCTGGTCGAAAATGAGAATGAGGCTTTGGCCCTCTTGTTCAAAAAATGAACGGATTAATTGGAGCTGTTCCCCGGCGGGCATTCGGGTAAAGAGCACGGCCCTTGCTCCCTGCTGCAGCGCCTGGCCGGTGTGTTCGCCGGCATTCACGCAGGCAAATGTCCGGTCGTCCAGACGTCTGGTGTTTTGCGCCTGAAGCGCTGAACACATCACCAGAGCTAAAAGCAGGCAGGCAATTTTCTTCACGTTGCAGATTTCTGAAAACGTAAAGATAAAACAAAGCTGTTTCTAAAATAATCTTGTGAGATACTTCTTGTCAAATCATCTGAAGCTATCCAGGTATTCCTGCAGCTTTTGGAAGTATTCGCCGACGTGGAAGCCGTCGACCAGAGCATGGTGCACCTGTACAGAAAACGGGAGCAACACCTTTTCACCTTCCTGAAAGTATTTTCCCCACGAGATCCTGTGCACTGAGTCATTCCTGTTGAGCTCACCTCCACGGTAAGCAGTTTAAACAGGTCATCGTCGCCGTCCCTGCTCATTTCGGTAAAAGAAGGATGGACCCGGTCGTGCAGCACAACCTGCCTGTTTTCGCGGATGCGGTACCTGAAGTTCCCGCAGTGGTTGGCCACATCGGTTGCGGCATAGATCTTAAGCAGTCCTGCATCACAAATATCGAAAGTTTTAATCATACTTAAAGCTTCCCGGATTTCAACCGGAAGTTTTAAGTGTATTTAAAACTTCTCCGGCTTCCTCTGAGCGGTCTTGATATGCCTCACCCACACCCAAAATATCCGGGCATTACAGGAGAACGAGAAACTTAAAAAAGAAAACTATTCACTTTACACCCTGACCCTTTTAACTTCACCATTTACGCGGACATTTACAAACCCTTTGTTTTCAGATTGAATCCGGTAACTGACCACTTTGCCGTTCTTCCATGCCATATCGACCACATAGCCGCCTCTGGCTCTTAATCCTTTCACTGAGCCGGTAGCCCAGGCATCGGGCAAAGCAGGCAACAAAACCACTTCGCCGGCATGCGATTGGATTAACATTTCAGCAATTCCGGCAGTTGCACCAAAATTGCCGTCGATCTGGAACGGCGGATGGGCATCGAACAAGTTGGCGTAAATTCCCCCGCCCTTCGCATAGTCAGTGTTTGTATTACCCACAACTGTCATCAGGTTCCGCAATAACTTATAGGCATGATTTCCATCGCACAGGCGGGCCCAAAAATTAATCCTCCAGGCCATCGCCCATCCGGTGCTTTGATCGCCGCGCGCTATCAGCGTTTTCTTTGCAGCTTCGGCCAATTCGGACGTTTTGTTTATTGAGATCTGGCGCCCGGGATGCAAAGCAAACAAATGCGAAATGTGGCGGTGCTGGTCGGCAGGATCGTCCCGGTCGATGCTCCACTCCATTAACTGCCCCCATTTGCCGACCTGCGGTTTAAGCAGCTTTTCCTTTAAAGCAATCACTGTTTTTCTGTAATCCGGATCAAGATCAAAAATTTCGGAAGCTTCGATATAATTGGTGAACAAGTCCCAGATAATCTCCTGGTCGTAGGTGACGCCCGGCTCGTTAGGACCATGTTCGGGCGACCAGCCATCGGGCGTAACCAAAGCACCGTTTGGACCGGTAATCAGCCGTTCTTCCCAGAACTCACAAATTTCTTTTAACACCGGATAAGCAAATTCCCTGAGGTATATTTTGTCATTTGTAAAAGCATAATGTTCCCACAAGTGCTGGCAATACCATGCGCTTGCAGGTGGATTCCATACAAAACTGCCGGCCCCGAAAATATTGTTCTCCGTCTGGACGGTCCATCCTTTTTTTGACTTATAAAACTCCTGTGTGGCTTTTTTTCTGACTTCACGCTGATTGTTGATGAATTCGAGGAAAGGGATGTGGCATTCGCTCAGATTCGCAACTTCGGCAGGCCAGTAGTTCATCTGGACATTGATATTTGAATGATAGTCACTTCTCCATGGCGGGTTATTTGAATTATTCCAGATCCCCTGCAGGTTTGCCGGCAGACTCCCCGGACGTGAACTGCTGATTAAAAGATACCTTCCAAACTGAAAAAACAATTCCTCCAGATCAGGATCAACTCCCCCTTTCATGTACGCGACCAACCTCCTGTCGGTTGGCAACTGACTAACAGCCGGGGGCGTTTTACCAACATTTAATGACACCCGTTTAAACAAACGCTGATAATCATCAACATGACGCTTCAACAGTTCATTGTACGAAAAAAGCGATGCATCTTTCAATTGCTTTTCAATGAGCGGGTTTGGATTCTCTCCTCTCCATCCTTTGCTGTAATCAGGAAGATAATTGGTTCCGGCAGCCAGCAGGATCGTCACATTATCGGCCTTCTCAAAAACAATGGTATTGTTTAGCTTTTTCACCACTCCCCCTTCGCTTAACACCAGGATGCCCGCTCCGTATTGCAGTCCATTGTCGAGTGCACCCTTAACCAGAAATTGATTACCAATTACTTTTATGTCGGCACCATGCATATCAGTCATGCTGACCGTGCCGCTGCATGAAGCTTTTTTATCTGCTTCTATCCTCATCACCATCACCTGGTCTTTGGCGCCCGAAAAGTACTCCCTTTTATACTTTACTCCATTTGCAGCATAGGTAGTGGAATGGACAGCATTTTCAATATTCAGCTCCCGCTTGTACTGCGCAACATCCGGTGCCTGCTCAAAATCGATATAAACATCGCCAAATGCCTGGTAAGCCCCGGTATTTGTTTCGTCTCCCGTCCAAAGGCTTATTTCATTAAACTGAATATGTTCCTTTTCAATTCCACCCCAAATCATTCCGCCAAGGCGTCCGTTCCCGATTGGCAATGCTTCAGTCATCCAGTCAAGCGCAGGCTTATCGTACCATAGCTTTAATGAGTGACCGGTTGCATTTGCCGTGCTGAAACCAGTAGATAATACAAAGGCAAAAGAAACGACCGAAACCAAGCTAAGGCGAAGGATCCTGCGGCTGTAAAGGTTTGTGAAGCTCATGTCGATAGTTTAAGGTTTGTTAAAAGTAGTATTTCCGGATGAAAATCCTTGCCCGGAACAGCTTTCAGTTTGAAAAATGAAGGTGAAGGCAGGGACTTCACCCTGAAGTCTCCACAACAGCCGCTTCAAAATTCGTAACAGTCAAACTAATTAATTGAACTTGCATCCCGGGCGGTGAAGGTAACCTCTACATAACGAATATACTCTTTGCCGGAATCTCCAACTGTTTCCACTGAGCGGCAAACACTTTCTTTGGAGCCTGACAAAAAGCTGAAAGGTGAGACGTACAAAGGTTTCCTCATAAAACGGTGAACAGCCGTTAGTTATGTGAAAATTCTCGTTTATAACCGAAAAAATACTCCAAAATTTTCGTATATAAACGAAATTCTTTTATGGGGCAAATTGTGGGAATCGACAAAGAAACGGTAGAACGTTATCTTGATCTGCTTGAAAAAGTCCTTGTTGTCTTTAGATTGAACTCTTTCAGCCGGAATATGCGTAATGAGCTGAAGAAAAGCAGAAAAATATACTTTTACGATAATGGTATCCGGAATGCAGTCATTAGCAACTATGCACCGCTAACCCTTCGGAATGACAGTGGTGCATTATGGGAGAACTTCTTCATCAGTGAGCGCAAAAAGTATAATGATTATCATGGTATCTATCCCAACGCCTATTTTTGGAGAACTCATTCCCAGCAGGAGATTGACTATTTGGAAGAACGTGACGGTGTGCTTTATGCCTTTGAACTGAAATGGAATGAACGCAGAAAGAGTAAGCTACCAGCCTCTTTTTCTGTCGCTTATCCCAACCATAAGTTTGAAGTAGTTACTCCTGCCAATTACTTAAAATACATAACGACCGCAAACAGTGGATCTTAATCTATTGCAACGCCCGAGTTGATGATAATAATTTTGGCAGCATGAGAATTGGAGCGAAGCGAATTGAAGCGTAGCGGAAATCCGTAAAACGAAATGCAGGATTCGGTCACCATAACATCGCAGAGATTTGAGAAGGAAGCAACTTGCCTTTGCGGATGGCAAGCAACTTTCTCAGATTACCAAATGGTTAAGTGATACCCCTAATTTTAGTTCAGACAAGCAAACACACGCTTTTATCAGGAATCATTTTTGCAGAAGCTGTTGCGCAGCCAGCACAAGAAACAGATAATGAGAAGAACCTCCACCCATAACGTATTCTGTTTGCTGCCACAGGAAAGGAAATTCCAATAACTCCGGAAAGTCAGGCCGTATCAGGGCCGTGCCGGAAACCACCCCTCCCGGAATATAGGACCAATCAGCCCGATTGGTGCCATATGCAATTGTAATTGATTTAGCACCTACGCCTGACGCAAAAGATGCGGTATTGACGCCCGGATGGCATCCCAATATGAAATCCAATGCTTGGTAAATTACGTCGGGTTGAAACAAATCGGGCCAGGCTTTTACAAGAAAATAATGTTTGAAACCAAACGACTGTATATTCCATCCCGCACCCCAGATATGCGGACGGTAAGGAATGCCGTATGGCGTTTCCAGGCTCTGCCTGTTCAATTCCTTTTTATATTCCTGTAAAGCTTCACGAACAGCACCGGAAAAGAATTGATTTTTCATAGCTGCATCTGCACGTCCAAGAAACCAGGCAACCTGACCGATATTTTTTTTAATAAATTCGGTCTGTGCAATAAGGTAATCCCGATACGTTCTTTCTCCGGTAGTCAGATACAGTTCGGTGGCAGCATGGATTTTTGCAGCCTGAGCCCTACCCTCATCTGACGTCTTTTCAAACAATGTGCGGGCAATTTCGAGCGCCTGAATACCCAGCGTATCGTTAAACCCTTTCAATACTCTTGAAACTGCAGCCAAATGTGCTGCAGTAGTAAGCTCGCGCGCCGGATTATCTTCTGTAAAGACCCAGCGGTCATCGTCATCCCCTATAATCTGGTTGGTCATGGCACTTCCATCGCCCAGTAAAACGTACTGTCTGAGATCATTGCAAATTATACCACGGTACAAACGTCCTAGCGAAAGATATCCTCCTACAACAGTAAGTGCTCCGTTTTCCACCTGCTGGAGTAAGTCAGGTTTCCCGTCGGGTTGGTGTATTTCAACAATCCGGGCATCTTGATTGATGTCTGTTTCGTCATAGTCGACTTTAAAAGCCTCGTAAGCCAGAGCTAAAATATACGCTTCCCCGCTTTGCGATTCAATGCGCAGGTCATAGTCGCCCGCATCATGCCAGCCACCGGAATTAAGTCCGGGAACAATCTCTCCCGATTTGTACTTCGTGAGTGTCGAAGGCCCCTGGCTATACCCGTCAAAATGATTTTGGTCAACAGGCGCCATTCGTGCATCATCTAAATGACAGATGTCGTGCCAGACCCGGTACTTTTCATTTACGCGCATGTGGCACATCTGGATGGGAAGAAAATATTCGAGCACCGGTTGCCAGGCACCCCGGTCGTATACATCGGAAGCGATCCGGAAAATGGAAGAGACTGAATTTCCATAACAAACCTGGTATAATCCTTCATCCCGGATAGCTGAAAAATCGAAGATCAGGTAATTATATCGCAAAAACTTTCCCCACTCGCTTGGTTGAACTGACCGGATGAGCTTTTCTCCTGCGGGAGTGATCTGAATCAGTTTTGCATCAAGTCGCCGGTCATCTTCTACATCCAACTCAATTATCGCCTGTTTTGGCTGAGCCGGATGATAACCAAGCTGAGATGTCTGAATGACCGGCGAATAAATCCAGCCGGCTATTACATGAGGAGTAATGATCCATTTTATTGCCTCCTTCGTTTTTCCGGCGGGTATTTCGCTGCGTAAAACAAACCAACCGTTATTGTGATTTAGACGACCATCATAAAGTCTCAGTTCAGCACCCTCCGAACGGACCGTCAGCTTGCGACAGGGATCGTTCGGTAGCATGACAAATTGATCCCCTGCGGCGTAAGGAGCGGCAATGATTTCGTCAGCCAGAAGAGGATGGAATTTATCTTTCCCTTCTTCTTTTACCGTTAAGGTGGGTCCGTTTGGCTGTCGGGGAAAGATTCCCGCCTGTTGATCCATGATCCAGGGCCTTCCAAACAGATCTCCAGGGTAAAGTTCAAGATTAAAGCCAACCTTCCCTATGAAGCCGGTCGGTAAAGCTTGATCAAGGTCGACTGTCACGATCAGGGAATCCCCCTCACCCTTCACCTTTACAATGTAGTCGAATTGCAGGTCTGGGTAGATCATCGGATTAACTCCTCTCAAGTGCCGCGAAGTATCCGGATAACTGAGTGAAACTGAAATGGAATTATCCTGCAGGTCCAGCTTGCGTTCGCGTTGAACGGGGACGGGTTGCCATTGTCCCGGAGTTGCCTCCAGACGTATATCACCATTAGCTGCCACCCGGTGTCCGTGCATGATGATCCCAAGTCCGCCCTGATGGCCCTCAGGGTAAATGTCGTCAAAAGCCATCACATTGACTCCCTGATTCCGGAAGTAGCCGGAAGAATTTAACTTAAACTGCTGTGCATTTGCGTGAACGCAGTAAGCAACCGCCAGACCAATGATTCCTGTCTTTATGATGCGCATGTCCTTCTTCATTCATTAATTAAAAAAAGGGAGCCCTGCAAACTATGCAACAGAACTCCCTGATTTCCTCTTATTCTAATATCCTGGATTTTGCTTTAATGCCTGATTGATTCCGATCTGAATCTGAGGAATCGGCATCAGGTCTTTCCCCGAAGGAATCGTGATGTTGTATTTTTCCTCAACATACTGCAAATGCTCCCCCGATCTTCTCAGGACAAACCAAAGTGAAATCTCTCCTGACAATTCATGCCGGTATTCGTCCAAGATAATTTTCATGACGTCGGTTTCAACGGGCGCCGGAACGGTGACCTCCGGATTCACAAGCTTTCCAAAACCACGGTCCCGTATTTGCTGAACAATACTCAATGCTCCCTGGGAATTTCCGGAGCGATGCATTGCTTCAGCCTTACTCAGCAATACCTGCGCATAACGCATCATCATAATATTATCGGGACTAAGGAAGTAAGATAAACCCTTCGTTCCGCATAATTCGGGGTTTCTCCAGAACTTAGTCCCATAATATCCTGACCGTCCCTTATCGGATCCCATCCAGGGATTTTCAACCGTACCAAGCGTATTGGTTGTAACTCCGTTTTGTGTATGATTCTGAATAACTTTTGGATATAGGGAAATCTGAATGGAAGGACTTGGGTGTTCATCGCCGGGGCCTATTACTGTTGCGAGCTTTCTTGTATCACCTACTTGAAATGAATCATAGAGCTTCTTATCAGCATAAGCATAGCCAAATCCAGAAATTTCTTCCGGCATTCCGAAAGTTGCAATCCAATGGTTGTTTACATTCCAGGCACCCCACGACATATTACCATAAGCTCTGAACTGCACTTCAAAAATGGATTCTTTACCGTGCTTGTTGGTAATCTCATGGATATTGATAAAGTTTTCCTCCAACTGATATTTACCGTTAAGTTTATCAAAAGTTATTACAGCCTCCGCATATTTTTTCAACCACATCTGAGCATCACCCAAATAAGCAAGTGCTGCATCTTTTGTTGCTCTTCCCATATCGCTTGCAGCTAAATCAGATTTCCACTTTAATAATTCGGATGCCTTTTGCATATCCGATGCAACTATGTTGAAAACTTCATCTTGAGTGTTTCTAGGATGACGGCCATCGTCTTTAACTACCTCAAGTTCAATAGGTACTCCACCGAAATCGACAGCCAGATAATAATAAAAAAGACCTCTCAGAAAATAGACTTCACCAAGCAATTGGTTTGCCTGTTCTTCTGAGAGAACATTATCTGCTCTCATTTTTTCTAGAATCACCAATGCTGAATTAGCTTTTGCAATTCCAGCATAATTTCTCGACCAGAAAACATTAAGCGGATTAAAGCTGGTTGGAATCTCATATGTAGCAAAGAACGAATCGGCTCCGTAATTCTTAAAGTCCTGGCTCAGGAAATTGGCCGTAAACCAGATCCCTTTCAACATATAATCGATGTTGTGGAAGGTGTTGTAAATGCCGGTGACGATTGCGATACCATCGGCCGGAGACTTAAAAAGCGTATACTCGCTAATCCCTGAAGTATTTTTTTGTTCGAGAAAATCGTCTGAACAGCCAATGGGAAGAATGAACAGGTATATCAGCAAGAGCCATCCTGTGTTTTTAAATATTTTCATTGCATATATTTTTTATCGTTAGAACTGTACGTTTAATCCAACACTATAGAATCTGGAAGAAGGATAGGTGCCGACGTCCAGTCCGAAAGCCGTAATTCCGCCTCCTACACCCGAAGAGCTTACGCTTTCACCCATCTCGGGATCCAGTCCCGAATAGTTCGTGACGGTGAGCAGATTTTGAGCGCTTACAAAAAGCCGTACCTTAGTGAGCGATAACCGTGTGATGACCGGCTGCGGAAGTGAATAGCCGATCTGTAAGTTTTTCAGCCGCAGGTAAGATCCGTCTTCGATAAAAGCATCAGAAGGCCTGGTATTACCGCTAACATCAGAGCGAACTGCCCGCGGGTAGGTTGTGGAGGGCGCATTTTCTTTCCACCTGTTTTCATAAAAGTCGCGCCCTACATTTTCCACACCAAGGCCACTGATGGTCGACAGACTCATCATGTTTCTTTTTGCGTAATTGAAAATCTCATT
>JBFXKJ010000062.1:0-16329 GCA_050173895.1 Mangrovibacterium sp. | reverse complement strand
AAGCTATGCTGATAAGCAAACTGATAAACACGGATCGAAATTGAATCTGCATAAGGTAATTTTGTCTCGAGATACTACAAATTTAGCTATTCTTTCCAAATCCATACCAGCCGGAAGAAAGGTGCACAGTCGCGCTTCGGGCTGTTTCAGGCGGGTATGATTTTCCACACAATCCCCAGGTGGAGTAACAGACGGTACACCGGCAAGCCGCGGATTTGCCTGAGAATTGCCCTGATGACCGGTATTAAACAAATGGCACAATTCTTTCATCCTGTGAATCGTTTTATTGAGGTCCTGTAAAGAAACGGTGGCTCAGTCACAGACGGGGCCATTGCAACAGTTTCGGCCAAACAGGTTTTCAAATCTCGAAGAGATAATGCCTGGTGCCGAAACGGCCATTAACCGATGAAAATAAATGACAAATGGATAACAAGCTGCTTATCAGGATCGCACTGATCCTGTTCATACTGTCTGTGGTTTTATTTGCTGTGATCAGCGCGAAGGACGTGCTGATGCCTTTTTCGATTAGTTTTTTTATCAGCTATTTACTGTATCCGCTGGTGTGGAAGATCGAACGAAGGGGAGTCCACCGTGTGCTGGCGATCCTGTTGGTACTGATGACCGCGTTTTTATTTTTCGGTACCATCGGGCTGATCCTTTCCTCGCGTATATCGAACATGGATATCGATCTGTCGCAGTTGAAGAATGAGTTTGACAAAAGGGTGGATGGGATGCTGGAATCGGTCGAGTCGAGATTTGGTGTGGAGAGCGACACGGTAAACCGACATCTGGGCCGTTTATCCCGTACGGTTTTCGAATCGGGGCAAACCGGAGCCGGTAAATTCTTTACCGCTACCACTACTACGATCTTTCAGATTGTTTTGCTTCCGGTCTATACATTTCTCCTGCTTTTCTACCGGACTAAAACGGCCTATTTTATCCTGATGATCTCCGGACGCAGGAACAGAAGAAAGGTATTGCAGATCCTCCGGGAAGTGTCAACTGTAACAACCCGGTACACGGGAGGTTTATTGCTGGTGGTGCTGATTCTGGCGGTACTGAATACCACCGGCTTATATGTGATCGGCGTTCCGCATGCACTGTTTTTCGGGACGGCGGCAGCTGTATTAAACCTGATCCCCTATATCGGGAGTTTTATCGGCGGATCGATGCCTGTTCTTTTCGTTCTGTTTACATATCCCGATCCGTATCATACGATGTTTCAGGTGCTGGTCCTTTTTTTGGCCGTTCAGTTTCTTGAGAATAACCTCCTTACCCCAAATATCGTAGGAAATAATATCAAAATCAACGCGCTGGCCATTATTCTGGGCTTGTTAACGGCCAACATGATATGGGGAATGGCAGGAATGCTTATTGTTGTGCCGGTGCTGGCGATCCTGAAGATCGTTATGCAGCATTTTGAAGAGTTGAGGCCATTTGCTTTTCTGATCAGCGATAAAGGAGTTTCCAGCCACCGTGTGCATATCCGCCTGAGATGGAAGTGGCTGGTCATGACCCGCAGAAGAATTCACCGGATCCGGATTAGCTGCCGTAACCGGATAAAAAAAATAAAGAAGCAATGAGAAACACAAAGTTTAAGCGCCTGTTGGCGAATCACTGGCATATTCTGAAAAAATCGGTTTCTGCATTTGGCAACAACAATCCGCTGCAACTTGGCGGGACGACGGCCTACTTTGCGATTTTTTCGATGGCGCCGATCCTCATTATCATCGTGTCTGTTTTTGGATACTTCACAGGAAACCTGACGGTGAAGCAAAAGCTCTTCAATGAACTGAATACCCTGATTGGCGCTGACAGCAGTCAGGTCCTTGAAAAGGCGATCGACAACTATCAGATTGCGGAAAAGAGCGCTGCGGGAACGGCGATCGGAATTGTTTTCTTTCTGATTTCGGCTACCACCCTGTTTACCATTATGCAGAATTCGATTAACTATATCTGGAGGGTAAGGGTTAAAAAGGGAAATCTTAAAATGAGCGTGCTCAGGCTGATCCGGGACCGCCTGCTCTCGTTCGGAATTATCCTCAGCATGGGCTTTGTGCTGCTGATATCAATGCTTGTGGATGCCTCTGTGTCTTATCTGAAGGATTTAATTGCCACCTACCTGAGTGAGCGCCTGCTTGTGTTGGTCCGGCTTGGAAACGTGTTATTGTCGCTAGGGATTATAGGCGCTTTATTTACGCTGATCTACCACTTCTTGCCGGACGTCCGGGTAAAGTGGAGTGCAAGCTGGTACGGCGGACTGATCACCGCATTATTGTTTATGGCGGGAAGAATCCTGATCGGTATCTTAATCGGCACCAGCGACCTCGGAGCTGTATACGGGGCCGCCAGCTCTTTCATCGTTATTCTCACCTGGATCTATTATGCTTCGGTAATCTTTTATTTTGGAGTTGAACTGACGCGCCAGTATTCCTCGTTTTACGGACACCGTAACGCACCTGTAAAGTACGCGGTGCCATTTGAAATCACGCTGTTGAAAGATTAGGATGATAGATGATAACAGCAGGAACGATCGTTCACCTTCCCCGGATCAGTGACACCAGGATGGAAATGACCGCGAAAACAAGTAAAATATGGATCAGGTGGCCTACCGAGAAAATAAAAACACCCACTAACCAGCCTATGATCAAAATAACGGCAATTAAATAAAGGATTGTTCTCATAATTATTTGTTTAAATGTTCATATTCACCTAACGAGTGGTCGATTTGCGCGAGCTGATCATCAGGATCAGCCCTGCCGCGAGAATGACTGCGCTGAAGATGACAGGAGTCCAGTTTGCTTTACTTACCGCTATGTCCAGTCCGAAAAGTTGAAAGGACTCCGATTGATCGAGTGCCTGGATCCCAAAAATAAGGGTTCCGGCGATTCCAAGAATAAAAAGAATAATGCCAGCAGTCTTCATATGTTTATCGTTTCAATTTAACTGAGCATAATTTGCGTACTAAACTTTATTACTTTTCTCAAGGACATTGACGTATGAAACTCGCCAATAAACATCTGCTCGATCTGCTCGGGCGGATGCCGCGGCTTTCATGGCTCGTTTCATACATTTCTATTTTGAACAGATGAATAGCAAAACCATGCCACTAATTTGCCATAGAGCATGCCAAAAAGAGAAGCCGTTGAATCCGGTGGAAACCAGGACCGTTGTTTTTTTCCTGCTTCACTGTGCTACGGGCTTTGGTGAATATGTTTGTCTACAGAATGTGGTAGTCGCTCCTCAGTCGGTTACTTCTTTCAAAAAAATCGGGATGGGATTCTTTTTTTTATTTCTTTTAAACCAACTTCAAATAGTTATTGTTAATTTAAACGAGCTGAAAATTTTTGTTAAATCTGAGAAGAGTAATAATAAAACCTTCTCTTTCTGTGTTATTCTAATTAAGGTTGGAGGCTTCGGTTGAATAAACAGGGGCCGGCGGCCTGTATCGGAAAGGGGACACCGGTGACCAAACCGCAGGGAATTGTGAAGTGGGTCACCTGAATAAGCGGATCAAGAACCATACCGCGATTTCAGAATCGTTCGGCAGCTGATGAAAGAACGAATAATAATGAAAGGAGAAGGATGGATACCAGCAGGGAAATACACGATCAGTTAATACTGCTTTCCGAAAAGATTGATCAGTTTATCGCCAACCGGGATGAAAATGCCCCGGTACTGGATGAACTGGAGAACTGGACGAAAAGTCAATTTGAACGCCTCACCATTCGCAAGCTCCGGGACAGCAAAGCAGTGGCCGGCCATGAGAATAAACCCTGGAGGGAAGATGCCATATTTATTTTCGACGAATCACTGAAGATCATTCATTACAGCGGACTCCGTAATTATTTTACAGGACAGCCTTCCCATCCTTCTTCAGAGATCAGCATGCTCGATTTTATAGATGAAGCTGAGCATGATCTTTTTTACATCACGTTCCTGCGAGCCAGAAAGGAGCATAAGTCCGTGGAAGTGGAACTTCATCTTAAGACAGGCACACATGTGCTGAACAAGTGCAGAGTGTTGCTTGATATGTCGGCTTCCTGCTCCGAAAACCAACGGTACGTGGCCTGCCTGAGAATGCCTGACAATATGGAGCATCAGATATCGGAGTATCAATCGATTCTTTTCGATAACCTGCCCGGGATGGATGTTTTTCTGTTCGATCGCGATTACCGGTATATTATTTCAGGCGGGAGAGAAAAAGAACGCTATCAGTTTGCCAACAGTGACTTTATTGGAAACACCCTTTTTGATGTATATGATAAAAAGACCTTGCGCAGTTTTTTTCCGTTTTACAACAAAGCGCTGAATGGTGAAACCACAGAGGGGGAAGTGCGGTTCAAAAACGACATTTATTATCTGATCGCCACACCTATCCGTGATTTCAGGAGCAATGTAATTGCCGGAATGCTGATCTCTCAAAACGTGACGAATGATAAACTGGTTGAGGAACAGCTGAAGAAAGGAAAGGAAGATGCGCAAAGGGCCGATCGTGCCAAATCGATTTTCATTGCCAATATGAGCCATGAGATCAGAACTCCTTTGAGCGCAATCGTGGGTTTTACCGAGCAACTGGAGAAAACAGAACTGACGCTCCAACAGGCGCGTTATCTTTCTCTTATAAAAAAGGCTTCGGATCACCTGCTTTATCTGGTATCGGAAATTGTTTTCCTTTTTAAGCTGGGAATGGGAAAGGTTTATTTGGAAAAAAGACCTTTTTCCCTGGATGAACTGATTGCCGAACTAAATGACCTTTTTTCGGCACAGGCAAATGAGAAAAAGCTTGCCTTTCGTGTGGAAAAAGATCACACGCTTCCGCCGGTTCTGTTGGGGGATCCTTTCCGCCTGAAGCAGATCCTGATGAACCTGCTTGTAAATGCAATCAAATATACCGATAAGGGCACGGTAGAACTCCGGTGCCGGAATCAGAGGGAAACCAAAAAGAAGGTAACTGTGTCTTTCCAGATAGAGGACACCGGAGTGGGTATCAGCGAGCGGGATCTTCCCAATATTTTCAACGTATTTGAACAGGGCGAAAAGCTTAACGCGTCGATCCGCGGAGGAGCAGGACTCGGACTTGGGATTTGCCATCGGCTGGTGAACCTGCTGGGAGGAGACATCTCCGTTACCAGCGAACTTCATCGCGGTTCTGTATTCACCGTTTCCCTTCCTTTTGAAAAGAAGTACGAAACGGTTGTGATAAAAGACGAAAAGCAATTCGACAGCAGAGGAGAACATCTGGCGGGAAAAAAGATCCTGCTGGCGGACGATGATGAGCATAACATTATGCTTGCCGGTCTGATACTGAAAAACTGGAAAACGGATTATGTGCTGGTTGAGAACGGGGCGGAGGCCCTTGATGCCTTTGAGCGGACCAGGTTTGACGTGGTTTTGCTGGATATCCACATGGGCTGTTTAAGCGGGGAAGATGTGATCAGGGCAGTCCGTGCCCGCCGGAGGGGACTGAATTGGTCCACACCTGCCATTGCTGTTACAGCCAACGCGATGAAAAGTGACATTAGCCGTTATCTGAAATCAGGTTTCAACGATTACCTGATCAAACCATATAAGGAAGCCGAGTTGTATAATAAACTCTGCAATGTGCTTACAATTGAGCCATCGGAGGCAGAAAAGAGCTCAGGTTTCAAGCTTCTTCACACCTCTCTGGACAATGTGCTGAATACAGGAGAACTCCAGCAATTGGCTAATGGCGATCATGATTTTGTTACAACCATGATCAACAACTTCATTAATAATTCCAAGAACCTAAAGAATGTGCTTGAGATCAATCTGCTCTCGGGAAACTGGGAAGAGGTGGGCGAAAGGGTTCATAAAGCGATTCCTTCCTTCAGGTATTTTGGATTGCTGCAGATTGCTTCCAGGCTTGAAATGATTGAGGAACTCGCTCTCCGGAAACGCAGTTACAGTGATTTGCCTGCGCTGATGCAGGAATCGATCCATCAAATCGATAAAGTGGTGAGTCAGGCCACGGTGAAGGACTTCTGATAAAAAGGCACGTGCCCCTTTAACGGAGTTGTATTGATTAACGGAATGAAAAAAATAATATACATGAACAGAATTTTGATTGTGGATGATGACAATTTTATTTGCGGGATTCTAAAGAAGCATCTCCAGAATAACGGTTATCAGGCCGAAACTGCATTTTCAGGCAAGAGTGCCTTTGAGCTCTTTAAGAAATTTAGTTTCGATCTGGTGATTTGTGATTTTAGGCTTCCTGATGCCAGTGGCCTTGAGATGCTTCAAAAGATCCGTTCCCTGAAGATGAAGATTCCCGTGGTAATTATGACGGCCTATGCGGATGTCAGAATGGCTGTCAAACTGATGAAAATGGGAGCTGACGACTACATTACCAAGCCTATCCAGCAGGAGGAACTGATCGTGCTGATCAAAAAGCTGCTGGAGAGAACAGAAGAACCGGTTGCAGAGAGAGGGGGACACCTATACGCTGACGGAGCATTTATTGTGGGGGAAAGCGAGCAGATCAGACACGTCATTGATCTGGCCAGGAGAGTGGCTCCGACCAATATGTCTGTTATTATTGAAGGGGAAACAGGAACAGGGAAAGAGTATATTGCCAGGTACATTCATGAAAACAGCAAGCGCCGGGATAAGCCCTTTGTCGCGATAGACTGCGGCGCCATTCCAAAAGATCTCGCGAACAGCGAACTTTTTGGGCATGTGAAAGGATCATTTACCGGGGCGGTTTCTGATAAGGACGGGGTTTTTCAAAAAGCTGACAAGGGAACCCTGTTTCTCGATGAGATTGGTAACCTGAGCTACGATGTTCAGCTCAAATTACTCCGTGCCCTCCAGGAACGGCTGGTTTCAAGGCTGGGTGATGACAAACTCAGGAAGGTCGACATCCGGATCATCACGGCCACCAACGAAGATCTGATGAATGAAGTTAAAAACGGTACCTTTCGTGAGGATCTTTTCCATCGCCTCAACGAATTCCGTATTATTTTGCCGCCATTGCGGGAAAGAGGAAGAGACCTGATGATTTTTACCTCTCATTTTATCCGCACCGCCAACGAGGAACTGAACAGGAACATCAGCGGACTTTCGTCTGATGCGGAAAAAATTATACAGAATTACCCCTGGTACGGAAACCTGCGGGAGCTAAAAAACGTCATCAAACGTTCCGTGCTTATGGCTGCCGGCGATGTGATCGACAGGGCCAGTCTTCCGTATGAGATCATTTATCAGGAAAGGGGCCAGTTCGAGATGCATTCTTCAGGAGAAATGCGGTCAGACTCCATGTTAAAGAATGCGTCCTCCGAAATTGAAAAACAGCTTATCGTAAAAACAATTCAGGAGGCGGGGTATAACAAATCGAAAGCTGCCCGCATCCTGAAAATAGACCGTAAAACACTATATAACAAAATGAAGCTGTATGAGATTGAGCTTTAGTTGTTAAGCTGTTGTTTTCGATGCTTCTTCTTTGGAACGGAAATTGACGTGCGTTTTGGTCGGAAGAAACTAAAAGGTCGTTGAATGAACAAGAAGAAGTTTAAGAAAGTCCTCTTTATTGATGAAGATGCGGAGACAGTAAAAATTTACCATTCCATTCTTGAACAAAAAAAATTATCGGGACAACTGGTCTATATGGCGAATGCACAGGAGGGATTTAATTATCTGAGAAAGCTTAAGCGAAGAGAAATGCCCGATTATGTCCTGCTCGACCTGAATCATTCGCAGGTAGCCGGGCTGGAATTTTTACAACAGTTTGAGGGGTTGGGGAAGATGAGAAAACCCATCGAGGTTTTTGTTTGTACCTCCATTGTTAATAAGGACGACAGAAATAAGGTGATGAAATTTCCTTTTGTCAGTGCATTTCTTGAAAAACCCTTACCCAGTGATTTTCTCGAACTGCTGATAACGGATGATCTCCACCCGGCGGGTAACACCTGAAGTCAAAAAATTTCGCCAATCAGGAGAAGGTGTTCCTGCCTGTGTCAGGGACGGGCGTTCCTCTGTAAAGGATGCATACCGTCCTGACAGAAGAGGTGCCTCTCGCCTGGTTCTTACCGGTGAAGTAAAGATTTCTACACCCTGAGTAATAAACTCCACAAAATGCTACGGGAATGAACAACCAGAGACGAAGCCCTTTTAGTTCGTTGTTAAGTTAACTCATTAATATATAATGTTTTGGTTTATTTTTGCCGGGAGGCTGGCAGTCATGGCACTATTTTGATACAGGTACTCGTACAATGTGATAACGTATGGTATTTTCGGAACATGGGAATTGAAGCGAAGCGGAAATCCGTGAAACGAAATCCGCGAAGCGAATTCCATACGATCATTAAAAAACAAAATTATTTACGTATGAAAAAAAGAATTTCAACGGTATTTATAATAAGTGCTTTTTCGATGCTGTTAATCGGTTCGTGCCAGTCACCGGCCAAAAAAGAAAACCCCGCCATTGAGAGGGCTGAACAACAGCTCCGGGATTTCAGGGACCGGATCGACGCGATCGGGGAAAAGGATCCTCAGATGAAGCAAAAGGTAAAGGCCGAACTTCAGCAATTCCGGCAAATCATGGACACCCTGACGGGAAAACTCCGGCAGGAGGGCGACACAGCTCATCTTGAAGTCCAGTCTAAGATTTCGGAAATAAAGGAGGAAAGCCGGAAGCTGGATTAAAAGCTGGACACATGGACCGGGCAGCAACAAGACAGTATCGATAGTTTGGGTGTTGAAATCAGGAAAGACTTCAGAGACTTTAAGGAGGCGTTGAACGAGAAAATCCGGGATGAACGGAACAACGCCGGTGACGGCATCAACAACTAAGAGAAAATATGCGCGAGCAGAAGATCGTTCGATTGTTTCATGTTTTGTAAGGTTTAGTTGGATTTTGGGCAGACGGGCACAAAGGTGTCCGTCTGTTCTTTTTTTTACCTCTGCCAATACCCCTGCAGATAAAAAAGTAAAAACTCTTTTGATAGTTCAATATACTAATAAAAAGATTCCGCCGTTTTAAATGCATACACCTGCTCAGTTTTTTTATGGAAGTAAACACCTCGTCACGGGTAAGCAATTGCGGGAATGATTTCCCCACCCGAAGCGAACTCATTAGCAATCCGTCTTTTCAGAATGAATTTTTTGATTAACTACCTGCCTGAACGGAGAAAAACGTGCAAAATTTATAATGCCGGTCATGAAGGCGATGGTTTAGCATCCGACAACGGCCTTGTAAAAAGGAAAGTTTTTGTTCCTGAAAAACTAAAGCATTCAAAAGTTGTTTAAAAAACGGAATACCAGATACTTCTTAAACAACGATGATGATGAATGGAGCTTTTCTTTTTTATACAGACAACAAGGCTGCGGTTTTCCGTACGGAATGTTCGCTGTCGCACCATGGGAGGCAGGGAGCGAAGCTGTGCCGGATGCCCTTGTTTATTATTCTTTTATTCTTCGCTGTAAGATCAGCATAAACTTTTTAACTTTGATAAACGAGAGAAAACAGAAGAACGAACCTTATAAGATCAAAAAAGAATGATTCAATCAATTTGTTGTATTGGCGCAGGCTACGTGGGTGGACCCACCATGGCTGTAATCGCGCAAAAATGCCCGGAGATAAAAGTGACGATTGTCGACATTAATAAGACTCGTATCGATGCATGGAACGATCCCGACCTGGACAATTTACCGGTATATGAGCCAGGCCTGAAGGAAGTGGTTGCCGAAGCCCGTGGACGGAACCTGTTCTTTTCGACCGATGTTGAACGGGCGGTCCGGGAATCGCGGATGATTTTTATCTCCGTAAACACTCCGACCAAAACGTATGGAATTGGCAAGGGGATGGCTGCGGATCTGAAATACGTCGAATTATGTGCACGGCAGATTGCTGAACTGGCCAATGAAGATAAAATCGTGGTTGAAAAATCGACTTTACCGGTAAGGACCGCCCAGTCTATCAAGACGATCCTGGGTAACAACGGTAACGGCTATCATTTTGAGGTTCTTTCCAATCCGGAGTTTCTGGCAGAGGGTACCGCCATCAACGACCTTTATTACCCCGACAGGGTACTCATCGGGGGAGAACAGACCATCGGGGGACTCAAGGCAATTGAGGAACTGGCCTCCATCTATGCGCACTGGATCCCGCGCGAACGCATTCTGCAAACCAAAGTGTGGAGCAGTGAGTTATCGAAATTGACTGCCAATGCGTTTCTTGCCCAACGTATTTCCAGTGTTAATTCGATCTCCGCTTTGTGCGAGAAGACCGGCGCTGATGTGGATGAAATAGCCCGGGCGATTGGTGCCGATTCAAGGATTGGCCCGAAGTTCCTGAAGGCATCAGTGGGATTTGGCGGGAGCTGTTTCCAGAAAGACATCCTCAATCTTGTTTACCTGTGTCATCATTTTAACTTGCCCGAAGTGGCTGATTACTGGGAGCAGGTTATCCGGATGAATGATTATCAGAAACATCGCTTTGCCAAACAAATTATCGATACCCTATTCAATACGGTTTCAGGGAAAAAAATCGCGTTCCTGGGTTGGGCATTTAAAAAGGATACAAACGATACCCGGGAGTCGGCAGCGATATACGTAGCCCATGAGCTTCTTCAGGATAGGGCGGACATCCATATTTACGATCCCAAGGTGAGCAGGGAGCAAATTGAGCGCGACCTTGCAATGGTTGCAGCCACTTGTGGCCAACCACTGAATGAGGTTCCTGTACATGTACATACCGAACCTTATATGGCAATGGATAAAGCTCATGCGATTGCGGTCCTGACCGAATGGGATGAGTTCAAAACTTACAACTGGCAAGCTATTTATGAGAATGTATATAAACCTGCCTTCATCTTTGACGGACGGAATATCCTGGATGCACCCAAATTGAAAGAAATTGGCTTTGAGCTGAGAAGCATCGGAAAAGGATAAAGCCCTTTACAAATCAGATGTAACAGTATTAATCGCAGTGTGCAGTGTGCATTCTGCTGCTGCGGATAATACCGTTTGTTAAAATACTCCGAATATAGATAAGCTGCGGTTGCCCCGGCGGTGGCAGCTTTTTCCCAACCATCAAGTATTTAATCTAAAATTAATTATTATGGATAATATATTTCCAACATTTGAAAGCTTTACTCCGAGAGAAGAAAAAGAGGCGAAGCTAAAACAAAGGGCGCGGGTGATCTGGTTTACCGGTTTGTCGGGTTCAGGGAAGACGACACTTGCTACGGCGCTTGACAGGGAGCTTTTCGAAAAAGGTTACCTCGCCCAGTTGCTTGACGGCGATAACATCCGGGCGGGAATCAATAATAATCTGAGTTTTTCTCCTGATGACCGGATGGAAAATATCCGGAGGATCGCCGAGGTAAGCAAGCTTTTTTTAAGCTGCGGGATCATCACCATCTGTGCCTTTATCAGTCCTGCGCGGTCAATGCGCCGGATCGTGAGGAGTATTGTTGGTGAGGATGATTTTTATGAGGTTTATCTCAATACGCCCCTGGGGGTTTGTGAGAGCAGGGATGTAAAGGGACTGTATGCGAAAGCCCGAGCCGGGATCATTCAAGATTTTACCGGGGTGAACGCTCCCTATGATGTTCCGGAGCATGCACAGCTTCAGCTCGATACCTCTGCCCTTAGCATTGATGAGAGTGTCACTGTCCTTTTGGAAAACATCCTTCCGCTCATTGAATACAGCACGGTAAGCCGTTCGTTGTCTCAAAAATAACCTTTCTTCATCCGGTTTCCCGGATGGGTTTTACTTATGATAGTTTCGTTACGAAGATTGCTCAAGGCCGATATTCATACCCTTGAGGTTCTGAGGAAATCGTCTGCTTCGGTGGCGGTTAAGGTGGCCGGTATGGGTACAGGCCTGCTGGTGAGCATTTTTCTGGGGCGGAATCTTGGACCGGAGGGGCTTGGCATTATCAGTCTTTCGAACCAGATCGTTGTTTTGTTACTGGTGGTGACCATGTTCGGGATGGAGAATGTGCTGATCAAGCATCTGGCCATCGCGTTCGGGAAAAATGACTGGCAGCATGTAGCTGATTCGGTGACCACCTCGATGGTCTTCAACGGGATCCTGGCTGTGCTGATCGCAACGGCCGGCCTTTTGCTGGCGCCTTTTCTGGCTCTGCAGGTATTTCATGAGCCGGAGCTTGAGGTTCCGCTGATGATTGCACTTGCGATGATCGTTCCGCAAACTTTTTCCCGGATCCTTGCCTCTGCGCTGAACGGCTTTAGGAAGATATGGCAGAGCAGCCTGGTGAGCGAAGCGCTCAGCACGTGGGTGGTCGGTGCCGGGATCATTTTGTTCCTGCTGGCCGGTGTGGAAATCACCGTAGTCCGTATCGCTGTTTTGTATGCCCTTGGAAGGCTGGTCGTGACCGCCAGTATCGTATTCTATTGGAAAAGACTGTTTCATTTTGCCGGTAAGCGGCGCCTGCTTTTTCGGCCTTTGCTTAAAATGGCGGTTCCCCTTGCCGTGGTGTCTGCAACCTTTGTGATTTCGTCCAATGCCGATGTGGTGATGCTGGGGTGGCTCGGTGACTCGCGCGAGGTCGGCATTTACAGCGTGGCCGCCAGACTGGCCCTGCTGGTCAGCTTTTTCCAGGTAGTCACCAACGCTGCGATTTCTCCAAAGCTGGCCGCCTTATATGCGGATGCAAGGATGGACGAGTTGAGGCGGATGGTCCGCCGTGTGACCGGCATTCTGGTGGTGATCGCGACGGGATTTTTGCTGGTCTTTATAGCGGGCGGGAATCTCATTCTCAGTGTATGGGGCAGTGAGTTCCGGCAGGCCCACACGGCCCTGATCATCCTGGGAATAGGCCAGCTTTTCAACATATCAACCGGATGCTCAGGAGGCCTGCTTATCATGTGCGGATATGAAAAGGTACACGGATATATATCCGTGATCGCACTGGTCGTAAACCTGGTACTGAATTATTTTCTGATCGGTCATTTCGGTGCAGAAGGTGCGGCGACAGCGACGGCTGTCTCCGTGGGCGGAGTCAGTCTCGCGAAAATGATCATCGCCGGGAAAAAAACCGGCGTATTTACAAATCCCCTGCTGAAAAGAAGTAAAGCTGATAATCATAACAAAAAATAGATGAGTATCCTTGAAAATTCAACCTTAAAACAGATTGGAAGCCATAAAATACTCCTGTCTGCGTATCACCTCTACCGTTCCCTGATCGGTAAACCGGTGATCAGTTCTTCCGTGAACGAGGAGAGAAAGATTGTTTTCGTGCATAACCCCAAAGTGGCAGGGACGTCCCTGCGCAGGCTGCTGGGATTGAAAGGCGATATTTCCCATTTCACCCCAGGTTTGCTGGTCCCCAAAAAACTTTGGGAGGACTATTTTGTCATTGTTGCTGTGCGGGAGCCCGTGGAGCGCCTGGTGAGTTCTTATAACTACCACACCAGCGAACGTTACAACGGTTTTTATCTTCAAAAATACCCGGATATAAGGACATGGTCGCTGGAGTCCTATTTTAAAATTTTCGGGCGGGAACCTTTTGGGATTATCCCTCAGGTGAATTACCTGAGGCATCCGCTGTCGGACAAAAAGCCCGATTTTGTGATCCGCTATGAAAATCTTGAGCAGGATGTCACCCGGTTGCTGTCGGTCCTGCATATGAATGAGGAACGCTTGCCGCTGCTGAACGATTCCTCCCGAAGAGCAGGCCGGGTACATCTGATTTCAAACCGCAGATTACTGGACAAGGTAATCGATTTTTACAGGGAAGATTACCGGCAACTGGGGTATCCTCTCCCTGTCTATACCTGAAAACCATCCGGGATAGCAGCCGGTGTTACATCCGGGACATTAGCCGGCATCCATCTCCGGAGTAAATCAGAAAAGATTTGGCCGGGGTCAGATAAAAAAATTATATAAAACAAAAAATACAAGAATATGATGAAACGACCATGATCAAAACTTTGCTCACACGGAGGATGATTATTTGGGAGTTCCATGCGTTGATGAGCTAAATAAAAGAACTACAGTAAAGTACGAAAATTGCACGAACTTAAATTGAAAAAAATAAACACATGAAATCACCCAGGATCATTGCTGAAATAGGCTGTAATCATAAAGGGGATATGTCGATCGCGAAGGAGATGATATTGACTGCTTCCCTTTTTTGCAAAGTGGATGTCGTGAAATTTCAAAAGAGAAACAACAGGGAACTGTTATCGGATGAGCAGTACAACTCCCCGCATCCGGATCCCTCCAATTCGTATGGGGCCACCTACGGAGAACACCGGGAAGTGCTGGAGTTTGACCTGGACCAGCACCGGCAGTTAAAAGCCTGGTGCGAGGAAAACCACCTGGTTTATTCCACCTCGGTTTGGGATATGACGTCGGCCAGGGAAATTGTCTCCCTGCAGCCTGAATTGATCAAGATCCCCTCTGCCTGTAATATGAACAAACCCTTGCTGGCTTATCTGTGTGACAACTACAGGGGCGAAATCCATCTTTCGCTGGGAATGACCACCCGGGAGGAGGAAGAGCTGATTGTTTCGTTCTTTGAGTCGGAAAAGAGGAACGGCGACCTGGTCCTTTACAGTTGTACTTCCGGCTATCCGGTACCCTTCGGGGATGTCCGGCTGCTGGAGCTGAGCCGCCTGAGGGAAGCATACGGACACCGGGTGAAGGCGATCGGCTTTTCCGGTCATCACCTCGGAATCGCTGTCGACTCGGCTGCCGTAGCGCTTGGGGCCGAATGGATCGAGCGCCATTTTACGCTCGACCGGACCTGGAAAGGGACCGATCATGCAGCTTCACTGGAGCCTGACGGAATGAGGAAGCTCGCCCGCGATTGCAGGGCTGTGGCCAGAACGATGAATTATAAAAATCCCGAAATCCTGAAAATAGAAGAAGTGCAGCGGGATAAACTGAAGAAAAATCAGATCAGATGGGAAGAGTAATCGCATTCATACCGGTAAGGGGAGGGAGTAAATCAATCCCCTCCAAAAATATTAAACCGCTTTGCGGGAAGCCGCTGGTATACTGGAACCTGGCTGCCCTGCAAAAGACGGACGCTGTGGATGAGGTCGTGGTAGCCACCGATTCGGATGAGATCGAAACAGTGGTTTCCGGCTTTTCTTTCAGCAAGGCAGTCGTTTTCCGGCGTTCGGCCGGTAACGCGACCGATACGGCAAGCACCGAAAGCGTGATGCTGGAGTATCTGGGACAGGCCGGGCATGCCGGTGATGATGTCTTCATCCTGGTGCAGGCTACCTCGCCACTTACGCAGCCCGAACATTTCGGGGAAGCCTTATCGGTTTTCTCTTCCGGCGTGTACGACTCCCTGCTTTCATGCGTGCGGATTAAACGTTTTCTGTGGAATCCGGACGGCACCCCAAAAAACTATGACTACCGGCATCGCCCGCGGCGGCAGAACTTCGAAGGCGAACTGATGGAAAACGGTGCCTTTTATATTTCCACCGTCGAAAAGATCCTGCAGTCTAAGAACAGGTTGAACGGGCGCATTGGCATTTATGAGATGCCCGAATATACGGCTACAGAAATTGACGAACCGCGCGACTGGCTGGTAATGGAGCAGTTAATGCACTCGATGATGACGATCCCGGGGCAGGTGGGACCGGATTATTTTTTGTAACTCAATACCTTTCGCTATGCATTTTTTTCGTTCATTATCTTATTCGGTGGGCTGGCTTCTGAAGATGATGGTGCATTCATACCAGCTAAGCTTGTTCAACCAATTGAACGCGAAGGAGTGGAAGCCTGCGGATGTAAAACTGAGGATCCTGGGAAACGGGAAATCGCTCAATGAGGTGATCGGCCGCTTCGAAGGAGAAAACGTGGATTACATGGTGGTAAACCGGCATGTTTTATCCGAAACCTATGCCTCCTTGCAACCAAAGTACTATGTTTTGGCCGATCCGCACTTTTTCAGTCAGATAGAGGGATTAGGCATTCTGGAGAAAATCCGGGATCACACGAGCTGGCCGATGTCCCTGTATGTGCCCTCCTGGTGGAAGGTGACCCGGACGGTAAAAAAGATATTCAAAGGGTCCAGGGTGAGGGTCGTCCCATACAATGCAATGGAATACAATGGGTTCAAAAGTGTGAAGTATTTTCTTTACCGGCATAACCTGTCATGCCCCAGGATCCGGAACGTCCTTGCCGGTGCTGTTTATACCGGTATCTGTATGAAGTATCCCGTTATTGAGCTTTACGGCGTGGAACATTCATGGACCAAATATCTTTCGGTGAACGACTCGAATGAAGTTTGCCTGGAGAATCCCCATTTTTTTGACAACAGGGAGCCGGAGGTAAAAACCTGGAAAGAACTCTTTGGGAAAGATGAAAAATTAGAC
>JBFXKJ010000061.1:0-16546 GCA_050173895.1 Mangrovibacterium sp. | reverse complement strand
GATCTATGCCTAATAAACGCAGCAATCAGACGTATTTTGAAAGTACATATATAAGTTCTGCACATATGATAGGCGTATTAACAGGATTGGCTACCATGGGAATACGCCTTCCTCATGGAGACATGAATGCGCAGGCGTACAATATGGCCCCCCCAACCTTAGAAGCAATCCAAATTGTCAATTTTTTAGTAAATCAACTCTTATATCATTTTCCCAGAATGACACTCAAAAAAGATGTGATGCTGGCTGCTACCCGGGCAGGAGGCTCCACTTCAACTGAACTGGCAAATGAAATCTCCAGAAGATTTAAAATCGATCCCAGAACAGGCCATTATATTGTAAACAGATTCGTTAATCTTCAGGAGGCCCAAAAAGGAACGTTGACCGATTATACACAAGCAGACATTAAGGTTTTTCAGCTTGCTGCAAAGGAAGTTTTAGGACATGAACTGGATTTGTCACAAGCTGATTTAACCAGGCTTTTGGATCCTGTCCATTTTGTAGAAGTAACAAATTCAAAGGGAGGAGTAGCCCCCACAGAAGTATCACGGATGATCGCGGACCGGTGGGTACAATTGGATGCTGCGCGGCAGCGCCATACCGACCTGATTAAAAATGAAGAATCGGCAAAAAAACAAATGCTGGCCGATCTGGAAGCATTATATCACGACCATAAAAAGTAATTAACGATTATGAAACAATCATGATCAAGGATTTAAACACACAGGTGAACGATTAAGATTCTTGTCTTGTGTCTTGATTCTTGTGTCTTGATTCTAATTTTAAACAGATGGAAAAATACACTTTAAAATATTTTAGCCTGATCTTTCAGATGGTGATCATTTTGCTGTCTTTGCCCGGCCATATATCCGCACAGACAGAGGAGGACATCGTTACCCGGATGATGGCCGAGCTGACCGTCAATACTAAATCGTCAGAGATTTCTGATTATGCTTATAAAAAGGCAAAAATGTCTCTGATCGATATCATGGGGACATCGATGGCCGGCTATGAATCGTCAGGCATCACGGAAATTAAAAACCAAATACTTGACTGGGGAGGTAAACCGGAAGCGACCGTCTGGTTTACTGATACGAAAGTTCCCTCGCCAATGGCCGGTTTTGTAAACAGCGCCATATCGCATGCAATGGATCTTGACGACTGGCACCAGGCCTCACAGACACACATTTCTTCGGTCACCGTACCGACCGCATTAACGGTAGGCGAGATGATGGGGTCAACGGGAAGAGAGGTGCTGGATGCATTGGTAATCGGCGTGGAAGTGGCAGGCCGGGTCGGAAGGCCATTTAACAAATATAAAAAACACGGCAATTTTTTACCAACCTCCGTGATCGGTGGATTTGGCGCCACTGCAATTGCGTGCCGGTTGATGGGATTATCGGTGGAACAAACCGTCAATGCTTTCGGTATCTACTATTCCCAGACGTCCGGAAACCGTCAGGCGCTCTTTGATCGCACCCTGACAAAACGTATTCAGCCGGGATGGGCTGTTAAAGCAGGTATTTTGGCAGCCGTCTTTGCAAAACAGGGCATAACGGGGCCTGCACAAATTATTCTGTCCGATGCCGGACTGCTTCGAATATATGGTTATACCGACGGCCCGCTACCCAAAGTTCCGGAATTTGAAAAGCAACTGGACGGATGGGAGATCGAAATGCTGTGTTTTAAAAAATACGCCTGCTGCGGTGCAAGTCACACGGTAGTGGAAGGCGCTATTGAAATAGCAAAAGAAAATGACCTGAAATTGGCGGATGTCGAATCAGTCGAGCTCTTCGGCGTCTCAGATCCATTTACGGGAATTCCCTGGAAGGAATCAGGAAACCCGCATGTATTGGCCCAGTTTTGCGCACCTTACGAAGTTGCTTCAGCCATTAAAAACAGGAAACTCGGCCCGGAGGAAATAACCAACCAGAGAATCGCCGAAGACCAGGATGTCAGCCAACTGGCAAAAAAGATACAGCTAAAAGAACCTGCAGAGTGGGGACCGGGCTATCCGGGTAAAGGGTACAAAACGATCCGCATCAAAACAAAAGATGGCCGCACTTTTTTCAAGTCCTACCTCCAGTCCGATTTGTTTAATCCTGATGAACTGAGCATGGATGATATTATCCGGAAAATGAAATCAAATGCAGCCTATTCCGGATTGTGCTCTCCCGAAAAAGCAAATACACTCGTCAGCACTGTAAAAGACTTCGAGTCGATCGGCAATGTGAGGGATTTTGTTGTAAAATATCTTGCCGGCAAATAGTTGATTAACGGCAATGAAAATGGCTATAGCCAAGGCCATATTTCCAGGGAAAATTTATTTAAATATTAAAAACGAAAAAAATGAAAACTATAATCAAACGAGAGAAAAGACTCGCTTGCGTGGGTTTCCCGTGCGTGAATTCTTTACGTGAAGCAAAAACTAATATACTAAATAAACTATTCATAGCAACTATTTTAGTTGCGGGCTTGTCCGTCTACTCCTGTAGTGAACGAAAAGATCTACTGTATGATACAGCACCGGGAGAAGGTATCGCTGTCAGAAGCGCAGAAACAATTCCAACAGCAACAATTACAATTGATGAGAACGCTGTTATAAATGATGCAAGTAAATCCATGCTGGGGTTCAACCATGCATGGGGCTACTGGCAGATGAGGGTGACCATGGAAGATGGGAATACCTTGAATGTGTCGGAAGACTGCATCAATGTATTAAAATCGGCAGGGGTTCGCCTGCCGCTCAACCGTATGGCGGGAACTGACTCACAGTGGATGAAATGGAAGGAAGCAATAGGCCCTTTGGCAGACAGGACCCTGCAGGGAAATCCAAAGGTCAAACAACGGATGGGCATTGTGGAATGGGTTACCCTGGTGCGCAGGATAGACCCTGATGCCGAATTTGTGCTGGTATTGAATTACGAGTTGGAAACCCCCCAGGATTATGCTGATCTGGCCGAATTCTTGACGGGCGATGGTTCTGTAAACATAAACGGAGGAGAGAACTGGGCCCAAAAAAGAATCGAACTTGGTATCACGGAGCCTGTCAAAGTAGCGATCTGGGAGTTGGGAAACGAATTGGACCTCAAAGTAAATAAATATACACCCTCCTATTATATAGAAAAATCACTACCAGCGATAACAGCCATTAAAGAAGTCTGTCCGGATGCAAAATTTGCAGCAATTGGAGCTTCTGCCCCCTGGGGGGGCACGAGGGACTGGAGGGGCTGGAACACGGCCGTCCTTCAGGGGTTGGGAGCCCAGATCGACTATCTGACATTTCATCCGTACTATGCCCGGGTTCAGTCCGCCATGAATAACATGGAGAGATATATGAACGAAATGAAGCAGCAGATACTGGCTTCGACCGGTTCGGACAGGATCAAACTATATATATCGGAACATGGGGTTTGGCCAACAAATTTGAATGACCGATCAACCTGGACGCAAACCCACGATTTGAAAGGCACTTTAGCAACCGGAGCGTTCATTGGCCGGCTCTTTAAACGTTCTGATGTCGCTTATTCTACAACACATGTTTTCAGCGGGGGGCCATGGGGCATTATTTACCGTAATGGAGCTGACAACAGCAGGTATACGACAGGTATTGCAGAAATGAACAATGCGTTCTACAATGCGGTAGGAGAAAAGGTGATAAAGACTTCATTGGCGGGGAAAGACACGGTCAACCTGGAAACAACCGCCATGCTGACAAGTAACGGAATGAACCTGGTAATTTTTAACCTTGACCCCGATAAAAAACGCGATTTAAAATTCAAGTACAGTTCAGACGACGCCTACAGGCTCGTAAAAGAAGTAATTGTAACGGCAGATGCTTTAAACGCATACAATACATTTGGGAATAAGAAGATCACAACGACAGAAACATTACTTTCAGACCATAATGCATTCACGAAGTATCTGATGCCCGAAAAAAGTATGGTCGTGTTGTACCTGGAGAAGAAACCGGCAGAATAGGTATAAACAGCAGTACAGGAAGCAAGTGTCGGATATTTTGTCCGGCGCTTGCCTGTTATTGCCGGCTGACTTTTCACGTATTAAACCGGATGCAGAACAAGCCTTGCAATTTTAAAAGGGAGGTTGTTGTTAAAGACCGTACCTGGAAAGGCATCAAATTAATCTAGAAATAAAGAAGACAATAAATGAAATTGCTAAAACCGATTCAAAATGCGCTTTCAGGGATGATGCTTTTGGTGTCTTCTGCAATATGGGGGCAAAGTGAAAAGCCCAACATTGTATTTATTCTGGCTGACGACCTGGGTTGGGCCGATTTGCCGATTTATGGAAACAAGTTTAATGAAGCGCCTAACCTTACAAAACTTGCCCGGGATGGCATGCTATTTACAAATGCGTATGCTTCCTCTCCGGTTTGCTCTCCAACCCGGGCAAGTATTATGTCGGGGCAGTACCCGGCAAGGGTTGGGATCATTGACTGGATCCCAGGTCACTGGAGACCTTTTGAAGAAGTTACAGTCCCTGTAAACCGCACGCAATATCTTCCTGAAGAGATTGTCACAATGGGAGAAGCGCTTAAAAGTGCCGGCTATGCAACTGGTTATTTTGGCAAATGGCATCTGGGGAACAAAAGAACATATCATCCTTTGAACCAGGGATTTGACATAGCAAACATCGGACAAGGATACTATGGTACCCGCTTTGATCCTCCACGGCAGGACTCCGGAAATAAAATTATAGCAGAGCAACTAACTGATTTCGGTATAGACTTTATAGAAAAAAATAAAAAAAATCCCTTCTTCCTTTTTATTGCGCATTGGAATGTCCACTGTCCGTTTGACTCTGATCAGAAGCTTATTGACAAATACCTGAAAAAAGAAAGCGTGGAAGATTATCCCTGCAATGCTGTCTACGCGGCAATGATCGAGGATATGGACACGAACGTTGGACGGTTACTTGATAAGTTGGAGAAAGCCGGGTTAAGTGATCATACGGTGGTTATTTTTTATTCCGATAATGGCGGCGTTATCAGCGAAAATCAGTATCCGGGTATCGGACAAAACAAAATGCCGATGTTGATACCTTCAAAGAGCCAGCTTTACGAAGACAGTCCATTGCAGTTCATCGCCAGTTCAAATGCCCCATTAAGCGGAGAAAAGGGCACAGTCCGGGAAGGGGGTATTCGGGAATCACTGCTGATAAAATGGCCTGGGAAGATTACGGCCGGATCGGTATGCGATGCAGTTGTGACCAGTGTCGATTTTTATCCTACACTGCTTGAAATCATAGGTGAACAAATTCCGGGTACCCGTACTCTTGACGGAATATCCATTTTACCCGCATTACTTACCAATGAATATGATCCGGAACGCCCGGTTTACTGGCATTATCCGGTTTATCACCATGATGTCCCGGCAAGTGCCATTCGCAAAGGTGACTGGAAATTAATTGAAAACCTGATCACCGGTAATGCGACGCTGTATAATCTGAAATACGATATCGGTGAAACAACCGATCTGTCCAAAGTTTTCCCGGAAAAGACAGAAGATCTGTATTCCCTCTTGAAAGCATGGCAGGAAGATGTTGGGGCGGAATTTCCGAAACCTAATCCTGATTTTAATCCGGCAAAACGATTTGAATGGGGAAAACATCCTGCGCTCGTAAAATAATTTGAAATATATGAAACGAGCCATGGAAGCCGCGGCATCTGCCCGAGCCCATGTTTATTGGCGAATCGAAGATCCACGAAGTGAATTGGAGCGCAGCGGAATTGAAGCGAAGCTGAAATCCGTGAAACGAAATCCCCGAAGGGAATCGAGCTTGCGAGATCCGCGAAGCGAATCGAAGATCCACGAAGTGAATCGAAGATCCACGAAGTGAATCGAAGATCCGCGAAGCGAATTCCAATACGTCGATGTCCTTTAAAAAAGTGATGAAGTTTAGTACGCAAATTATGCACAGTTAATTTGAAATGAAAAACGTATGAAAATTTTAAGTATCGTCTGCCTGTTGTTCCTGTTGGTTGGCTCCGGATTTAAACAGGTGGAGAAATCGGCCCCAACTAAAAACAGGAACAAGGTTAATGACCTGTTACAGCCGACCCAACCAGCACAGATCGGTGGATTTGTAGGTGAAAAGCTACACCTTTCGTACCAAAACCGGATACTGGCCCAGGATGTGGACCGCCTGGTCGATCCTTTCCGGAAGCGTATCGAAACCAGTTGCTGGCAAAGCGAGTTCTGGGGGAAATGGTTCACCTCCGCAGTACTGGCTTACCGTTACCAGCCTACTGCTGAACTGAAAGAAAAGCTGGAGGGAGCGGTTGACGGCTTAATAGCAACTCAGAGTCCGGATGGGTATATTGGTAACTACACGGATGATATACATCTCAAAGCCTGGGATATCTGGGGACGGAAGTACTGCATGCTGGGTTTACTGGCCTGGTACGACCTTACCGGAAGTAAGTCTGCTTTGCAGGCTGCCTGCAAGGTGGCCGATCACCTGATCAGAGAACTGGCGGATCGCAATGTTTTATTGGTTAAACAAGGGAACCACAGGGGGATGGCAGCATCATCCGTTCTTGAGCCTGTTTGCCTGCTTTACTCCCGCACAGGCGATAAACGCTATTTGGATTTTGCCGAAGAAATCGTTCGTCAGTGGGAAACGGCTGACGGGCCGCAGCTTATTTCAAAAGCCGGCATTGATGTTTCAAAACGCTTCCCAAAACCCCAGGGAAACTGGTATGGTTGGGAACAGGGACAAAAAGCCTACGAGATGATGTCGTGTTACGAAGGATTGCTCGAACTGTACCGCCTCACGGGAAAAGAAGAATACAAAAAGACCGTGGAGAGGACCTGGCAAAACATACGGGACACTGAGATCAATATTGCCGGCTCAGGCACGGCTGTG
Organism: Mangrovibacterium sp.; assembly: GCA_050173895.1. Taxonomy (GTDB): domain Bacteria; phylum Bacteroidota; class Bacteroidia; order Bacteroidales; family Prolixibacteraceae; genus JBCFBK01. The sequence goes on along the minus strand of JBFXKJ010000061.1, from coordinate 9,658 downwards.
GAATGTTGGTTTGGCGGCTCGGATTTGCAAACATTAGCCACATATAAACCTCAGGAAACCTGTGTAACGGCAACCTGGATCAAACTGAACCAGCAACTTCTGCGACTGACGGGAGAAGCAAAATATGCCGATGCCATCGAACAGACTTTTTATAATGCACTCCTTGGCGCGATGAAGCCGGATGGTTCCGATTGGGTGATATACACGCCCCTGGCGGGTAAACGGCTGGAGGGGAGCGAGCAGTGCGGAATGGGCCTCAATTGCTGCGTGGCCAGCGGTCCACGGGGGCTATTCACCCTGCCTCTGACTTCAGTAATGAAAGAACGAGACGGTGTCAGGGTAAATTTTTTTGTCGAAGGAAGCTATCCTATACAAACTCCCAATGGACAACCGGCGGAGATCGTTCAGCAAACGGATTATCCGGCTTCAGGCAACATCACACTGAAGATGTCTATTCCTAAAACAGAGAAACTAACGCTTCGTATCCGCGTCCCCGCATGGAGTAAACAAACCAGCCTGACCATCAACGGACAATCAACCGTTGAGGTACGCCCGGGCCAATATGCTGAAATCGCACGTTCATGGAATTCGGGCGATATCGTTAGTCTTACGCTCGATATGCGGGGCCGGGTAATCCGAATGGGTGAACTTCCCGAGAATCTTGCCATTGTCCGGGGTCCTGTTGTGCTGGCCCGTGATGCCAGACTCGGCGGCCCCCATGTTGATGAAACGATTCGTCCTGTTGCAGATAAGGACGGCTATCTGGATCTGGAACCATCCACCCAGCATCAAAAAGGCATTTGGATGCAATTTTCGGCTCTTTTTATGCTTGAATCACATAAACAAGGAGCCACGATCAACAAGCCGGTTTCGATTCCGCTGTGCGACTACGCCTCGGCGGGCAACACCAATGATTATGATTCCTGGTTTCGGGTTTGGTTACCGCAGGCAATCAGTCCAGCCACTGAATGAGCATTTTGGTTCTGTAACGGCTAACCGCAATGAAAAATAAAGCTTAAAATAAAAAATAAGTGAAGAAAATAAAAGTCCCCGTTTTGAAGATAGTGCCCATGTTGGCTGTAATTTTCTTTTGTGCACCGCCATCGCTGAAAGCACAGACCCGGGTTAACTATCGGAAAGTAACTAATTTAAATGGTATCTGGAAAATTGCCAAAACCGATTTGCTGGCTCAACTTCCTTCGTCTTTTGAATCTGAAGTTCCTGTTCCCGGACTGGTGGATATGGCCTCACCCGCTATTGACAGCCAGGATACTGCTTACAATAATTCGGTGTATTGGTACAAAAAATCATTCAGGCTGAATGAGCCTGATGCCGGGAATGTTTATTTAAAAATTAACAAAGCCAAATACCATACCCGCGTCTACTTGAATGGAAGGTTTGTGGACGAAAATATCTGCAATTTTACGCCGTCGCTGTTTGATGTGAAACCTTTTTTAAAATGGGCCGGCGAGGAAAATGAGCTGATAATCGCCATCGGTTGCAAAAATAACTTACCTGATACGGTTATTCATGGATTTGACTTTGAGAAAACCAAATATATACCGGGTATTTATGACGATGTGAAACTTATCGTGACCGGCTATCCGTACATTTTCAATGTTCAAACAGCTCCGGATATTAAAAACCAGCAATTAAGGGTGGTGGCTGAAATCAAAACCTCGAAAGGAGATGCTAATTTGGGGGTTTCTTACGTGATCCGGGAAACCGCTTCAAAAAAAGTAATTGCAAAGGGCTCTGCTCAGCGAAAAGAAGAGGGGAAAGCTAACCTTCAGAAAGTTGATTTCACGGTAAACCTGAAGGGATGCCGGTTGTGGACACCTGAAACGCCGTTTTTGTATGATTTGGAACTTTCAACTTCCGGAGATGATGCACGCACGCGGTTTGGGATGCGTACTTTTGAGGCCAGTAAAGACAGCGGTGTTTTTTTACTGAACGGCAAACCATATTATATGCGGGGCACCAATGTGTGCATTTTTCGTTTTTTTGAAGATCCCGACCGGAACAATCTGCCCTGGGATACAAAATGGGTCACAAAGTTGCACAACAGGTTCAAGGAGATGCATTGGAACAGCATCCGGTATTGCATTGGATTTCCCCCTGAGAGGTGGTATGAAATTGCCGACAGCTTAGGATTTTTGATTCAGGATGAATATCCTATCTGGACTAGCGGAAAGGGTGGCTTTGAAAAGCTACTGAAAGGAATGACCTCGAAACAAGTTGCCGCAGAATATTGCCAGTGGATGCGCGAGCGATGGAATCATCCTTGTGTAGTAGTTTGGGATGCCCAAAACGAATCGGTAAACGATACTACCGGGCAAGCTATTCAAATGGTTCGAAATCTCGATTTATCGACCCGCCCGTGGGATAATGGCTGGGCGGCTCCGGTCTCTGAAAACGATGTCATTGAATCGCATCCGTATTTTTTTACAAAATACAGGAATAATCTTCCCGGAAAGGAAGGTTACCTTAAAGAATTAATGGGACAGATCCGTGTTCCGGGTAATGATCCGAACAGCCATTCCCCGCATTCCGATGGGAAACGATATACGAATCCTGTGATTCTTAATGAATACGGCTGGATTTGGTTAAATCGTAACGGCACTACTACTACCTTAACAGATGGAGTTTATGAACATGTCTTTCCTGAGTATAATACACCTGAAGAGCGACTGGAGGTTTATGCAAAAAACCTTGGTATCTTAACTGAATACTGGCGGGCCCACCGAAAAGCTGGCGCTGTCATGCACTTTTGCGGATTGGGATATTCACGTCCCGAAAAACCTCGAGGGCAAACCAGCGATAATTTTACCGACATTGATAAGCTGACCTATGAGCCTCATTTTTACAAATATGTAAAACCAGCTTTTGCTCCGATTGGAATCATGATCGAATTCTGGGAGAAAAATGCCAGACCAGGGCAACAGTTAACTGTTCCTGTCCATATCGTTAATGACACCTACGAAAAAGTTGAAAATACGGTGCAGTTAAATTTACTGAGCGGAGGGAAAGTCATCGTACAAAAATCGGTTCCGTTCACGCTTGAAGAGCTTCAGAAAAAAATTATTGAAACAGATCTGCTTGTCCCTGAAGTTAAAGGCGCTGTTCAAATGGAAGCAACTATTTTATACCAGGGAGAAACCATTCAAAGTATGCGCGAATTTGTGGTTGAATAGACATTTGCCTTCCTGTAAAACAGTTTTTAACCAAAACTTTATTGATAACAATCTCAATTTAAAGACTATGAATGTGAATCGAAACAACAAATAATGATGATGACAAGCAGAAGAAATTTTTTAAAGACATCGGTAATAGCAGGGGTCTTGCCGGGTTTCCTGAATATCCATGAAGAAGACCTGGAACAATCAAAAACTTCAGAGTGTAATTATAAGGCTTCTGAAGATATATCTGTCGGCGTTATAGCCCATGCAAATAACCCCGAGGATGACCTGAAAGTCGTAAGGGATATGGGATTTTCAGTATGCCAGCTTCATATTAAGGAATATTCACCCGAACTGGCACGGCGATTAGTGGGTACCCTTGATCAATATCGCATTCGTCCCTGCTCCCTGATTTGCATGGGCCCGGGGAAGTATGCCTGGAATTTTACCGACGGTCCATCAACCATTGGATTGATTCCTCGTGAAACCCGTGAAGCCAGGATAACAAGGCTCAAACAAGGTATTGATTTTTGCAAGGCTGCCGGAATTCCCGCAGTGCATGCGCATTTTGGCTTTATTCCTAAAAATCCCCAGGATATTCTTTATAGCGAATTTATTGCGATCATGAAAAATCTGGGAGAGTATGGACTGAAGCAGGGAATTGATCTCTATTTTGAAACCGGACAGGAAACCCCAATTACCTTATTAAGAACAATTGAGGATGTTGGTACGGGGAACCTATTTGTGAACTGCGATCTTGCAAACCTGGTCATGTATGGTAAATCCAACCCGCTGGATGGCCTTCGCGTATTGTCAAAATACGTTAAGGCACTTCATGCCAAAGATGGTACCTATCCCACTGATCCATATCGATTGGGGAAAGAAATGCCCATCCCTGAAGGGACCGTTGATTTTCCCAAAGTGATTGAATTTCTGAAAAGGATTAATTTTAAAGGAGATGTGATTATTGAATGTGAATTGTCAGCGGTTAAAACAGATTATATTATCCATACAAAGAAATACCTGGAAAGACTTATTTTATCTTAATTTGTACGACAATCAGTCTTAATAACAGCATCTAAAAACTAACTGAAATGAAAGTCGCATCCGGAATATCTACGATGAACAGCCTATGCGTATTATGCGTATCTCTGCTATTTTCAATCCAGTCTTTTGCTCAGCCAGATCGTCTTCCTGTTGAAGAAACCTACAAGCGGGTTGATACGGTAAGGCTCAGTATGGTGATATATAAACCTGATAATTTCAAGAAAACAGAAAGGTATCCGGCTATTGTGTTCTTTTTTGGAGGGGGTTGGATAGATGGTAACAGGAACCAGTTTAAAACTTTTGCAGAACATTTTGCTTCCAGGGGAATGTTTTCCGTATTGGTTGATTACCGGGTGAAAACGCGTCATGGAACGACCCCGTTTGAATCGCTGAAAGATGCTAAATCGGCAATAAGATACCTGAGAAAAAATGCGGGAAGATTTGGGATTGATGCTCAACGGATTGTTGCGTCAGGTGGTTCGGCAGGCGGGCATCTTGCAGCTGCCTGTTATACGAACGAATCCATTAACGAGGAAAGTGACGATCCGGGAATCAGCTCCAAGCCCAATGCGCTTGTTTTGTTTAACCCCGTGATTGACAATAGTAAACAGGGGTATGGATACGATCGGATTGGTGAACGGTACCTTGAATTTTCACCATTGCACAACATTACAAAAGGATTTCCGCCAACTGTTTTCTTTCTCGGAACAAAAGATAAGCTAATCCCCGTATCCACCGCGAAATTGTTCAAGGAAAAAATTGAATCGCTTGACGGTCGTTGTGACCTCTTCCTCTATGAAGATCAAGGACATGGATTTTTCAATCAAAAAATTTTTCATGAGGATATTTTGTCGAAAGTCGATGCTTTCCTGCAGTCAATTGGTTATCTGAATTGAGAATGAGTGTAATTCATCGGACTTTATTTACTTTGCTTTTCAATATTACTGAAATGAACACAAAACTTGGAATGATTGGTGGTGTGACAATGGGAGTCATTTCATCATTGCAGGGCTATTCTGCTGTAAAAGCAGAGCCCAAACAACGTCCCAATATTATTTTCATCTTAACGGACGACCAACGTTGGGATGCTTTGGGAGTCATGGGTAATCCCGTCATACAAACGCCCAACCTGGATAAACTGGCTTCGGCCGGTGTTTTGTTTCAGAATGCCTATGTCACAACAGCGATCTGCTGTGTGAGCAGGGCAAGTATATTGACGGGGCAATATGAGTCGCGTCATAAGATTCACGATTTTAACACCGACTTCTCCCCGGAGGTATTGGGAAATACCTATCCCCCACTACTGAAAAAAGCCGGATATCAGGTCGGTTTTATCGGAAAGTTTGGTGTGGGTCACCATCCGCCCGCTTCCATCTTTGACTTTTGGGTGGATACAGAGGCCGGAGGCAAGGGTCAACCCGATTATATTACCACCGATAAGCACGGGCGTGAGATCCATGACACCGATACGATTGGCGCTGCCATTCAAACCTTTTTAGATCAATTCGCCGGTAACGCCCCGTTTTGCCTTTCCGTAAGTTTCAAAGCCCCGCATGAGCAGGATGGTTATCCGCCCAAATACGTCATTCAGCCACGATATAAAGATTACTATAAAGATGTTGTCATCCCTCAGCCTGTAACCGCTGATCCTAAATACTGGGAAAAATTCCCTGATTTCTTTCGAACGGATACAAATTTTGCAAGGGCCAGGTGGAAAGGTCTTTTTGGAACGCCTGAGTTATACCAGGAAAATGTAAAAAACTATTACCGTTTAATTACTGGGGTCGATGATGTGGTCGGGAAAATGGTGGAAAAACTGGAAGAATTAAGCCTTGCCGAAAATACGGTGATCATCCTTATGGGCGATAACGGGATGCTGCTGGGAGAACATGGCATGGAGGGTAAATGGTACGGTTACGAAGAATCGATCCGTGTGCCGCTCTTAATCTATGATCCTCAGTTACCGGATAAGATTAAACAGTATAAAGCGGCTCAAATTGCTTTAAATATTGATATTGCCCCGACCATCCTCTCCATGGCAGGTGTTCCGGTACCCCCGGGCACGCAGGGTGTAAATCTCATGGATGTCATGGAAAACAAAATACCCGAAAGAACGGATTTCTTTTATCAGCATTACTTCCTGGGCAGTCCGCGCATTCCCAGAGTGGAGGGTGTGGTGACAAAAGACTTTAAATACATGAATTACATCGAACATCAGTACGAAGAGCTTTTCGATATCAAACACGACCCGCACGAAACGGTCAATCTGACAAATGATCCGAAGTATCGTGAAAAACTGGACGAGTTACGCAAAAGGTACGACGAACTAAAAGAATTACAGGGCATGCCTCAAAAGGATTGGACCAAAATCGGATCTTCGTTTTAAGGCCATAAAACCAGCCTGTTCCATCATTCTGTTGAAGTCGTTGACAAAATGATGCATCCATGATGGTCCGAAATTGGTGCAGATTCGTTAATTTTATTGACAAGCCCGTGAAGGGTTGAATAAAATAATCTGACACCAATAAATCGAATTGCATGAAAAAACTGACTTTTTTATTACTGTGCTGCGCATGCCTGAGCATCCTCTCTTTCGGACAGGCAAAGAAGGCTAAAGGCTGGCAGCCACTTTTCACAGAAAACCTCTCCAACGCGGATTATGACGCTTCCGTGTGGTCGATCGACAAACAAGGGGTGATTTCGGCCACGGCCGACCAGGCTATCTGGACCAGCAAGGAATATGAAAATTTTGAACTTGACCTGGAGTTTAAGACCGACAAATGCACAAACAGCGGAGTGGTCATTTACTGCACTGACAAAAAAGACTGGATCCCGAATGCCGTTGAAATCCAGATCTACGACGATTATTGCAATCCCTCGGCAAAGGCTGCATCGACCGGCTCGTGCGGAGCGGTATACGGGCATCTTGCCCCTTCGGCCTTCCAGGTGGTCAAAAAGCCGGGCGAATGGAATAAGATGAAGATTACCGCAAAGGGCAAAAACATTCAGGTCACACTGAACGGAAAGAAAATTACGGATATGGATATGAGTCTCTGGACCTCCGGAAAAACAAATCCGGATGGATCCGAAATCCCGTCATGGCTGCCGAAACCATATGCCGAACTGCCCACCAAAGGCTATATCGGCTTTCAGGGAAAGCATGGACAGGCGCTGATCTGGTTCAGGAACATCAAAATCCGGGAGCTATGAAGGGTAATACATTATCGCGCCGCCGGTTCATCAGGACATCGGCTGCGACAGCAGGTCTGTTCTACATCGTTCCGAGCCATGCCGTCAGCGGGCTGGGCCATGTCGCACCAAGCGACAAGTTAAACATTGCGGGCATCGGCGTTGGTGGAAAAGGCGGAGTGAACCTCCGAAATATGAACTCGGAGAATATGGTCGCCTTATGCGATATCGACTGGCAATATGCCAAAAAGTGTTTTGACACCTACCCGAATGCTAAACGGTATAAGGATTTCCGGAAGATGTTCGACGAGATGGGCAAAAGCATCGATGCAGTCGTCATCGCCACGCCCGACCATACCCATGCCATTTGTGCACTGGCAGCCATGCAGTCGGGCAAGCATGTTTATGTGCAGAAGCCGCTGACCCATTCGGTCTATGAGTCGCGGACACTGCTGGAAGCATCGCGGAAGTATAAAGTGGTCACCCAGATGGGAAATGAAGGCCATTCGAGTCCCAATGTCAGCGAAGTATGCGAATGGATCTGGAGCGGCGCCATTGGTGAGGTGACCCACGTAGATGCGTGGACTGACCGTCCGATCTGGCCGCAGGGCTTAATGCGGCCTGCGACCGGAATGTGGGTCCCCGAACACATAGACTGGGAGTTATTTATCGGCCCTGCAGCGATGCGCCCCTACCACCGGATGTATCATCCGTGGGACTGGCGCGGATGGTGGGATTTCGGCACGGGAGCCCTGGGCGATATGGCCTGTCATGTACTCGACGTGGTCTTCTCGGCCATGAAGCTTGGGCATCCGTCGGCAGTGGAAGCGTCTTCCACCGCAATCAACAGTGAAAGCGCCCCGGTGGCAGCCATGATCCGCTATGAATTCCCGGCACGGCCCGCGGAAGGTACTTTCAAAATGCCGCCGGTGAGCGTGACCTGGCACGACGGCGGATTGCTTCCCAAACGTCCCGATTCATTGCCCGACGGGGTGGAAATGGGCGAAGGCATGAATGGCGTCATCTTTCATGGTTCAAAAGGCATTTTGATCTGCGGCAACTATGGCGCAAAATACCGTCTTCTGCCGGAAGAAAAATTTAAAAATCTGCCGAAACCGGCTGCCCGTTTACGGCGGGTGGGGATGAGCCATGAGATGGACTTCGTCCGCGCCTGCAAGGAACCGGCTGGTTCGCGGGTGTTGCCTTTGTCAAACTTTGAATATGCCGGCCCCCTTAACGAGATGGTCGTCATGGGCAACCTGGCTGTCCGGATGAAAAGCCTCAACAGGAAGCTGCAGTGGGACGGCGAAAACATGCGCATCACCAATCTGAGCGACAGCGACACGCTAAAAGTACCCAACGGTGTGCCGGGCCAGGAACCAAAGGTTTTGACCCTGAATGCGATTCAGGCCGCGGAAGAATACATCCGCCACACGTATCACAATGGCTGGTCGCTGAACGTGTGAGGAGTCGCGCCCTACCGGCGCCAGTTAACAGAAGTCTCTTCAGTCATGAAATGGTTCTTGCTTAAAAAGATCAGGGTGGATAATAAAGCGCATCCTGTATAAGTTATTTCTTCAGACATTATTCCTAAAGATTAAGCAGTGTGGCGGCCGGTGTTCTGTTCCGGCCGCCCATTCAAAAAAGCAACGAATTTCGATATGATTGAAGCAGTGAACTTCTGGAATGAACCAAACAATAAGTCGCATTGGGACTTCGAAGTGGATCCGGAATGGCATCTTTATGCCAAAATGGTGAAGCTCGCCGCCCAGGCAGCTAAGGCTGAAAATCCCGGCATTACGCGGGTGCTGGGCGGGATGTCGCCCATTGACCCGGCTTTCATCACGCGCATGAAGGGCATGGGTGTGCTCGACGACCTGAATGCGGTTGCCGTGCACGGTTTCCCGCTCGACTGGAATTTATGGAACATCAACGAATGGCCGGCAAAGATCGCGGAGATCGAGGCCGTAACCGATCTGCCGGTTTGGGTGACGGAAGTGGGGGTTTCCTCTTTTGGAGCAGAGGAAGTTCAGGAGTTCGGCTTGTTGCGCACAGCCGGGCTTTTAACCGCCCGCTCGCCGCGAATACACTGGTACAGCCTGTTTGATCTGCCCAAGACCTGGATTGCCACGACGCGCCACCGCGAAGCCGAGGGGTCATCGTATTACCGGCATTTTTACATGGGCCTGCTTCAGGAAGACGGCACACCGAAGCTGTCACTCAGGCATTTTTCTGACTACACG
>JBFXKJ010000060.1:0-16604 GCA_050173895.1 Mangrovibacterium sp. | reverse complement strand
AACTTCTTTCAGGGCTAATCTTGAGGCGGAGAAAGACAAATATCTCGTAGTCTCCATTAGCAAGATTAACCTGCCAGTAGCCAGGCTGATGCTCACGCCCGACAGCGTCAAAATGATCAATTATTTTGAAAAAACATATTCCATAAACGATTACAGTTCCCTGAACCGGTTTTTTAATACGAATGTCGATTTTGACGTGATCCAGTCAATCCTGGCCAATGATATTTTTGCCTACCGGGATCAGGATCCGAAGGATCAGGATCTGAGGGAGTTTATTTCGTATATTGACTCGGGTATGTATGTGCTTCAGTCGCAGAGAAGCCGCAAACTGGAAAAGATAGAACGAAAAAGAAAGGAAGAGCGGATTGAACGTTACCTCAGGAGAATAGAGGATGAGAGTACGGTTATCCAATCGTTGTACATCGATCCGGTACTTTTCAGGATCCGGAGGATCGTTTTGGACGACTATTCCGAGAACCGGAATCTGGATATCCGGTTTTCAGGTTTTGAGCCAATCGATAATCAGCTTTATCCGTCTGACATTCAGATTCGGTTCAGAGGTCCCGGTGATTATATGGCTCTGAAGTTAAAGCTAAGTAAATTCTCCGCCTTGCCGGAAGGACAGCAGGTCAGTTTTAAGATACCGGACCGGTATAAAAGGGTAAAACAGCGATAACAAAAGGGCCACGAATGAATAAACGAACCTGATAAAATCTGCAAACTTCATGAGACGCTTTTTTTTGGGAGTGATGATGACCGCACTGGTGATGAGCTGTTTCGGGCAGTCCATGTCGGAGTTGCGTTCCAAAAAAGAAAGCGCGGAAAAGGCAATCCGCCTTACCTCCGGCCTGCTGGAAGAAGCCAGAAAGAATGAACGGGTTTCGCTGAATAAATTAAACCTGATCAGCCGGCAGATTGAAAACCGGAGGACCCTGATTGAGAGCATGAACGCCGAATATGTGATGCTGGACTATTACCTCTCCGAAAATACGGAAGTGGTCAGCATGCTCCAACACGACCTGAGCGAACTGAAAAAAGAATATGCGGCGATGGTTCAGATGGCTCAAAAAAGCAAAAGCAGTACCGATCTGCTGGTATTCCTTTTATCGTCAGAAAGTTTAAACCAGGCTTACAAGAGGCTTCTGTATATGCGCGAGTACACCCGGTACAGGAAAAAACAACTGGAGGTGATCGCGGCCTTGTCGGACCTGATCCGGGAAAAGGCGGCTCAACTGGAGAAAAAAAAACAGGATAAACTGCGGCTCTTAAGGAGCAAGCAACAGGAAAATGCACTTTTGGAAAAGGAGAAGGCCGAACAAAACCGCTCGGTTGCCTCGCTGCGCCAAAAGCAGCAGGACCTTCGGAAGAAGCTGAGGGAGCAGGAAAAGGTCCAGGATGAACTCAACCGTGCCATTGAGAAGATGCTGCAGGAAGAGACCAAAAAAACAACCGCCGGGAAAGCGGCATTTGAGCTGACGCCTGAACAAAGGATCCTGGCAGCCGACTTTGCCGGTAACAAGGGAAGGATCCCGTGGCCGGTTGACAGGGGGATCATCACCGAACGTTTTGGGGTTCACCCCCACCCCGTTCTGAAACAAATCACTGTCAGAAATAACGGGATCGATATTTCCGCAGAACGGGGAACAAAAGCCCGGGCGGTATTTGCCGGTGAGGTGAGCCGTGTGTTTGCCATATCAGGAGGGAATATGGCCGTAATTATCCGTCACGGATCGTTTTTAACGGTTTATTCCAACCTGAAGGAGGTATTTGTCAAGGCGGGACAGAAAGTGTCCCTAAAGCAGGAAATCGGCACAATTTTCACCGATGCCGGTGATGATAACAAGACGATCCTGAAATTTCAGATATGGAAAGAAAACCAAAAGCTGAATCCACAGGACTGGATCAGCAGGTGACCATCGTCAGATCATTCCTGTGTCTGAGCAGCTGAATAGCTGAGCATCCGCATAGCTTACAGATTCGCGACTTTTGTCAGTCCGGGAATATTCAACAACTTAATTTTCCTTCCCTGCAGTTCGATCAGCTTATCCTGCTTAAATTCAGATAAGAGCCGGATCACACTTTCGGTAGCGGTCCCGATCATATTGGCCAGTTCTTCCCTGGTCAGTGAAATCTGCAGGGTCCTTGCCTGGTCCAGTTCAAAATTGTCCTTCAGCAGCAACAGGATTTCTGCCAGGCGCTCACGGACGGTTTTCTGGGCTATGTCGGTGATGAAATCGTTGGCTTCCCTTAATTCCTTGCACACGATTTGCAGCATGTGATGGGAAAACTCCCAGTTGTGCTGGATCAGATAAATCAGCGTCTGATAGGGGATGTGACAAAGGACCGCCTCCTCCAGTACTTTCGAAGTGGTACAGGCCAGTTCCTGGCTCAACAACGAACGGTAAGCAATGATTTCGCCTCTTTTCGCAAAACGGATAATTTGCTCCTTTCCATCCATTCCCGTTTTAAATATTTTTATAATCCCTCTGTTCACACAGTAAAATCCGGTGAGCCGGCTTCCTTCCCTGTAAATAATGCTTCCTTTTTTGTAAAGCGAACTGGTTTTTTCATAATTGAGCTGGGCAAATTCACTTTCTGTGAGTTTCCTGAACAACTGAAATCCAGACAGATTACTTTCTTCTTCAGTGGGCCTTTTGACGGAGCTTCTCATTTACCCTGGTTTTTTTAAAATTAAGCATTCTTTCGAAAAGAATTCTTAAAGATACGATGAACATTTTTCCCGGTAAAACTATTTATTTAGATATTTGTATGTTTGTAAAAAAAAAGCAATTCTTATGAAGCATATTGTTGATCTCACCTGGAAACAGAACCTTGCCTTTGAAACGGAAATGGACGGGCACCGGATGATCCTGGATGCGGCCGGGGAAAACGGAGGTGACGACCTGGGGCCACGTCCCAAAAAGCTCATGTTGGCCGCGCTTGCGGGTTGTACAGGGATGGATGTCATTTCTATTTTGGCGAAAATGAAAATTGTTCCTGAATCATTTCATGTACTTGTGGAAGGTGAACTGGCCGAAGAACATCCGAAAAAATACGAGAAAATGAAGGTGATCTATCAATTCAAGGGCAAGAATCTTCCACTCGAAAAGCTGGAGAAAGCCATTCAGCTTTCCGAGGAGAAATACTGCAGTGTCAGTGCAGTTTACAGGGAAGCGATTGCCATGTCGAGGGAGATCAGGATCGGAGAATAGCAAAGCCTTTGTTACCGGGAGACCATCGGGTCCGGGAAAAGCAATCATTTGAAGAGGCCTGCGCAAGCAGGTCTTTTTTTATTGCAGATTATTGTTAATTTTAATTGTCTGGCAGAAAACGATCAGTCGGACAATAAATAGATCTGCGGATAAGTTCCTTTTATTCGTGAAAGGTTTTGTGGTTTATGAAGGTTTTTTCTGATTATCAAAATTATAGATTCAGGTCAGGGACCGGGTCCGGTTCATATTTATAGAACTAAAGATTATATTTGTATATGCGCCCAGGCGGTCTTATCGATGAAAAATTTTTATTTGTTCAGCTGCAGCAGGACGACAGGAGGATCTTTGAGTTAATTTTTAAGTTTTATTATACCGGATTGGTTGTTTATGCAGAACGCATCATCCGCGACACGGAAATGTCGGAAGACATTGTCCAGACTGTCTTCATGAAGCTGTGGGAAGAAAGGAAGCGTCTGCAGATCGATTCGCTGAGGTCGTATTTGGGAACTGCCGTAAAGAACAGGAGTATCGATCTGATCCGCAGCCAGCAGGTCCGGGACCGTTACCGGGAGTATCTGCGGGAGAATGATCCCGGCCTGGAAGAGGGTTTTTATACATTCAGCGAATTGAGTGAAATGATCAATCAGGCGATTGACAAGCTTCCTCCAAGGTGTCGCGAGATCTTTCTGATGAGCCGCTACCGGCACATGAAAACTGCAGACATTGCCCGGGAACTTCAGCTTTCCGCAAGGACAGTGGAAACTCAGATCAGTCATGCCCTCAAGATCCTGCGCACCGAACTACGGGAGTATTTTTATCTGATCCTGGTCATTTGCGGACTGCTTTCCAAATAATTTTTTCAACCGGTATACGTGTTTCATCTCTGTTGTACGTCCATTGAGTGTGACAGGAACAAAATGGAGCAAATGGATGAACAACAAGAGCGGCTGCTGGCCCGTTATTTCCTCGGCGAACTAAACGAGATGGAAAGGAAAGCCTTTGATGAATGGCTTCGGCAATCTGAGGACAACCGCAGGTATTTTGGCGACCTGAAAAAGGTGGATGAGGCGATGTCTCTGATTGAAAAGATGAAGGGCATTAATGAGAATAAGGCATTTCATCACGTTTCCAGAAAGCTTTTTGCAGAGAGGTCCCGGCTGGTGGTCCTGCTTCAGAAGGTCGCTGCCGTTTTATTCCTGCCCCTGCTCGTCGCCTCCGTTTGGTTTTATCTGGCCCAGGAAAAAAAATCAGAAATCATGTCTTCCGTATACCAGCTCACCGAGAGCCCTCCGGGTATGCGTTCCAGCCTGGTTTTGCCCGACGGATCGAAGGTCTGGCTGAACTCAGGAAGCAGTATCCGCTATCCGGTTTACCCGGGCAGTACCCGGGAGGTATACATGGAGGGGGAAGCTTATTTTGAGGTGGCGAAGGATCATCACCGGCCTTTTAAAGTTCATGCCGGAGGTGTGGAGATCGAGGTTACCGGGACAAAGTTTAACTGCCAGGCCTATCCGGAAGAACAACTGGTGAGTACAGTCCTGGTGGAGGGTGCGGTGACGGTCGGACCGGAGAGTGGAGGCCGTCCTCTGAAAATGAGTGCGGGAGAACTTGTCGGATTTTCAAAAACAGACGGAACAATGATCCGCAGGGTGACCGATCCCGAAAAGCACATTGCCTGGAAATCGGGGAAACTGATGTTTCGTGATGATCCGATGAATGTGGTAATCGCGAAGCTGGAGCGATGGTATAATATCGATATTCAGGTTGTCGATAAACAAATTGAACAGTATGCCTATACGGCCACCTTTGAGAATGAAACACTTGAACAGGTACTTCGTTTCCTGGAGTTGTCGGCCCCTATCAGCTATTCGGTGGCTGAACGCGGGAGGAGACCGGACGGGACGCTCGGAAGGCAAACAGTGAAACTTTACAGCCAGGAGAAGCCTCCGCTTCCCTATTGAAAATGGAGAAACAAAAAAAACGTGACGAAAATGAAAATATAACAGAAGAAATGGACAAAAAGAGAAAAGGAATGCGGCAACATTCCTTTTCAGATGAACCAACATAGCAATATTGATCCAGATTTAGTAATTGTAAATCAACCAAAATTATGGAAAAAAAACTGTTTTTTAACAGAGAAGGGGGAATTTATCTGCCCCTCTCAAAAGTTTTACTCATGATGAGATTGACGTTATTTTTGATTCTGCTGTCTTTTTTTCAGGTAATCGCTGATAACACGTACTCTCAGAGCACGAAACTCAGCTTTTCACTGACTGATGTGAAAGTCAGGGAGGTCCTGAATGAAATTGAGAGCCGGTCTGACTTTTATTTCCTGTACAACAACAAACTGATCGATGTGGACCGGAAGGTGTCACTCAATGTGAAAGACCGGCCGGTAGAGGAGATCCTTGATCTGCTGTTTAAGGAAGGAGATGTGGGCTATACGGTTATTAACAGGCAAATTATCATTCAGCCCAGGAGCGGAGAAGCACCACCGGTGGGTTTTCAGCAGTCAAAGGCTGTCAGGGGCAAAGTGGTGGGTGATGACGGTGAACCGATTCCCGGTGCCACTGTGGTAATAAAAGGGACGCCGCAAGGGACCATCACTGATCAGCAAGGGAATTATTCGTTTCCCAATGTTCCGTCCGATGCGGTCCTGGTATTTTCGTTCGTGGGTATGAAAACACTGGAGATGCCGGTCGGCGGGCAGACCACGGTCAACGTCAGCCTGAAGTCGGAAGCGATCGGCCTGGAAGAGGTTGTGGCGGTTGGTTATGGCGTTCAGCGAAAGGAGACCGTCACCGGATCGGTGGCGACCGTGAAGGGCGACGAACTGGTAAAATCGCCGGCGATGAACCTTTCAAACGCGATCGCCGGGCGGATGTCAGGCGTGGTGACGATGCAGAGATCGGGAGAGCCTGGTTATGATGGGTCGACGATCCGGATCCGGGGCTCCAACACGCTGGGAAACAATGATCCGCTCGTGGTGATTGACGGGGTTGCCGCCCGTACCGGCGGACTGGAACGACTGGACCCGGCCGACATTGAGAATATGTCGATCCTCAAAGATGCGTCAGCCGCTATTTACGGGGCCAGAGCTGCCAATGGGGTCATTCTGATCACCACCAAACGCGGGAAGCTGGGCAAACCGACGATCAACTATTCATTTAATCAGGGATGGGCACAGCCGACGACTTACCCTAAAATGGCTGATGCCGCGCAATTTGCGACCATGATGAATGAACTGGAATACAATTCGGTGATGAAGAATCCGGCTACGGATCCGGATTACAATATCGATGAACACTATACGCCGCGTTACAGCGAGGAAGACATTCAGAAGTTCAGGGACGGATCCGATCCCTGGGGCCACCCAAACACCGACTGGTACGACGAAGTGTTCAAGACCTGGTCGCCGCAATCGCATCATTCCCTGCAATTGCAGGGCGGAGCCGACAACATGAAGTATTTTACCACCTTCGGCTATAAAAATGAAGATGCATATTACAGGAATTCGGCGACAGGTTACAAGCAGTATAACCTGCGTGTGAACCTCGACGCCACGATCAACAAGTATATCAACACGCAAATCGATATCGCGGGCAGGCAGGAGAACCGGAATTTCCCCATGCGAAGTGCAGGCGATATCTTCCGTTTTGTATCGCGTGGCCGGCCTACCGATCCGGCCTTCTGGCCAAACGGACTGCCTGGTCCGGACCAGGAGTACGGCGACAATCCTGTGGTCACCACAACCAACGCCACCGGATATAACCGTGACCGGCGGTATTATTTCCAGACCAATGCGAAGGTCGAGATTACGCAACCCTGGATCAAAGGCTTAAAATTTACCGGCTCAATTGCCTGGGACAAATACATTAAGCATACCAAAGCGTTCATCACTCCCTGGTACCTGTACACCTGGGACGGGAAAACATACGAAGAAGACGGTAAAACTCCTAAACTGGAAAAAGGCTTACGCGGCCCAAATATCGATCAGCCGCAGCTTACGATGGGCTCGGAAGATCAAAGCAACCTGTTGCTCAGCGGCGTGCTGAGTTACGAAACAAAGATCGGCAAGCACAACATCAACATTCTGGCCGGCTCGGAACGGGAAACCTCCGAAAATGAGTATTTCGATGCAAGGCGGAAGTATTACCTTTCTTCCCTGATCCAGACCCTGAGTGCAGGAGGGGATAAGGAAAAGACCAACAGCGGTTCAGCCTGGGAGCGGGCGCGGCTGAACTACTTTGGGCGTGTCAGCTACAACTATGAAGAAACTTACCTGGCCGAATTTGTATGGCGTTACGATGGTTCCTACATGTTTCCCAAAAACGAACGTTTTGGATTTTTCCCGGGCGTGTTGCTGGGTTATCGCATCTCCAATGAGGATTTCTGGAAAGAAAACATCCGCTTTATGGACTACCTGAAACTCAGAGGGTCATGGGGTCAGTTGGGGAACGACCAGATCTGGTTTGAAAACGAACTGCAGGAGTATCAGTATCTCTCAACCTACTATTTTGAGTGGGGTTACATCGTTGACGGAGAGGACGTGAAGGGTCTCCGGATCGGGCGGTTCCCGAACCCGAACATTACCTGGGAGGTGGCCAACAACTATAACGTCGGTCTTGAAGGCCGCCTTTTTAACAAGCTTTCGTTCGAGCTGGAAGGTTTTTATAATAAGCGGAGCAATATCCTTTGGCGCCGGAATGCCTCTGTTCCGGAAACAACGGGACTTACGCTTCCGGCCGAAAACATCGGCAAGGTGGATAACAAAGGCTTTGACTTTAAATTTGACTGGAACGACAAGATCGGCAATGAATTCACATACAGTATTTCCGTGAATGGAGGATATGCCAAAAACAAGATCGTTTTCTGGGATGAAGCTCCGGGAGCTCCCGATTGGCAGCGTTCCACCGGGCATCCGATGGAAACCGGCCTGTATTACATTTACGACGGTGTTTTCAAAGACTGGGAGGAGATCAACGATCCGAACCGGCCGGTTTATGACATCACCAACGATGATGGCCTAAAACCGGGAGATATAAAATTTAAGGACCTGGATGGCGACGAGCATATTACCGCAGACGACCAGAAGCGTTTCGACAAGAACCGTCAGCCCAAATTTAACGGTGGTCTGAATATTTTTGCCCAGTATAAGGATTTTGATGTCACGATCCTGTTCCAGGGGGCAGCCGGATCATGGGGCCGTCTGTTCACCGAATCAGGCACGATCGGCAACTACCTGAAAAATTTTGCCGACAATCACTGGACCGCCGACAATCCCAGCAGCGAGCATCCGCGTGCGTTCGACCGCGGCGGCGACTATTGGGGCGGAGGAAATGCCGGCAATAACACGTACTGGATGCAAAAGACGAATTACATCCGGCTGAAAAACGTGGAGATCGGATACAATCTTCCAAAGGAGCTGCTGGCAAAAACAGGGATCCACAACCTGCGTATCTATGCCAACGGTCTGAATCTGTTTACAATCACTCCGGCCGAGGACATCGATCCGGAGAGCACGTCCGACAGCGGGCAGTACTATCCCCAGCCACGCGTTATTAACCTCGGTTTCACCTTAACCTTTTAATCTTACCGACTATGAAGCGAAATGTAAAATATGCCGTCCTGACAACAGCCTTAGCAACACTGCTTGTTTTTCCCTCCTGCGATACGAGTTTTCTGGATACCGATCCGCTCACGGAGATCACGGCCGACGCGATCTGGCAGGATGCCGGATTGGCCCAGGCCTACATGTTTGATATTTACTTTACTTTCCAGGATGCCGGTTTTGCCGAAACCATGCAGTCGTCAGTGACCGACGAATCCCTGTTCATTCACAATTACGGGCAGAAAATGTCGAATGAGGCGGCTTACAATGAAACGGACCTTGGCTGGTTCCGTGAAAGTGAGCGCAGCGGCCACCAGTGGGGCCGCCTGTACCGGAACATCAGGGGTTGCAATGATTTTATCCTGCATATTGACGAGGCAACCTTTGACGAAGAAATTAAAATGCAACTGAAGGGGGAGGCATACTTCCTTCGCGCTTATTTTATGCACCGGCTCACCCGCGGTTACGGGGGTGTTCCCATTATCACCGATCTGTATACGATGGAACAGACCGACTACACGGTGCCCAGGAATACGTACACCGAATGCATCGATCAGATTGTCAGCGATATTGATCAGGCTGCTGAATTATTGAAGGATTTTCATTTTGACAATACACCCAAAGGGCGGGCTACCTATGCCGCCTGCCTGGCGCTGAAAGTGCGTGTGCTGACTGATGCAGCCAGTGATCTGCACGATCAGGCCGCCGCATCAGCCAAATCGGCCGAACTTGGCAATTATGCACAAAAAGACCTGCTGTTCTACACGAACGGGTCGAGGCAGGAGCGCTGGACCGCAGTGAAGGAGGCAGCCATGCCGTTAATAACCAATGGCTTTGGACACAGACTGGCCGAGTTCACCGGTGCCACCGTCGAAGAGCGGGCTACGGAGTTTCAGGAGTTTTTCCTCACGGATAATGAGGAAACGATCTTTGCCCGTTATTTTATCGATACTAAGGATGAAAGCGGAAACTGGCCGGCCAGGTTCAACGGGCCCTGCGGTTATCACCTCTGGGGCGGGAATGTGCCTATCCAGGAACTGGTCGACGACTATTCCATGATTGACGGAACCGCCTTTAGCTGGAGTAACCCGTTGCATACGGCCTTCCCTTACAAGAACCGGGAGCCACGCTTCTATGCATCGATCATGTACGACGGGATGCAATGGCGTCCACGCCCGGGCGATTATGCTGTTTACGATCCTTACGGACAGATCCAGACGGGAAAGTACCAGACCGATCCGGCACAAACCAAAATCGATGCCTATTGGCAGGGGATGGATACCCGCACGGGAAGGGGTGAAACCTGGAACGGTACCTTTACCGGATATTACCTGAAGAAATTCATCGACCCGAACATTGACGGGCAGACCGAAAAGGCAGAAGTTCCCTGGGTGTTTATCCGGTACACCGAGATTGTTTTCGATTATATCGAGGCCTGTATTGAGTTGGGTGAAACCGGCGAAGCGGTGACCTGGCTGAACCGGATCCGCGAAAGGGCCATGCTGCCTCCGGTAACAGCAACCAGCCAGGAGGAACTCCGGAACATCTACCGGCACGAAAGGCGCATCGAGATGGCCTTCGAAGAACAGCGTTACTGGGATGTGCGCCGCTGGATGACTGCTCCGCAAACGCCGGGAATCATCGGACTGCATGGGGTCAACATCGTGGCCACCCTGAAACCCGGAGTCCCGAAACAGGCGATTTACAAGTATGATGAGGCGATCTACAATTACAAGTACACCCGTGCTGACCTTTCATCGCGCGAAGCCCGCCAGTGGAAGGATAAAGGTTATTTCCTCCCGATTCACCGGGACGAGATCAACCGGAACGATAAACTGGTACAGAACCCCGGCTATTGAGTGCCGCGGTGAAGAATTGAGCTTAGTTTTAAGGTCCGGAGAGAATTCTCCGGGCCTTTTATCTGTTTGATTGGGTTCTTACTTTTCGACAAGGCGCAGCGGCCGAAAACCTGCAAGCTTCCGGTGACCGGGCGGATTCATTGGTGTTACTGCAGGTCCACATCCGAGTAAAGGCGGTATTCCCCCGGGTTGAGCGGGACAGTTGCCGGAGTGGAGCCAACGCTGAGCGTGGCGCCGCTGAAAAACTCATACCAGGTGCCGGTATGCTGAAACGGCACGTTCATCGTTTGCCGGGTCAATCCGAAATTCCCGGCCAGCGTGATGTGGTGATTGTCCAGCTTCAACTGAATGCTTTTCAGTTCACCGCCCAAATTCAGCGTTTCCACGCCGGAGCTGAAGACCGGGTACTGATCGCGCAGGCGGATCATCTCCGCATACACATCAAAAAGCGCTTTGCGGCCGGGGTCGGCGAAGTAGTCCCATTTCACCGGTTTTTCGCCCGTACGTCCATTCTGATCGATCGAAATATCATAGCCCAGTTCGCCGAATTGCCAGATCATTTTAGGACCTGTGAGGCAGAAAAAGAAGGTGGCGGCCATGGCGTTCCGATCCAGCGCTGTCGACAGGTTTTTCACGGAATAGCTTCCGGAAGATGCGCCGTAAGTAAGGTTTTTATACATAAGCCGCTCCTCGTCATGGCTTTCCATGTAGGCCACCAGGCCGGGTTTTGAAAAGCCCCTTTTTTGCCAGGAAGCCCATGAGAAGTCGGATTTTCCGTTTTCATGATAGCCCATGGTGGCTTCATTGAAATTGTAGTTGGCATTTCCCCAGACCAGCATGCCGTTTTTGTAGGCCGTAAGGATCTTTTCTTCCGAAACGTCTGCAAAGTGTTCCAGAATTACAATGGCCTTCGGATTTACCCGCCACACCTGGTCAGCCATTCGTTTCAGGATGGCGATCCGGGAAGCGTCATAGGCGCTGCCGTCGCCTGAGGTGTTGGTAAAACCTTTGGTAAAGTCGAAGCGAAAACCGTCGACTTTGTATTCCGTCATCCAGTAGGCCGTCACGCTGTCAACAAACTGTTTCGTGTAGCTGCTTTCATGGTTGAAATCAAAACCCCATGAGTAGCTGGTGTTGGGGGAAACCTGATTGAACCAGGGATTGTTCGCTGCAGGCCGGTTGTTCACCTTATCCCAGTACATCATCACCATGGGATTAGTGCCATAGGCATGATTGAGTACGATATCCTGGATCACGATCATGCCGCGCCGGTGGCAGGCATCGATCAGGTTCTTCAGGTCGTTTTTGGTGCCGTAGGCTTTGTCAGGCGCGAAATAATAACAAGGGTTATATCCCCAGCTGCTGTTTCCTTCAAACTCGTTAAAAGGCATCAGTTCGACCGCATTTACCCCCAGTTGCTGCAGGTAGTCAAGTTTTGCGGTCACTGCCTGATAAGTGCCTTCATCGGTAAAATCGCGGATGAGCAGTTCGTAAACAACCAGATCTTCCGTTTGCGGAACGGAATAAGTGGTATGTTGCCAGGTGTAGGCGGTTTGTCCGGTTTGCAACACTGAAGCCCTCCCTTCGGTTTTCCCTGCCGGATAACTGATGAGGTTGGGATAGACATTCTCGGGAATATACTGGTCATCCCACGGGTCACTGATCTTTTCAGTATAGGGATCACCCACACGGATGCCGCCGTCGATCAGGTATTGAAACACATATTCCTTTTGGGGGACGAGGTTGGTCAGTTTCAGCCAGAAGTGATCGCCGTCTTTTTTCATCAGGTAATCCTCGCTGATTTGCCAGTTATTGAAGTCGCCGATCACATAAATTTTTTCCTTACCGGGAGCAAAAAGTGAAAGCGTGACGGAGGCAGGATCGGCGGTATAATTGATGCCGTCGCGAACGCCTGCCGGACGTTTCTGCTCCGTTGGGGGATTGTTCCCGCTGCCGGGTTTATCATTGTCGTCGTCATTGCAAGCCGGCAGGACTATCAATGCAAAGAGAACAATCAGTAAGTGGGAAAAATATCGTTTCATATACTCATACTTTCAGTTTTACCCGTCTTATGTATCCGGCGTCATTTTCGGGATGTCTCACAGTGCCGGGAGAGGAAATGAAGCAATCTGCACGGATAATGATCCGGCAGATTGCTTCAACCTATTGGATTGCTGGTCAGGGACGGCTTCATCAAACCTGTTGAGGCATGATGAAGGCCGTTTCTTTTAAGCAGGCCATGTGCCGCTGATCAGTTCTTTACAATGCTGTAAGTTCCATGTTCGATATCGAGTTTGATGGTATAATTGCCTGCTTCGGCAATGGCAATGTTGTTGCCGCCCGGTTCCAGCGTGCCATCCGCACCCGTATCGCCATAATTCACATCCCAGCCATCGTTGGCCCTGAATTTAAATTCTCCGGCGGTCAGGGGGATGGTTGCGGTAAAGACATTGTTGGCCGCATCCCAGGTCATGTTTTGATCAGTGTCCCAACCTCCGGCTGTTGCCGATCCGATCACGCCCCAGCGGTTTGCCTGATATGTATATTCATTGGGATGACTCAGGTTGAGCACGATGTGGTAATCGGCTTCCGTGTCAACCGGTATGTTATCACCGCCGGCATTCAGCGTCTCGTCTCCGGCAGAGCTTCCGTAATTGTAATCCCAGCTGTGATTCGCCCTGAATTTGAATTCCTTGGCGGTCAGATGGATAACTCCCTTCCAGGTAGCGGAAGTCTGATCATAGGTCAGCGCAGTTTCATCGCCCCAGCCGCCGGGAGTTGCATCACCGATCACGCCCCAGTTGGTTAAAGTGAGCGAGTAGGTCATGTCTTCCTGGCTGGCTTTGATGAGGTAGTAGCCATCTGCCGGCACTGCAATATTGCCGCCGGGGTTGGTTAATTTTTTTCCAGTGCCGTCATCACCGTAGGTGTGGGCATCGTCCCAACTGTGGTCCGTGACCAGTTTAATACCGCCGCTTTTCAGGTAGATATATCCCTCGGCCATGCCATTGCTGGTGGGTGTGGAGATCACATAGAGGGCGTTATCGCTGTTATCCCAGCCGTTGTAATCGCCCACCACCCAGAACTTGGTGATATCGGCGAGAGTTGTGAATTGAACGTCGTTCCCGTAAGCAGTGCCGGCACTGTTGGTTGCGAATGCCCGCACATGATAGCTGGTGAACTTGGTCAGTCCGGCGAGTTCGCTGCTGAATACGCCTGTTCCTGTCCCGACCTCGATTTTCTGATCGCTGACGGTTGGGTTTTCATTTGTACTCCATACCAGTCCCCTGGCAGTTACTTCGCCGCCACCATCATAGGTCACTTCCCCGTTCAGAACAGCCGATACTTTTGTGATATCGGTAACGGGAGCTGTAACGACAACGGGCATGTCGACCGGCGTTTTAAAGGAAACTTCCGGACCATAGCCGGTTCCTGCGCTGTTTGTGGCGTAGGCCCGTACATAATAGCTCGTATTTCCCAGCAGGCCGGAGAGTGTGCTCTGGAAGGCACCTAATCCCTCCCCATCTTCTGTTTTACTGTTTGAGACAGTGGGGCCGGGTTCGGTACCGAAAACAACTCCTCTTGCAGTTACCTCGGCTCCTCCGGCAACGGTCACATCACCGCCTCCTTTTGCCGAGTTACCTGTAATTTCCGTGATGGCTGCTGTTGTCAGCGTCGGAACAACCGGGAGGGTGGTAAAGGTCTGATCCTCTCCGTAAATTGTTTCTCCGTCATAGATGGCATAAGCCCTTGCATAATATTTGGTTGCATAGTTCAGGCCCGTGATCGTCACGGTAAAAGCGGCTGTTTTTTCGTTCCCGGAATAGGCAGCTTTTCCATCGGCAGTTGTCGGGCCGGGCTGTGTTCCGTAGCAAATGCCTTTTTCAGTAAAACCATCTCCCTGGGCTGCGACAAAGCCAACGACAATTGCCGATTCAGAGGTTACATTCGACGATTGTGTGGTGGCGAGTTTGGGATCCAGCCTGACATCCGAAATATCTTCCGTACAGGAGGCCGTTAAGATTGCTCCGGTAATAAAGGCAAGAAATATACGGGATAGAAATATAGGTCTCATGTTATTGGAATTAGTTTTTGATGAATGTTACAGAACCTGAGCTGCCGTTGATTGTCAGGTGAATGGTGTAGTTTCCTGCACCCGTGATATTAATATCGCCGCTGCTGTTTGGCAGGGAGAGCGTTCCCCCGTTAGCCGGCAGGTCGGTTGTTGAGCCAGGGCCCCAGTTGACATCCCATTTGCTGTTTAGCCTGAATTTCATTGGTCCGGCAGGAAGATCAAGGGTGATGTACCAGTATCCTTTGTCGCCGTCATATTCCATCGGATGATCGGGATTGCCTCCCCAGCCGGTGAACTGGCCCACCACACCTACCTGATAAGGATTGAGGCTATAGGAAAGGGTATTGATATTGGCCTCCAGGTTGTACCATCCGTTTGTTTCCACGCTGATCGGATCGCCGTTTACAGCAAGCGCGGAGCCGCTGGCTCCATAAACCGTGTTGGTATCCGGGTCGCGCAGGGTAAATGGCTTGCCGGCATCGAGTTTGACCGTTCCTTTGTATATTCCGTCACCTGCAGCCGATTCAATTTTTTGTTCGGTACCGGAGCCGGTCAGGTCGAGCCTCGGCAACCCATAGGGAGTCACATTGGCCGTTTTGATCTCTGAATTATAGCTGAGCGGGCTGACGCCGGTCCCTGCATCTCTGACCAGGACTGCCCTGATGCGAAAATCGACCGGTGAAGCCTGATCGGCAGGGAAATTCTTGAGAAGCAGACCGTTCAATTCACTCACGGACAATTTAAAAGACTGATCCTGGATGCCGGAAGCAATGGCCGTTACATTGACGAAATTGTTTCCTGAGGCGCAGGCTTCAAGAAAGTAGGTTGCTGAGGCCTGGAAGCCCGGTTCCACCGGAGTGCCCGTGAACTCGAGCGTTTTAGTAGCATCTGCCCTGCGCAGGGTCAGGTCGGGTACCGTTACGAGAGCCGGTGCGGCCGGATCATCCAACAGGAATACTTTTTCTTCATCCTTTTCACAGGAAGACAGAAGTCCTGTGATTCCGGCGAGGAACAAATATAGGATTGATTTTGTGTTCATTGTCGCTGATTTGATGGTTTAATAATCAGTGTTTTGTTTGATATTCGGATTTGCCGAA
Organism: Mangrovibacterium sp.; assembly: GCA_050173895.1. GTDB lineage: Bacteria > Bacteroidota > Bacteroidia > Bacteroidales > Prolixibacteraceae > JBCFBK01. The sequence goes on along the minus strand of JBFXKJ010000060.1, from coordinate 750 downwards.
ACTTCGTCTCCCGGAATCGGGAAGATGTTCAGGTGGGGGTCGGTATTTGTTCCGTCGTGGGTGCCGCCCTTCCAATCCCAGTTATAGTTTCCGTTTGTGAATTTTCCGAAGCGGACCAGATCAGTACGTCGCTGGGCCTCATAGTAAAATTCACGGCCGCGCTCGTCCAGCAGGAATTGCTCGGTAAGCTGGGCTGCCGTGATGTTTCCCTCGGTGCTGCCGTATGCCCGTTCGCGAATTTTATTCACGTCGGTGACGGCGGTTCCGGGATTGCCAGTTTTGAGCAACGCTTCGGCGCGCATCAGGTATGCGTCAGCCAGCCTGAAAACCGGGAAATCAGTGCAGGCGTATGCCTCATTGTAATTGGCGGGAAGAGAACCATCGGAGTTCTTTGCAGTGAATTTATAGACTCCGATCCCATAGTCGCCGCTGGAGGATGCGCTCGGAATATTCATGCTCTTCTTCATTTTCAGATATACCCGCTGGTCCTTGCTCTGGGAAAATTCAGGATCAGTTTTTGGAACAGGTACATTTCCGTAAGTAGCCAGGGTATCGACCAGGATATTCATGAACTGCTTTCTGGCCCTGTTGCCGTTCCAGTCGGGATTGCTTGGCAAGGCGTGATAAACTGCTGACGGAATGTAGGTGGGATCGCTGGATGACTGAATGATAAAGGTAGTTCCCACGGCTCCCTGCGTGTTCACACCATCCTGTTCCCAGGCAAAAATCATTTCCGGGTTGTGTTGACCG
>JBFXKJ010000059.1:0-17083 GCA_050173895.1 Mangrovibacterium sp. | reverse complement strand
CTGACAGACCTGCAGCTTTCAGGTAAAAAACGGATGAAAACAGCCGACCTGCTCCGCGGGTTTCATGGAAAGCTTTTAGCTGTCAGCTCTTAGCTGAAAGAGGCCACTTCTGTTTGTTCCTTCCGGTTGCTTTCTGCGGATAGATTTACTGACAGAAATTGTAAGTAGCTCAACGCCGGCTATCTGGGACTTTTATTTCTCAGGTAAATAACCGTTCCTGCTGCCGGGCTTTCATCTTTCCCCAATCTGTTGCGTTTGAGAAGCGGCTTCAGTTTCACACCGTAAAGCTGCGAAACGTAGTGCATGGTCTCGCCTTCCTCAAGGGTATGGGTTTCACGGCCCCTGGCTGCCTTCCGGGTTTTCTGTTCCAGATACAGGATCTCGTTTTCAACCGGCTGCCGGCCGTAATTGTAATCATTATATTGATACATCTGCCAGGGTTTCAGGTTAAATTCCTGCGCAAGGCTTTCCATCGTGTCACCTGCCCTCGCGACGATTGTCTTCAGATCGTTTCGAAGCACAATTTTTCTGGTCTGGTAGGGGTTGATCAGCGGATGATTGCTTTCCGGTACGGAATGGTTAAACCGGCCCAGGTGAGCGGGGTCTGTTACCTGATCGTACATGTAAAGTTGATTCTCCTCAACAATGCGGATCAGTTCTTCGGCATAACGGGGGTTGGTGGCGTAACCTGCCCGCTTCAGTCCGTGTGCCCATCCTTTATAGTCGGTGATGTCGAGTGTAAAGAGGACGCTGTATCGCGGACTGGCCGACAAAAAGTTGGAGTGGTCGATAAAAGATTCTTTCACCGAATTGTATTTCCGGAAACATTCCCCCCGTTCATCATCATCGTGATAAACCCGTTTCCCGTTCCATGTATTTTTGCATTTAATTCCAAAATGATTGTTCGATTTGCGGCTCAGTTCACTGTTCCCGTTTCCCGATTCCAGGCAGGCCTGCGCCAGGGTGATGCTGGCCGGCACGCCGGTCCGCTGCATTTCGGTCACTGCCAGTTCCCGGAACATTTCAATATATTCCTGCCGGGTATAAACACGTTGTGCAAAGCTGACCAGGCAGAGTAAAAGAAGTCCAAATAACAGAGCCGTTTTCCTAATCATAAATTCAATTTTCAGCAAAAATAAAAAAAGCCCCGAAACGTGCCATAACAATTTCGTATTTGAGGCGAACCAAGGGCATTTTCTCCGTATATGAACAAATAGATTAAACTTTTGTCAGCAGCAGGCGAAGAAAAAGGAGGACGAATCTCCTTTGCCCGGGCTGCGGAGGGCTGATTTAACCATTAAAACTGTAAATTTGTCAAAATTCAGTTTATGCGCAAACGTGAGATTAAAATAGCAGTCACCGGGTTCAGCAGTCTGGATGAACTTCCGGAAGAAGACCGTTCCCTTTTGCAGGCTGCAAGGGGAGCTGCGGGGAATGCCTATGCCCCTTATTCCGGCTTCCGGGTGGGGGCGGCGTTGAGGCTGGCAGACGGGCGGACGGTTTCCGGGAACAATCAGGAAAACGCATCATCGCCGGTAGGATGCTGTGCCGAGCGTACCGCTCTTTTCTGGGCCAATGCCAATTATCCGGACGTTGCGGTTGAGGCTGTAGCCGTGAGTGCACTCGGCCGGGACGGCGTACGCCCGGCGCACATAAGCCCCTGTGGTATGTGCCGGCAGGCCCTGCTCGAAACCGAAATCCGGTTTAGCCATCCTATTCGTATTCTCCTGGACAACAGCGGGGAGATTGACATGCTCGACAATGCAAAGAGCCTGCTACCCTTGAGTTTTGATTCCGGTGCGCTAAATTCCCTCTGAATAAAATTGGCTATGAACCGACCTTCTATTGAAGCGAACGGCTCTCGGTTTGTTCAAAAAAAGTAATATTTTGTATTCATTCTCTTATTTATTATCGTTAAATTCACGAGTTGTTTATCACCAGTCAATGGATCCGAATCGAACTTCATCAACTGCCGCATTTGTTCAGGGAACCCGTATTCATGTTCGTGGCGAAGATTTTTTAATTCAGCAGGTGTCGTCTAATTATGATGGCTCATTTCTGATCGATGCTGAAGGTATCAGCGAGTTGGTCAAAGGGAAACGGTTTAAATTCGATTCCAGGATCGATGCCGATATCCGTGTTCTGGATCCTGCTCAAACGGAACTGATTGCCGACACGGACTATGGGTACAGGCGGACCAAGCTCTTTTTGGAAACGCAGTTGAGGAACAGCACGGGATACAGCAAGAAAATCAATATTGCACATAAAGCGGCCTTTAACCTGGCCGATTATCAACTGGACCCGACGCTGCAGGCTTTCAAACTTCCACGTCCGCGGTTATTGATCGCCGACGGCGTGGGTCTTGGAAAAACGATCGAGGTTGGTATCCTGCTGGCCGAGCTGATCAAAAGGGGAAAGGGAAAGCGGATTATGGTGCTGGCGCTCAAATCGATCCTGGGGCAGTTCCAGCAGGAAATCTGGAACCGTTTTGCGATTCCGCTGGTCCGGCTCGATTCGGAAGGGATTGCACACATCAAAGCCGAGTTACCGGCTAATAAAAATCCTTTTGAATATTACGATAAGACAATTATCTCGATCGATACGCTGAAGAACAATGCCAAATTCAGGCACTATATCGAGAAAACCAGTTGGGACATTATCGTTGTCGACGAGTGCCATACGGTTGCCAATGCCGGCAGCCAGCGGGGAGATGTAGCGCAGTTTCTGGCTACCCGCTGTGAATCGCTGATCCTTACATCGGCCACTCCGCATAACGGGAAGAAGCAGAGTTTTGCCAACCTGATCAACATGATCGAACCCACTGCTGTGCCGGCGAACGGCGAATACGTCAACGAGGATTTTAAACCCTATTACGTCAGGCGCTTTAAACGGCATATCATGGATGACGCCGTACGGTCCAATTTTCAGGACCGTGAGGTGGTTCCCATTCGCGCCCGCCTGTCGGCGGAGGAAGAGGAGCTTTTGGAAGTTCAGCAAAAGATCAAGTTTGAATCGCTGTCCCGGCTGGATGAAGAACCGGAACTGGAGCTTGACGACGGAGCAGGCAAAGGTACCCGCGATCTGCTTTTCTCAATTGGCCTGTTTAAGGGGTTTATGTCGTCGCCTCTGGCGGCTGTCAGGAGCATTGAAAGAAGAATTGACAGAATAAAATCGTCTACCGTAGGATCAGACCTGGCCGAAAATGACATTCAGTTGCTGCTCGGCATTCGGGATAAGATCAATGCGATTCTGGACCGTGGAGCTGATTCAAAGTACCGTGCATTCAGGGATAAACTGATCGAGCTGGGGTGGAGCGGACGGAAGAATGATCAGCGGATCGTGGTTTTCACTGAACGTATCGACACGCTTCACTATCTTGAACAGAACCTCAAAGCGGACTTCAATATCGAAGACCGGGCTGTGAAGCTTTTTCACGGCGGATTGCCCGACATGGAGCAGCAGGCGGCCATTGAAGATTTCGGGAAGGAGGATTCGGATGTCCGTCTTTTCCTTTCATCCGACGCAGGTTCGCAGGGCGTTAACCTGCATTATTATTGTAATGTCATGTTTAATTACGACATTCCCTGGTCGCTCATTACCCTGGAGCAGCGCAACGGGCGGATCGATCGTTACGGGCAAAAGAAGACACCCTGGATCTATTACCTGATCGCCCAATCTGAAACTCCCGGGGTGAAAACAGATCTTCATATCATTGAAAATCTCACGAAAAAGGAGGAAGAAGTCTATAAGACACTGGGAGATGCCGGGGCAGTCATGAAACTGTATAGTCCGGAAGCCGAAGAAAAGAAACTGGAGGAAGCCATTGCCGGTCAGAATGAAAATTTTCTGATTGAAGGAAATGATACAGAAACGGAACTATTTGATACAGACTTGCTGTTTGGCGGGCTGCTTGAGGTAACTGAATCCCGCATTGAAAGCGACCCTATAGAAAAGAGTTATTCCCTTTACCCTGGTGATTATGGTTTTTACTCCGAGCTCATCGCGCAACTAAAGACCGATAAACTGCTGAAAGATGGTGATGCTGAGTTTATTGACAAGAACTATCTGGAAGTGCGGAATACAAAAATGCTGAACCGCCTGCTCTACGATTTACCCAGGGAGGCTAAACCCGCGGTGAATGATATTTTTCGCTTATCGTTCAAAAAGGAAATCGTACAGCAGGCCATCGACGATGCCCGAAAAAAGAAAGGAGAGTGGGCAAAATTTCAGTTGCTGTACGACCTGCATCCCGTGGCCCGGGCACTCATGTCGAAACTCGAATCGGGTATCGACAAGCAGGTGGCCCTGGTGGCACGATTAAAGAGACTGCCGGAGAGGACCGCCTGGTTCGTGATTCACGGACAGGTGTCGAATAATATCGGGCAAGCCATTATCTCCGAGTTTTTCGTCGTTCCCACAGTGATTGGAGGAGGGTTCAGACAACCAATCGCGCTGAGTAAATTCGTCGAACAGTTTCAGCTCAACAAAGAGCTGATCACCCAAACCATCGAACCAACGATGCTTGACCAGTTCAAAGTCCTGTTACCTGAGGTCGTCGAGTTTGCCAGGGAGATGTATATGCGCCAGATCCAGATGTTGAAAGAGCTTGAGGCGGAAAAAGAATTAGCCGTTTATCAGGAAAAACTGAAGAACTGGGGACGCCAGGCTAAAGATCAGTTGCAGGCCGACTTTGGCGATAAGATACAGACCGGTTTCATTAAGCGGCGTTTTGAAGATAAGGAGCACGAGATAGAAACGATCATCAGCGAATCAAGTCGCTTTTATCAGGATTTGACTTCCCTGAATAAAGATGCTTATCTCAAAATTATTTCGGTATTCTACAATTAAATGCAAAGAGATGATCAGGTTTCTGTTAAATATCGGCGAATACTTTTCGTCCAACTATTTCGATGAGGATTTTCCGCGGAAAGTACTGGAAAAAACAGGCTATTCGGCCGAAGAAAATAAGCTGTTCCAGAAAAACATTGCTGCGCTGAAAGACCGGTATTTCAAATACAAACAGAATTTTCTGGAAGGGAAGCTCCGGATTAAAGACAAGATAACCGCCACCCATCAGTTTCACTCGCATTTGCTGAATGCGCTGGGATATCCGGGCGACAACCCTGAATACAACGACCTGTTTCCTCTCGATGAAATCAATGTGCTTCCGGTCAGGCACCTGCTTTATCGAGGAAAGCAGCCTTACCTGATGATCATGGAGATGCAGTCGCTTATTAAAGAGGGGGACGAGAATCCTGACGGGCTTTTTCAGCAGAGTTACAATGTGGAAGAGGATGAAATCACATCGGTTGCGCCACAAAAATATCATCGCCGGCAGTGGGAAAACGTCTTTCAGGTTCCTGAAGGGATGCGGATCTCCCCGATGATCATTAATAAGGCGGTTTCGGAACTGTTTCTGATCGAGCAATACCGGCGCCCCAAATACATCCTGCTTTGCGCCGGCAACGAATATTTTCTGTTGGAGCAGGGAAAGTGGTTCAAAGGCAGTTACCTCGAATTTAACCTGGAGGAACTGTTTTCGGAAGCAGCCGTTACCCGCGATTACTATTCTCTTTTTTATTTTTTACTGGCAAAGGAAACCCTGGCTCCCCAATCGGACATTGTGCTGATGGAGCAGCTTGACGAGGATTCGCACAAGAGCGCGTACGAGGTGACCAAAGATCTGAAAGCAGGCGTGATCCATGCCGTTGAAGCCATCGCCAACGAAGCCGTATATTACTGGCGGAAGAGGGGAGGCGACCTGGCTGAGATTAATGCCGTTCAGCTTAAAGACGATTGCCTGACCTATGTATACCGCCTGTTGTTTTTGTTTTATGCCGAATCCCGGAAAGAACTGGATATTTTGCCTTCCGAAGACCCGGTCTACCTGCAGGGCTATTCGCTCGAGATGCTTCGCGACCTGGAACAGGTGCCGCTACAGTCAGTCAGCAGCCAGAACGGTTATTTTTTCCATGAGTCCATCGCCCGGCTATTTCGGTTGTTGAATGACGGATATCGGGAGGATGAGGCGTCAAACCGGAGCTTCGGGATTCGGGATCTGGATTCCCCGCTTTTTGACGACAGCAAACTGAAGCTGCTTTCACAGGTAAAAATCAGGAACATCGTTTGGCAGGATGTAATCTGCAGGCTATCGCTTTCGCACAGGCAGAAAGGAAAAGCAAGAGGACGGATTTCATATGCCAACCTGGGGATTAACCAGTTGGGAAGTGTTTATGAAAGCCTGCTGGCCTTTCGCGGTTTTTTTGCCGATACCGATTACATCGAAGTACACCGGAAACGGAAAGAGAATGAAGGCTCTGATTCGGTGGTGAACCAGGATGGCTCGTTCCTGGTGCCCCGTTCCCGGATCGACGACTTCGACCGGGATGAGGTTTTTTATGACAAAAATGATCAGTTAAAGGTCATCCCTAAGGGAACATTTATTTACCGGCTAAGCGGCCGCGACCGGCTGAAGTCTGCTTCATATTACACGCCCGAAGTGCTGACGCAATGTACGGTAAAATATACCCTGAAGCCTTTCCTAGAAAAACTGGACAAGGGTGAGCTAAAAGCGCTCGACTTGCTCGATCTTCGGATCCTGGAACCGGCCATGGGTGCGGCAGCATTTCACAACGAGGTCATTAACCAGTTGTCCGAGGCTTACCTCAATTACCGGCAGCGGGAGTTAAACAGGAAGGTGGCGCCCGACCAGTACCGGGAAGAGTTGCAGAAGATCAAGGCGTATATCGCGTTAAACAACGTATATGGGGTTGACCTGAATCCCACAGCCATTGAATTGGGGAAGTTGTCGCTTTGGCTGAACGTGATCCATAAGGACATGCAGACGCCCTTTTTCGGTTACCGCCTGGGAGTGGGAAATGCAGTGGTGGGGGCCTGGCTGAAGGCGTATAAATATGCCGATATTCGTGTGGAACTGCCTAAGACAGGAACCCAGGCGCAACGGAATAAGCCGTTGAAAAAAGAATGGTGGGAAAAGGCGCCGCGCCATCTGAAATTCGGAAAAGATGGCATTCAGCGGAAGGCTGACGAGATTTATCATTTCCTGCTCCCTGATAAGAACATGGTGCCTTCGGCCGGCATTCGCCTGTTGAAGGATCAATATCCTGTTGAAGTACGGTATGTGAGCGAGTGGAAGAAAGAATTTTGCAAGCCTGTTCGTGCCGACGAATATAAAACCTTGCAGATCCTGTGTGAGGCAGTCGATCTGTTGCTTGAAGAACATGATCGTTTTCAGAAAAGCGTGGATGTCCAGACCCGCATCAAGCCCGACTTTTTTGGTGCGTTCCGGTCGGATGAGCAGGTGCAGCTCCGGGCAAAAAGTTATCATGAAAAGGAGCGGCTGGCAGCCGGACGCTCCACCACCAACGCGCCTTATTACAAGCTGAAGCTCATCATGGACTACTGGTGCAGCTTCTGGTTTTGGGATGTGCGGCATGCAGGAGAATTGCCTACGCGTGCGGAATGGTATCAGGATCTGGCCAACATCCTGAACATTGACCTCGAGGAATTAAAGCAGGAGACAACGACCAGGGAAGAAGGCGAAATTTATCTCCCTCAGCTATCGCAGGGATCCTTGTTCGATGACGCCCGGCAGTTGACGCTGCGCAGTTACCGGAAGGAATCGGTGACCGTACAGCAGCGGATGACCGAGGCTCTAAACAAAAAAGCAAGCTCGCTCTTTACCAATAACCGCAGCGCCCTGGTCATGCAACTGGCACAAACCAACCGCTTCTTTCACTACCAGCTTGAATTTATTGAAGTATTCCGTGAAAATAATGGTTTTGACGTGGCCGTGGGAAATCCGCCCTGGATCAAGCTGCAGTTTGAGGAAAAGGGACTGATGAGCGAGGTCTTCCCGGAAATGGAGATCCGCAAGGTGACCGCACCGCAGGTGCGCCGCATGCAGTCTGGTTTTTTGGAAGACGAAAGCCGGAAGGAAGCTTACTTTGCCGAATGCATCGAAACCGAGTCGGCTTCGGCGTTCATGAATGCGGTGCAAAACTATCCTTTGCTGGCGGGGCAACAGACAAACCTGTATAAATGCGTCCTCGAAAACGGCTTCCATTGGGTCTCTGAAAAAGGTTACCTGGGACTGCTGCACCCCGAGGGCGTTTATGACGATCCTAACGGGCAGGCCCTGCGAAAAGAAATATACCCGCGGCTGAAATATCATTTCCAGTTTAAAAATGAGTTAATGTTATTTACTGAAATAGATCATCATAACAGTTATGGAACACATATCTATTCAGGAGCGAAGGGAGATATTGGCTTTACCTCGATCAATAATTTGTTTCATCCGTCTACCATTGATGGATGTTTCACCCATTCAGGGTTTGGCGTGGCCGGCGGTTATAAGGTAAAAGATGAAGCACAGAGTAAGATGATCTGGAACATTCATCCGCACCAGTCACGGATTGTCTATTTTACGGGAAAAGAATTAAAAATTTTGGCCCGCACGTTTGAAAACTCCGATGACTGGCAGGGAACCAAACTGGTGGGGGTACACGCCAAAGAAATTATGGCTGTTTTGGAAAAACTGGGAGAATTTCCGACGTCGGTGAGGAATTTTCAAAATATCGTCAGCGAAGGATGGCATGAAACCAATGATGTGAATGCAGGAAATATTAAACGGGAAACCCGTTATCCTTCGGTCGAGGGTTTTGAAATGGTTTACAGCGGTCCCCATTTCTTTGTCGCTAACCCCATGTATAAAACGCCGCGAGCGGAGTGCAGGTTAAATTCTGATTATGATATCATTGATTTGCAGGAAGCCGACGAGTATACGATTGCCCGCACCAACTACATCCCGCAAAATATTACGGCCGGTTATGCCGACGTTCTGAAGGGATTTCAAAAGGGGCACGACAGTCTGGATCGCCCGGTTTATGACAGCTGGTTCGATTATTACAAGATCGGATTTAGAGCAATGCTTAGTCAAGCGGGAGAGCGAACGCTTACGGGTGCTATTCTACCACCTAATGCAGCACATATTCATACCGTAAAAAGCGTTACGTTTAAAAAGGAACATAGCTTAGTTGAATTTGCAGCAATATCGTCCTCTTTGCCGATAGATTTTTTTATTAAAGCGATGGGGAAGTCAGGTCTTTACGATAATGCTCAGATTGATAATATCCCGATGGGATTTAATGAAATTTATAGTAAGGTTTTATATATTAGGGTACTGCTGCTCAACTGTCTGAACAAATACTATGCACCCTTATGGGAGCGGAACTGGCGGGAAGATTACCGGCATGACCAATGGAGTAAAACCGACAGCCGTTTAAAGCCCTTTCAGGGGTTGACTGGGCAGTGGCAATGGGATACGCCGCTACGCAACTGGTATGAACGGAGGCAGGCGCTGGTGGAGATAGACGTGATCACCGCGATGGCCCTGGGCCTGACCCTCGAAGAGCTTATCCTGATTTACAACGTACAGTTCCCTGTGTTGCAGCAAAATGAAAACGATACCTGGTACGACACCACCGGCAATATTGTGTTTACCTGCTCAAAAGGACTGACAGGTGTTGGCGTTGACCGTCCTGTGTGGGAGACCATCAAAGACCTGAAAGCCGGTGAAACCTACGAGCACACCATCACTAAAAGCGAACTTTATTACGGTAAAAAAATAACCTAGTTTGCGCCCTTTGATAAGTGCGACCGCGTGGCTGACTACCAGGCTGCCTGGACCCACTTTGAGAAGGTGTTTGCTAACGTTAACAAACGTTTTGATTAAGCGAGGGCAAACGCCAAACGAAATTTGAGGCTTTGCCGGGCGTTAAAAACGACTAATGTAAATGAAGGGAAATGTGTAACTTAGAACACCGGTAACTGGTAATTCTCAGGGGAAGGGATACTGATTATGACTAAAGACGAACTCATTGGTAAACTGGCCGGACTGGAATGGGAGGATTTCGAGGTGAAGGAGGCCCGGTCGGAGCTTCCCAAATCCATTTGGGAGACCGTTTCTGCCTTTTCCAACACCAGCGGCGGCTGGATTGTGCTTGGAGTCCGGCAGGCGGGGGCTGAATTTGAGATTTCAGGCGTAGGTAGCACTGAAAAGCTCGAGCTGGATTTCCTGAACAGCTTGAAGGGAGGGAAAATGAATGTGCCCGTGGTTACCAAACAGGAGGTATTTCGGTTCGAAACAAAGAAAGTGCTGGCTTTTTACATCCCGGCCAATGGCAAAAAGCCGGTCTACTATAATACTCCGGTTAATACTTTCATCAGGAGAGGAAGCTCTGATCAGCGGGCTACAAAGGAAGAGGTTGACAGCATGTTCCGGGATCAGACCTTTGGTACCAAAACTTCGGAGATCGCCCCCGGTACAACCGCTGACAGCCTGAACAGGACTTCGCTTGGCAGATATCGCGATTATATGTTGCGTGTTAACCCGGGAGCCGCTTATAATCGGTTCGGCGAGGAAGAGTTTCTGGAGAAATTCCGCATCATGGAAAATGGTGCCTGCACGTATGGCGGACTACTCACACTGGGTAAACGGGAGGTCATCGAAAAGTTCTTCCCCGATTTCAGGATCGACCTGCTGGAGATACCCGGCACATCATACAGTGACGCCAGGTCGCGCTATACCTTCCGGCTCGATGAGCAGGAAAATCTTTGGGAATACTATTTCGAATGTTTCACTCGCTTAAAACAAAGGGTGGACGTTCGCTTTGTACTGACCGCAGAGGGGTTCGGACAGGAATTATCCAGCGGACTGGAAGCGATCCGCGAAGCACTGGTCAATATGCTCCAGCATGCCGATTATTTTTCGCCCGGACATCCGCGGATCCGGATCTTCACCAGTCATATCGAGTTCTACAATCCCGGCGGACTGCCAAAATCGTTAAAAGAATTAAGGACCAAAGATATTTCCCTTCCAAGGAATCCGATCATCACCAAACTTTTCCGGATGGTTAAGCTGGCCGAGAATGCCGGCTTTGGCTTTGACAAAATTGATGATAACTGGTTCGCTTATAATAACACCAAACCGGAATATGATATTGAGTTCGACTCGGTCATCCTGAAGATGCGTGTGCAGGATGAAGCCATAAAAGACACTGTGGAGAAAACTGTGGAGAAAACTGTGGAGAAAACTGTGGAGAAAACTGTGGAGAAAACTGTGGAGAAAACTGTGGAGAAAAAGTCTGGAGAAATTATTCTTGAACTAATAAAAAGCGACCCTGGAATAACAGCGGAAAACATGATGAAAGCGACTGGATTGACAAGAAGAGGTATTGAGTATCAGTTGAATAAGCTTAAAAAGACAGGGAAGATCGATAGAGTAGGATCAGACAAAGGGGGATTCTGGAAAGTGAATCAGTAGCAAGTAACGAAACTGTGGGATAAACTGTGGGATAAAGAGATAAAGTTTAGGTGAAAAACTTTTCAAAAAAGTCAACGGTAAAAGAATAGAAACAAGTCAACATCAAACTGACAGACATGCTAAGCCTGCAACAAGCAATCGAAATAAAGGAATCATTACTGGAATATATCAAAGCCACCTATCATTTTCAGGACAAAAATGTTCAGCGGGCATTCTATGATTTCATTACTGATCCGGTGAACGGCATGTTCAAGGGGCCTTACGTCTCTTTAAAATTGCCTTTTGTCACTGCCAGTCCTGAGGAAGAGAAGCAGGTGACCATTGAAATCAAACCCGGCTGGACGCCTTATGACCATCAGGTGAAGGCTTGGCAGAGGCTAAGCACGGTTAACCAGGCACCAAAGCCTGCCATCATTACAACCGGGACAGGTTCGGGTAAGACCGAATCGTTTATGTTTCCGGTGCTCGATTATTGTTACCGGAACCTTCACCGGCCGGGAATAAAAGTAATCATTCTCTATCCGATGAATGCCCTGGCAACCGACCAGGCCCAGCGTTTTGCAAAAGTCATCTATGAAGATAAACGACTGAAGGATAAGGTAACGGCGGGATTGTTTATTGGTGAGGGGGTCAATGTGCATGATTATCCGAAGGCGATGGGGCAGGGTAACATCATTGAGAACAGGGAAACAATACTGGCGTCGCCTCCTGATATTTTGCTGACCAATTTTAAGATGCTGGACTATGCCCTGATGAAGAGCAATTATCACGCACTGTGGTTAGGTAACCTCAAAGACAGGGACCTGCTTCGGTTCCTGGTGCTCGATGAGTTGCACACATACGACGGTGCCCAGGGAACCGATGTCGCCAACCTGATACGGAGGCTAAAGCTCAAGCTGGGGATCTCCAAAGGGCATCTTTGTCCTGTTGGTACTTCGGCCACGATGGGATCAGGTGATGATGCTCCGGTTTTACTGTCGGAATATGCCAGCCGTGTCTTTGGAGAGGAAATTTCGCCCGACTGTCTGATCACGGAGAACAGGATCAGCGTGGACGAGTACTTCAATACCGGATCTGACCCCGAACGCTATATTCCCCGAACCAATGCCTTGAGGGAACTTAAACCGGTACCGGGAGAGGAGTATGATCATTATATTGACCGTCAGATCACCGTCTGGCAGCTCGACCGGAATAAACTGGCGGCCGACTTGAAAAAGCTTCGGATTGTAGCGGACCTGGTGAGCGTGACCAACAGCGGCACGGGTATTCACGATATTCTGACCGTTGAAAAAGATCTTTCAGCTGTGAATGAAGAATTTCGGCAGATGCCGCAATGGAATGCGGAGTACCGTTTTAAGCCCAGGGAGGGGGTCATTCACTCGTTGTTTTCATTAATTGCAGAAGCCAGACAGACTGATCCTATGCAGTCGCCTTTCTTGTTTACCCAAACGCAGCTTTGGGTAAGGGAACTGAGCGGTATATTCAGGGTGATCTCTGAAAACCCCGCGTTTTCGTGGAAAGAAGACGTGGACCGGAAAAACAGCGCCTTGGCCCTGCCGCCCTGGTTCTGCCGCGAATGCGGAGCTTCCGGATGGATCGGGATCAGGCATGATCATCGTACAAAGTTCGAAAACGATCTTAACGACACCTATCTCAGTTTCTTTAATAACCGGAAGGATCTTTACTTTTTCAACTGCACTGCATGGTTTTCGCAATTCGATGCTGCCCAGGTAGGGTACGAGGCAACCGATCAGTTTAAAGGGTATGTTGATCCGCTTGATCTTGAATTTTATAATGATCCGGGAGAGGATCGTGTTAATGTGACAGCGTTCAGAAAACTGACGACTGATGAAAATGGCAGAACATATAACGATCACGTTTGTCCCGAATGTAACAGCCGGAACACCGTTTCGATTATCGGCGCCCGTGTGGCGACCCTGAGTAGTATCGGGATCAGCCAGACGATGTCGACCGATCTGGATAAGCAAACCGGGCAGCAACGAAAAATCCTGGCTTTTGCCAACTCCGTTCAGGATGCCGCTCATCAGGCTGGTTTCATCCAGGCGCGTAATTACCGTTTTACCTTCCGGGCGTCCCTCCAGAAAGTGATTAACCGGCAACCGGAGCAGGTAGACCTGTCAGAAACAGCCCGTCTGTTTGTGAATTACTGGAAGGACCATTCGGACGAGACAATGAAGCAACCGTTGGATGCCTATTATTACAGACTCTATCCGGCCGATTACGTAGGCGAATCGGAGCCGCCCAATTACGGTGCCAACGGCAAATATGAAAAACATTTTCAGAATGAGTTCGACCAACGGATGGTATGGGAAATCTTCACCGAATTCGGTTATAATGCGATGATTGGGCGTACGCTGGAAAAAACCGGTTCGTCGGGCGTGTATTTTGAAGAAAATTCATTGAAAGACTGCTGGACTGATTTACAGCTCTGGCTTCATGAAAATGACCCTTCAGAAGCAATCAGAGAAGATGATTTTCTTCGTTTCCTGCACTTCTTGTTACACCGCGTCAGGATCCGAGGGGCAATCAGCCATCCATACCTGGAGAAATTCAGGAACCGGGAACTGAAACTTTGGGATCTGAACTGGAATAAGGATCGGCGGCATTATCTGAATCACCGCTTTGGAAAACGCTCCCGCTTGCCCAGGCTAATCACCTCCCAGCTTGACAACCGGTCGGTTCTCGATACAACCTTTACACGCACCAACAACTGGTTTCACAGTTATTTTAAAAAGTGTTTTATCCTGTCCAATCAGAGTGCTGACTTTATCAATGAATTCTACCGGGAATTGATCGCGGTAATCTACAAACGGGAACTCATTGACCGGAAAACCGCGGGAGAGATGGACAATTATGCACTCAACCCGAAGAAACTACTGGTTTCAAATAAGGTTTATACCTATACCTGCAATTCGTGCGGACATGAAATTCATGTCGGACAGGATCAGACTGACTTAAGGGGCGGGCATTGTTTGAATTTCAGATGCACCGGTATTTACGACCGGAGAACGGATCGTTCGCTTTCGGGGAACTATTACCAGATGGTCTATAACCGGTCACGTTCACCCCGGATTTATTCGGCCGATCATACCGGTCTGCTTCCCAGGGAAAAGAGGGAGGAGTTGGAAGACGAATTTAAAAACAGGCCTCATTTCGACTCGGAAAATGTGTTGGTGGCAACCAGCACGCTCGAAATGGGAATTGATATCGGTGCACTGAATGCGGCTTATAACCACGCCGTTCCCCCGCTGGCGTCCAATTTTCTGCAGCGCGTTGGCCGCGCCGGCCGAACCAGCGGGTCGGCTCTCGTGGTAAACTATGCCCGGAAAAAAGCGCACGATTTGTATTATTTCCGGGAACCTATGGAAATGATGGCAGGACAGGTGCATGAGCCCGGCTGTTATCTTGAAGCCAGGGAAATACTAAAACGGCATTTTTTCGCTTATTGCATCGATACCTGGACATCGGAAGATTATAAGAATAACAACATTCCTGCTACACTTAAATACATCAGTTTAAAGGCAAAGGAAATTGAGTCACCCGATTTTTTCATGAACCGCATCCTCGGTTTTATCAAGGTCAATGAACAAAAACTGCTCAGTACATTTGGCGCAGCTTATGAAAATGAAGTGAGCGATGAGATTTTTGAGGAATTGGAAATGAGCCTGATCGGCGGCCAGTTCTTCCTTCAGCAAAGGCAGGTCTTTGAGAAGCTGGTTGAGGAGATTGAATTCATATCGGAAAAAGAGATGGAGCTTACAGCCCGGATCAAAGGGCTTAACCTGGGTGATACGGATCCCGGCAAAAAAGAACTGCTTCAGGAAGTACGTAACCTGAAGGGCCTGATCAAATCGATCCGTGAACGGAATACGATCGAACACTTAACCAACGTGGGATCGATCCCGAATTATGCCTTCCCTGAAAAGGGGGTTATTTTGACAGCCCGAGTGATGGGGAAACAGGCAATTGAGAGCACGAAGCCTCCAACAGACCAGGATTTTGAGATTGTACGTCCGGCAAGCCAGGCACTGCGGGAATTTGCGCCCGACAACCTGTTCTATTCCCAGGGCTTTAAATTTCTAATCAGCGGGATCAATACCTTTGACTGGTCGGATGAACAGAACTTTCATCAAAAGCGGTTCTGTTCCAACTGCGATCACATTGAAATTTCTGATCTGGCCTCCGGTAGCTCCTGTCCTAAATGCGGCCATGAATCATGGGGAGCGTCCTCCAATAAACATGTTTTTGCCCGCTTGCTTTCGGTGAAGTCGTTTAATACGCAGTCGGATGCAGCTTTACAGGACGATAAGGAAGAACCGGAGCACCTGATTTATCATCTTGTCAAACACTTTTCGTTTAAAAATGCCACCTCAAAAGGTGCCTGGGCGATGACCGAAATTCCATTCGGAATTGAATTTGTCAGAAATGTGACCCTTACGGAAACCAATTTGGGGCGAAGCGATGTAATCAGTTCCCGTAAGGTCAGGATCAATGACAGGGAAGTCCCCGCAGCAGGATTTATTACTTGCCGGCATTGCGGAAAATCGTCAGCAAAAGTAACTGCCAGTGGCTATAAATTCCATTATGGGTTCTGTAAGTATAAAGACGAAATTTACCAGGGAACTGCCGATGATGTATTTGAAGAGGCTTTTTTGTTCAGGGAAATCCAAACAGAGGCCTTAAAAATACTCTTGCCTGTTCAGGAATTCAACAGCGATGCGGAAATCAAGATGTTCCGGGCAGGCATCGAACTTGGTTTGAAAAATTATTTCAGAGGGAATCCACAGCACCTGCAGATTACCGAATATCGTGAGTTCAACAGTTATACAGGTAAATTTGATCAGTACCTGGTACTCTATGACGCTGTTCCTGGCGGCACCGGCTATCTGGAAAAGCTCTTTGACCGGTCTGTCTTTAAAGACCTGTTGAACACTATTTACAAGCAAATTAAAGATTGCGGATGCCAGCATCAGGGGAAAGACGGATGTTACCACTGTATTTTTTCATACGGAAACCAAAATGATCAGGCCGATCTAAGCAGGAAGAGAGCGGAAAAGCGATTTGAAGAAATTCTTCAAAAAAGCGAAGGATGGGAATTGCTTCCTCACGGCCTGGGGAGCGTGACAAAGGCAGGGCAAGTGGAAGAGTCGGAGTTGGAGCTCCGATTTATCCGGTGCTTGCGTAACCTTTCCAGGACAAATAAGGACTGGTCGTTTGAAGAAGTGAACGAGATGGGAACGATTAGTTATCTGTTGCATGTTCATCCGCATGAGGGTACAAAGTTCGTGTACAGCATTAAGCCGCAGATGAAGCTTGGACCCAATGAGGGTGTCGCGTATTTCACCCGGACCGATTTCCTGATCACCTGTATTCAGGCCGATATTGATGGCGGGGTAGTCGATGATTTGATGCAAATAAGGAGAATCGCAGTTTATCTGGACGGATACCAATATCATGCTTCAGATGAGCATAACCGGTTTCTGAACGATTTTCAAAAACGGGCAGCAATTAACCGCTCACCAGAATATAGTACCTGGACTTTAACATGGGCTGACATCGAACAATTTGAAGAACGTTTTCTTGAAGATGGAGATCAACTGCATCGTGCCGATTTTCTTGAACTGATCCTTCAAAGAGACGGTTTCAGGCAAAGCAGGGAGAACCTGTTGGCCGCCTTGAGGTGGACTAATTTTGGATTATCAAAAGCACAGAATAATT
>JBFXKJ010000058.1:0-17431 GCA_050173895.1 Mangrovibacterium sp. | reverse complement strand
TCTGATCCGCGATACCCCGCAGTCGTGCGGACTGCCTCCTATTGAAGAATATAAGAACGATTATCCGCCTGTCTATACGGGCAACGAGGAAAAGGAGCTCTCGGCGCGGGAAATTTTCACGAAATATGTTTTTCCCAACAAAATGCTTTGGGCGATCGCCTTTGCCAATGCCTTTGTTTATCTGGTCAGGTATGGAGTGCTCGATTGGGCGCCGACCTACCTGGAGGAAGCCAAGCACTTTTCCATAAACGAAACCGGGGCTGCTTATTTTGCCTATGAATACGCCGGTATTCCGGGGACGCTTTTGTGCGGGTATCTGAGCGACCGGGCCTTCAAAGGAAAACGCGGACCGGTGATCATTATTTATATGGTTGCCGTTGCCCTGGCAATTATGCTGTATTGGGTGAGCAGTTCGTTGGTTGCCAATACCATTGCCCTGATCCTGATCGGCTTTTTGATCTACGGCCCGGTGATGCTGATCGGTGTCCACGCGCTTGATCTGGTCCCGAAAAAAGCAGCGGGAACTGCGGCAGGTTTTACGGGTCTCTTCGGTTATGCCGGCGGTGCCCTGTTCGCCAACATTGCCATGGGTTTTGTAGTTGATCATTTCGGATGGGCGGGGGGCTTTGTGGTCCTCCTGCTGTCGTGCGTTTTATCGATTGTCTTTATGGCCTATGCGTGGGCTGCGGAGAATAAGATCGAGAAAGAGGACGGACGCCGTTAAGAGAATGCTATCTTTGTCCTCAAAGCAGAACACAAATGGACGGAACAAAGAGAGCAGCGATTCATATTGGAAGCCACGTGGAGATCGTTCAGAAGGCAGACCAAAGAACAGGCGAACTGACCGAAGGCTACGTGGCACAAATTCTGACAAAGTCGGCCGTGCACACGCGCGGGATTAAGGTCAGGCTTGAAACCGGCGAGGTGGGGCGGGTACAGCATATCCTGGAGGATGAATAATAGTTGCCGCAAGACAGCTAAGAGCTTATGCCTCATGGTTAACGGCTAACAGCATTAACGCTTCTTCCGTGGTCTTTACCGGGAGCAGACAGGCCTGGTCGCGGCAGACGTAAATGAGGGTTTGGTCCTTCACGACCCGCTGTTTCAGAAGAGGGAGCGATTCATTGTTGCCGAAGCAGAAGAGGCAGTCGGGCAGGTAGCAGGCCTGAAGGACCTCTGAAAACCTGGCAGCTTCCGGCCCGGTGATGACGACTTCACATTGCTCATCCGACAGGTTCATGGCCAGGTTCAGCCAGTTCGCATGCCCGGAGGGATATTCCAGTGCATTCTCTCCCATTGTTTCGAGCATGGCGTGTGCAACACGGAGATAATCCTGCCGGCCGAGCAGGTGCCCCAGCCGGTAAAGATTATTAGCCATAACAGAATTGGATGAGGGGATGACATTATCGTAGACTTCCATGTTACGGCTGATCAGATTATCCTGCGTCGAAGGGCTGAAATAAAACATGCCGGAAGAAGGTTCGAAGAAGAACTGAAATGTGGCTTCTGTCAGCGATTCGGCCTGCCTCAGATAGGCTTCCTTCCCGGTTAGCCCGAACAGGCCGGTCAGGGCCTGAATAAAGAAGGCGTGGTCTTCCAGAAAGCTTTCGGGTTTAAGGATCCCGTCTTTCCATGAATGGTGCAACAGTCCTGCCTGATCGAGCATGTTGTCCAGGACAAAACCGGCATTTTGTTCGGCCAGGAGAAGATGTTCCGGATTGCCAAACGCTTTACAGGCATCGGTGAGCCCGATAATGGTCAGGGCATTCCAGGAAGCCAGAATTTTTTTGTCCGTTGCCGGACGGGCTCTTTTACTCCGTTCCCTGAGCAATACGGCGTTCCAATGGCTCACTTTCCCTGCAAGTTCTTCTTTGGTGAGATTGTATTTTTCAGCGAAGGCGTCATCGCTCATCTTCCGAAGCAGAATATATGTTCCTTCTTCCCAGTGACCGTGAGCATTTACATTGTAATAGGCTTCGATCAGCGGAAACTCTTCTTTGAACAGGCTCTCCAGTTCCGGCTTTTTCCAGATATAGAAGCTGCCTTCTCCTCCTTCGCTGTCGGCGTCCAAAGATGAATAGAACCCTGATTCAGGCGAGCGCATCTCCCGTTTCAGCCAGTCGACCGTCTGTTCTGCTACCTGTTTGTACAAGGGGTCATGGAATTTTTGCCAGGCCTGGGCATACAGGCTCATCAACTGCCCGTTATCGTAGAGCATTTTTTCAAAATGGGGAACCTTCCAGTGTGAATCAGTGGAATAACGGGCAAAGCCGCCTCCGGCATGATCATAAATCCCTCCGAGTGCCATTTTGCTCAGGGTGGTCTGCACGATGCCGCTGAGTTTAGGATCGTGCCGGTGTGCCCATCTCATGAGGAACTGGACGATTCCGGGCATCATGAATTTGGGAGCGCCTTTTCTGCCTCCTTCACGCTGGTCAAAAACAGATTTCCATTTCTCAATTGCGGAGGCAATTTTCCCTGTCGTTACGCTGGTTTGCTTGTTTTCCGGAGCGATCAGCAGGCTTTGTTCAATTCCTTGCTGCAACCTGGCAGCGTATTCTTCAGTCTTGTTCGGAGCATACCGGTGGTAGGCTTCAATTTGCTGAAGGGTTTCCACCCACTGTTTCTCGGGAAAATAAGTGCCTCCCCATATGGGGCGGCCATCCGGCAGGGCAATCACGTTCAGCGGCCATCCTCCGCTTTGGGTGATTAACTGGACGGCTGTCATATAGACCTGGTCAATGTCGGGACGTTCTTCCCGGTCAATTTTAATACATATAAAATCCTTGTTCATCACATTGGCTACCAGTTCATCTTCGAATGATTCCTTTTCCATCACATGGCACCAGTGACAGGCGGCATAGCCAATGCTGATGAGCAGCAGTTTATTTTCTTCCCTTGCCTTTTGCAGTGCTGCCTCGCCCCAGGGCATCCAGTTTACCGGATTGTGTGCATGCTGCAGCAGGTACGGCGATGTTTCATGGATCAGACTGTTCGTATAGCGGTGTTGTATCATTTCTTCCTTTTAAACATTTGTCGTGCAATCGAACCAAGCCCAAAAGTGTACGAAGCAGGATCGAAAATAGTTTTCAAACCGGCGTTGTTTCGGCCGTGTCAATCTATTTATTGAACAACGCCTGTACGGGAAAAGTTGTGTCTTAAACGGACACAGCCAGCGTGAAAAGCAGGGGCTTTGTTTTTTGCCATATTTTGATTAGCTTTCTGATGGAAATTAACCTGAGTTGGCATGGAGCGAAGAGACTATTTGATGAGTCAGATCGAAGAAATGGGGCTTTTTCTGGCCCGGCTGGTGGCCCGGCTTTTCCGGAGAAAGGAGGATGGGCAGACAGAATTGATGATGGACGATGCGCGAAATTCGTTCAGCGTTCAGTTTGGCTGGGACCTGGAAGAGTTGCTCTTTTTGGATCAACCGGCTTTTATCAGTTTGATGGAAGACAATCTTCTGGCTGACGACCATTATGAAAAAATGGCGTCCGTTTTTGAGCAACTGGCCGTTGCGGCGCCTGTCGGCCAGACTCTTCTGAGAAAGGAGCTTTACCTTGGAAAAGCGTTGTGGCTTCTGGAGCACCTGGATTTCAGGAGTTGTACCTATTCCATCGAGCGCAGTGAACGGATCAGAAGACTTGTCATGGCGTTAGACCGCTAATGTTCCTCCTCCGGGTTCAGGAATGCAACCAGACCTTCTTCAAGCCTGTATTCCTTCGGTGTATAGCCATGCTCCTTTAAAGCGGCAAAGAATCCTTCATTCATCATGCGCCCTGCACGAAGTGGAAAATCAAGAAGAGCAGGATAGCTTTCTTCACTGTCGGGATGTTGATAAAACTGTATGCAGGTATCCACATTCATTGACAGGTAAATGCGGCAGGCGAGCGGCCGCGCCTGATAGGCGGTGCAGGCCCCGTCTTTCAGAAGGGGACAGGGGCGTTTATAGCTCAGCACCTGTTTTTCACTCATCTCCTCAGCTGTGCTGTTTTTTTCTTCCGACCTGAGAAAAATCTGCAGTTGTTCTTCTTTCGTGAATGAATCGCGGATATGCCGCGCCAGGTAACGGAGTTCATATGTATTGGCAAAGACCGGCTGGTGGCAGCACCAGGAGCACCCTTTGCGGCAATCAACCTTCACGCCCTGCCGTCCTGCCAGGGTTAGCAGAGAGCCAATCAGCCCGTCGACCGAATCGTACATGGCCTCCACCGACTCAAAGAGGCTTTCTTCTTTTTCAATATCCCGCGCAGCCTGCTCTCCCAGCCGGTAGCCGTCTTTGAAAAACATCGCGTCGTATTCCGAATGCCTGTTTTTGTTCATGGGGACTTTTTAGTTAAACGATTGAAATGTAAACATTATCGTCCGTTCAATTTCATTTTTCCGAAAATATTTGTGGGTGCCTGTGAATGATCTTTTTTGCCCGGTAGCTGTTATTGAATCGTAAAATTTATAATTTCGGTTTTTCAACATGAATACGGAGATATGTTCCACAGATGTGTCTCTGTTTTTCCAGCCGACATGGAAGCAAAACTTTATATCCGGAATATGGTTTGCGATCGTTGCAAGATGGTCGTGAAAGCCGAGCTCGAAAGCATGGGTTTTCATCCCCTTTCTGTCGAACTGGGAGAAGTTGTGCTGGACAGGGAGCTTCAGGAAGATGAAAAGCAACAGCTTGGAAAACGTTTGCAGCAGCTTGGTTTTGCACTGATCGACGATAAAAAAAGCCTGCTGATCGGGCGGATCAAAACCCTGATCATCGAACTGGTGCATTACCGGAACGGGGCGCTCGGGGTTAATCTGTCTGATTATCTGAAAGAGCACGTGAACCACGATTACCATTACATCAGCAGTCTTTTTTCAGAAGTTGAAGGCACGACCATTGAAAAGTACTTTATTGCCCAGAAAATTGAAAAAGTGAAGGAACTGCTGGTTTACGACGAACTTTCCCTGAGCGAAATAGCCGATTTGCTGAATTATTCGAGCGTGGCTTACCTGAGCAGCCAGTTTAAAAAGGTGACCGGCTTTACGCCGTCGCATTTTAAGCAAGTCAAAGAGAATAAACGAAAGTCGCTCGACCAGGTCTGAGCCGGCATTCGCATCACCCTTTCTTTTTTAAGGGTACCTCTGCAGATTTCCTTCCCTTATCTGCACACTTTTCCGCAAATCCTCTTCCGGGCTTTTCCAAATCGACAGCTCTCTGCAAATCTTGTAAAACTTCCCGAAAATGCCGTAATGGATTGTACGCTCGCCTTGCCGAACTTTGCAAAGTACCTTAAAACAGAAAAGTATGGCAACGAGAAAGGAGATTTACCCTGTTTTGCATATGTCGTGCGCATCGTGTGCATCGAATGTGGAGCGGACCGTCAGGGGACAGGAGGGTGTGAAATTTGCCGCCGTGAATTTCGCAGACGGGAAGGTCAGCATTGAATACAATCCGGAGGTGATCGGGGCCGAAAAAATCCGTGCGGCCGTACAGGCTGCCGGCTACGATCTTCTTGTGACAGAGGAAGCAGAGGAAGACGGGAAGCTGGAGGAGATCAGAAAGGACGATTTCAGAAAGTTAAAGCGAAATACTGTTTGGTCCATCCTACTGTCGGTTCCGGTAGTCATTATCGGCATGTCGGGAATGGACTCTGCAAAGATGGGCTTATCGCCCGGCAATGTCCTGATGTGGGCACTTGCAACGCCGGTGCTGGTTATTTTTGGCAGACAGTTTTTTGTGAATGCCTGGAAGCAGGCGCGTCACAGGGCGGTCAACATGGATACTTTGGTTGCACTGAGCACCGGGGTTGCCTACCTGTACAGCGTGTTCAACACCCTCAACCCGCGCTTCTGGACAGACAGGGGCATTGAGCCGCACGTTTATTTCGAGGCGGCCGCGGTGATCGTCGCCTTTATTCTTTTGGGGAAACTACTGGAAGAAAGGGCAAAGGGAAATACCTCGTCGGCTATCAAAAAGCTCATCGGCCTCCGGCCGAAGACCGTCACGCTGATCCAGGGGAACGGACACCAGTCGGAAGTGGCCATTGAACGGGTAAATAAAAACGATCTGATCCTGGTGAAACCGGGTGAAAAGATAGCGGTCGACGGAGAGGTAACGGCAGGGAGCTCGTATGTGGATGAGAGCATGCTCAGCGGGGAGCCGGTCCCGATGCTGAAAACGGCAGGCGAAAAGGTCTTTGCAGGAACCATCAACCAGAAAGGCAGCTTTCAGTTCCGGGCCCGGAAAGTGGGTTCCGAGACCATGCTGGCCCAGATTATCCGGATGGTACAGGAGGCGCAGGGCAGCAAGGCGCCGGTGCAAAAACTGGTGGACCGCATCGCTGCGGTATTCGTGCCGGTGGTCATCGCCATCGCGGTCATTGCCTTTGTCGCCTGGAATGTGCTGGGAGGGGAGAACGGCTTCACGCAGGGCCTGCTGTCGATGGTCACCGTGCTGGTGATCGCCTGCCCCTGTGCCCTTGGACTGGCTACGCCGACGGCCATCATGGTGGGCATCGGCAAGGGAGCGGAACAGGGGATCCTGATCCGTGATGCCGAGAGTCTGGAACTGGCCCGGAAAGTCGATGCGGTGGTGCTCGACAAGACCGGAACCATTACAGAGGGAAAGCCTGTGGTGACCGATATTCACTGGCTTCATGGCGACGACTCTTCCAAAGGGATCCTGGCTGCCCTGGAACGGCAGTCGGAACACCCGCTGGCCACGGCGGTAGCCGGTCATTTCTCCGGCGAAAGCAGCACGAAGGTGTCGGCCTTTGAAAGCATCACCGGGAAAGGGGCTACCGGGCAGGCCGGAGGCAAAAGCTGGTATGCGGGGACCCGCAGCCTCCTGGAGGAGCATGGTATTGGGATCAATGAGGAGCTGACGGCCAAAGCTGCCAAATGGAGCCGGGAGGCGAAAACCGTGATCTGGTTTGCTGACGGGCAGCAGGCGTTGGCTGTGATCGCGATTGCGGACGACATGAAGCCCGCATCGGCCGGGGCGGTACGCTCATTGAAGGCGTCGGGAGTGGAAGTGTATATGCTGACCGGCGACAATGCGGATACGGCTGCGGCTGTTGCCCGGCAAGCCGGGATTGATCATTTTCACGCCCAGGTGCTTCCGCAGCAGAAGGCCGACTTTGTCAAAGAGCTGCAGCGGGAGGGGAAGACTGTGGCCATGGTGGGCGACGGCATCAACGACAGCACGGCGCTTGCCCGGGCCGATGTGAGCATCGCCATGGGAAAAGGAAGTGAAATTGCCATGGATGTGGCGAAGATGACCATCATCTCGTCCGACTTAACCAAAATACCGCAGGCCATCCGCTTATCCCGGCAAACGGTGACAGCCATCCGCCAGAACCTGTTCTGGGCATTTATCTATAACCTCATTGGCATACCGATAGCTGCCGGTCTGTTGTACCCGGTAAACGGCTTTTTGCTCAATCCGATGATCGCAGGTGCTGCTATGGCGCTCAGCAGCGTAAGCGTGGTAACCAACAGCCTGCGGCTGAAATGGAAAAAGTAACAAAAAAGCAGAAGTACGCCTGATTCCTGCTCAGCAGGGGCGTACTTCCATTGACCGTTTAAAGCCGCTGAATCGTCATACCCCCGTCAACCCGGACTACCTGTCCGGTCGAATAGGGAAGAGCACCGGTCGCCATGGCTGCAGCGACCTTGCCCACATCTTCGGGCAATCCCCAACGCGATTGAACAGCAATCCCGCTTTGAAAAAGCTTGTTGTATTTTTCCTGTACCCCTGCCGTCATATCGGTTTGGATCACACCGGGCTGGATTTCATAAACCGGAATGTTATACTCACCCAGCCGGGCGGCCCAAAGTTTGGTGGCCATGGCGATACCGGCCTTGGAAATACAGTATTCGCCCCTGTTTACGGAAGCAACTGTCGCTGATACCGACGATACATTGATAATACAAAAGAATTCACCGGGAGATTGCTGTTTGGCCTCGATCATCCGGCCAGCCGTCAGTTGAGTCAGGAAATAGGGTCCCTGCAGGTTAACCCGCAGCAGTTCTTCGAAGCTTTCCTCGGTGGCCTCCAGGATGTCTCTGCGTTCTTTCGGAGCAATCCCGGCATTGTTGACCAGGATGTTAATTTTGCCGAATTTTTCCGTCACGGCGCTGATCATCCTGTGCCGGTCCTCCTTTTGGGAAACATCGCCGCGGATATAAATCACGCCGGCTCCAAATTCCCGCAGTTCGTCCAGGACAGAACCAACGTTTGCTTCGTCCCTGACACCATTTACCGCCAGATCAAATCCTGCTTTCGCCAGTTCAGTGGCAATTCCAAGTCCGATACCCCGGGTACCTCCCGTTATGAATGCTGTTTTACCCATACTGCTTTTTTATAAATGATCGATTCATTCAGTAAACCGGCAATCTGCTGCCTGCATGGAAGCGGTCACGTCTTTTCCCGGCATCCCTCAGATCAAAGCGGGGACATCGACCCAGCGTCTTTTGGCCCAGCTTTCCAGTCCTTTTTCAGCCAGCTGGACTCCTTTGGCTCCTTCCAGCAGATTCCAGCGGAAGGGTTCGTCTTTGACGACATGTTTCAGGAACAACTCCCACTGGACTTTGAAGGCGTTATCGAAAGGTTCCTGTTCCGGGACTTTGGACCAACCTTCATAAAAATTGATGGGGTTCTGGACATCGGGGTTCCATACGGGTTTTGGGGTGTTGCCGTAATGCTGGATCCAGCAGTCACGCAGTCCGGCCACGGCCGATCCCTTGCTGCCGTCTACCTGGATGGTCAACAGGTCGTCGCGGCGTACCCGGGTAGCCCAGGAAGAGTTGAAATGAGCAATGATTCCTCCCTCCAGTTCGAAGGTGGCATAGGCGGCATCGTCGGCCGTACATTTGTATACCTGGCCCTGCTCGTCGACCCGTTCGGGAATATGCGTGGCGCCCAGGCACGACACGGCTTTCACGTTTCCAAACAGGTTATCGAGCACATACCGCCAGTGGCAAAGCATATCGGTAATGATCCCGCCGTCATCCTCTTTGCGGTAATTCCAGCTGGGACGTTGCGCCGGGATGTTGAATCCCTCAAAAACCCAGTACCCAAACTCTCCCTTCACCGAGTGTATCTTTCCAAAGAAGTCATTCTGGATCAGGCGTTTTAATTTGACAAGCCCGGGAAGCCAAAGCTTGTCCTGTACCACGCCGTGTTTAATGCCTGCTGCTTCGCAGGTCCGGTACAGGTCAAGGGCGGTAGCGAGGTCGGCGGCAATGGGCTTTTCACAGTAAACGTGTTTCCCGGCACGGGCCGCCGCTTTCACTGCTTCGGCCCGCCTGCCGGTTGTCTGGGCATCAAAATAGACCGGATAAGCGGGATCGTTCATCAGCTCGCTGAGGTTTGTGGTCCATTTGGTAATTCCTGAACGTTCGGCAAGCTTTTGCAGCTTCCCGGGGTCGCGCCCCACCAGAACCGGGTCGGGCATAATAAACTCACCGGGAGATACCTGTACCCCTCCCTGCCTTATAATCTCAACAACCGAGCGCATCAGGTGCTGGTTTGTTCCCATGCGTCCGGTGACGCCGTTCATGATGATGCCAATCGTATGTGTAGTCATAGTTTTAAAAGGTTTCAAAAGTTATATAATTAGTCGTAAGTCGTGAGTAATTCTTATAAGTCATAAGACAAATTTTGGATTTTCGGATGATCATCTGTCTGAATATCTGATTTTCTGGTCAAGACTTCGTCAGATAGGCATGTTTTATTTTCTCCAGGTATTCCCTCTGGTCCATTGCCCAGTATTTGGTTGAGAAGATCTCCACTTCATGGTAACCGGTAAACCCGGCCCCTTCAACCCAGGAACGGATTTCCGGGATGTTGATGCAGCCTTCACCCATCAGTCCCCGGTCGTTCAGAAAGTCGGTTGTCGGAACATTCCAGTCGCAGATATGGAAGGCGAAAAGATGCTGATTGGCTGCGCAGCGCCTGATTTCCTGCTGGAGGGTTTCATCCCACCAGAGATGATAAACGTCGACGGCTATGCCAACGTTTTCGGAGCCGATCCGTTCTGCCAGGTCATTGGCCTGCTTCAGGGTGTTGACCGCAGAGCGGTCGCCTGCGTACATGGGGTGAAGCGGTTCGATGGCCAGCTTCACTCCGGCGGCCTGTGCGGCAGGCAGAATGCGCAGGATGCCTTCGGCGATCTGTTCCCGCGATTTTTGGAGCGGTTGTCCCGGATCGGCCCCGCATACCAGCACGATCAGCGGAGCCCCGATAGCCGCAGCCTGTTCAATGGCCAGGAGGTTATCGCTGATGGCGGCCTCCCGGTTTTCCGGGGCCACCGACGGGAAGAACCCCCCGCGGCAAAGCGACACCACTTTCATCCCGTGATCATTCAGCAGCTTTCTTGCTTCATTCATGTTTTGATTTTCCAGCACGTTCCTCCAGACCGTGATCCCATGGATCCCGGCAGCCGCATAATTTTCGATACAACTGCGCAGATCCCACGGACGGGTGGTCTGTGTATGGATGCAAAGCCTGGAAAAGTCTGTAATCGTTGCTGTCATGTTAAATTACTCCGTTAAAGAAGGTATAACAAGGTTCGTCTTTCAGGATCTTTGACAGGTAGAGGGCTGCTTCCCGAATGTGATAGTCCCCCCACATGGACGATTCGTTGCAGGGAATCTTGTATCCTTCCGGAATATGGTCCCATCCGTTGGGACGGTGGTAGACCGAATGAAGCAGAAGGCCCTGATGATCAGGTTTTAACGAAAGGTAAGGTGCCTCCAGAAGGCGGGAAATGACGGTCAATCCGGCCTGCCAGTACCGGCTGGCATCGCCGGTGTCTCCTTTTTTCCGCAGATAAGCGCCTAAACGCAGAAGCCCCTGTACCCCGATTGCGGCGGCGGAACTGTCGACCGGCTCAAAATCATTGAACGGGTCGGCCGGTTTGTCAAGGTAATTTCCCATATGCGCCAGTCCCGGAGCACCGGTGTCCCAGTAGGGAATCCCGTCGACGGGGGTATTGGCGATATAAAAATCACAGGTGGCCCTCGCTGCCGTTAACAGGACTTCCACGATTTCCCCTTTCCTGCAATCGGATGTGAATGTTTCTTCAGGAAGGAGATCGATCAGTTCCAGCTCCTCGGCGAATCCCAGCATAGCCCATGCCAGTCCTCGGGTCCAGGTCGAGAAACCCGTGTATCCCTGCTGGGAGTTGGGACAGCGGAAATTCCCGTCGTTGGGATTGAAAACCGACTCGTGTGCTGTGCGCCCCCATGTGTCATAGCTGTCGCGGCCCTCTCCGTAGTAGACCGAATATTTTGCCGTAGATATCAGGTGCTGCAGCGCTCTGTTCAACAGGGAAATCCGGACGTCATTTTCGCCAGGCAGATAGTGGCCCAACAAATGAGCGACCATCAGCACCCGGCACGACCGGGTTGTGTCGACAAACAGCGAATGCGGGCCATTGAAAGAATAGATAAATCCGCCGTCGCGGGTTTTGCTCCACCGGCTGGCCTGGACCGTCCCTGAAACTTTAAGTGCCAGCTCATAAAAACTTTTTTCCCAAAGGTTAAAGGGGATTTTCCCTTCCTTCATCAGACGATGCAGATTGCCATAGGTACTCAGATTGTTGAATCCATGGTCATGAACACCGGTATGGCTCACATGCGGCGCCATACGCGAAAGCGTGTTTTCGCGTCCGATGTTCAGGAAGCGTTCGTCTCCGGTTGCGTCGAACTGGAGGATGGCCGAACCAAACTGAAATCCCTGCGTCCATTCAGTCCACCCGCGGGTGGAATAGATCCCATTCACCGTAAACACAGGAGCACCGCCTGCAGGGTTGAATTCCGACTCAATTTTCAGGATCTTTTCGCCCGACAACTTCCAGAAATCATCCAGGATTTCGGGCAGATCATTCATTCTTATTGTATTATTGACAATCATTTGGCATAGTCAGTCAGTTAAAACAAAGTATCCGCTCAAACCTTAAGGTTTTCTCAAAGATAAAGCAGATTTTATTTGAAAAATCACGCGGGGGAAAAAACAGCCTGCAGGAATCAAAATAATGCAAATCTTCGAATCCTTATTTTTTGTATTTAAACCGGATCTTTCGTAGTTTCAACCCATATTCACTAAACCAACAATGATGAAGATCAGGATATTCGGACCACAGAATGAAGATTCTTCTTCCAGCTCAAAAACCTATATTGTAATCACAGCTTTTTTTTCACTCTTTGCGCTGGTCGGTTTTGCCTATTACGGCGTACCGTTCTTTTATGATTTTATGGTGAATGACTTCGGTTTTTCCAGAGCCGAGGTTACCTCGGGAAATGCGGTGGGGAAACTGATTGTCGCTCCTTTATTCGGTTTTCTGGCAGGTTGGCTGATTGATCGTTATGGTCCGCGGCGGCTGATGATGCTGGGGGCAGTTTTAATGGGGGTTGCTCTGATCGGTCTGAGCCATTCCGACACCCTGTGGATGTTTTATATGTTCTATGTTTTTAATGCGCTTGGTTATGTCTTCGGCGGACCGCTTCCCTGTCAGGTTTTGATATCCAGATGGTTTGACAAGAACCGGGGGAAAGCCATGGGGATTGCTTATTTGGGTATCGGTATCGGCGGGGCGATCGTTCCGATCCTTTCCACGAACCTGGAGAGCAGTCTGGGGTGGCAACAGGCCCTGATGGTGCTGGGAGTGCTGGTTATTGTGGTCGCTTTTCCCATGTCCTATTTCATTAAAGACCCATCAAAAGGTAAAGCGGCGCCGGTTGCAGGAAAACCAGAGACGGCCGTGCCTGTCAGGAGTATTCTGACCAATCCCAATTTTTACCTGCTCGCTTTTGGCAGTATGTGTGCAATCGGTGTTGTGGGCGGCATGGGACAGCATTTGAAACTCTATCTCAGGGACCTGGAATACACGCAGGCGCAGGCGGCAAACATCATGTCGATTGTTTTGCTTTCGAGTCTGATCGGGCGCGTGATGATGGGATGGCTTTCTGACCTGCTGAACCGGAAATATGTGATGATGCTGATTTATATGATTGTCGCAATTGCGATCCTCATCCTGTTTCTGCCCTCATTTCCCGGAAAGATCTATCTGTTTGCCGTGATTTTTGGAATTGGTTTGGGTGGTGATTATATGATTATTCCGCTCATGGCAGGCGACTTGTTTGGGGTCAGGGCCCTGGGGCGTATCATGGGGATTATCCTGGTGGCCGACGGGGTTGCCGAGTCGGCCTTTCCGGTGCTGGTCGGACTTTTATATGACGAAGAAGCAAAAAGCTATGCCCTGGGATTTACGCTGTTGGTCTGTGTGGCCTTTTTAGGGATACTGATCATTTCGTTTTTGCCAAAAACCGGCAATGCCCGGAAAAACATGGAGAAGGAGCCTGAACTTGCATAAACTCACTGACAAAGACCACTTCCATAGTCACCCGCTCAATATCAGTCCGATTTTTTTCATGCTTACTCCTGCATTTACGAGAGCTTGATGCGCTGATCCGTGAATTCACCAAGTAAAGAGGCCGATTCTTTTTCAAGATAGAACGAGCAGTCGGCGTGTTCCTGCAGGATACTTGCCGGATGCATGTTGCTTACCGGCAGGGTGAGGCATTCCATAACGGCCTGCGCTTTTCGCCTGTCCGGTATCGCACAGACAATACTTTTGGCTTTCATGATTTGCCGGATCGACATGCTGATGGCCTGGCGGGGAACATCTTCCAGGGTGGGGAACCAGCCTTCTCCCAACTGTTGCTGACGGCATTTCAGATCCAGATCGACGATCAGGTACGGCTCTACCGTTTCGAAATCGGCAGGAGGATCGTTAAAAGCCAGGTGCCCGTTTTCGCCGATCCCGACAAAGGCTACATCGATGGGGTATTTTTGAATGATCCGCCCCAGACAGTCGCATTCTTCTTTCGGGTCATCAGCTTCGCCGTTGATCAGGTAGGTTTCCGGCAACGGGTCTACCTTGTCCAGAAAACGTTCACGCAGGTATTTCCGAAAGCTGGCTTTCGATGTTTCCGGCAGGCCGATGTATTCGTCCAGGTGGAACATTCTTACTTTCCCCCAGTCAATATCCTTTTCCTGAACCAGTTGTTCCAGCGTTTCGAACTGGCTCATGCCCGTTGCCAGGATCACGTTCGCACAGTTGTTCTTTTCAATCGCTGCCCGAATTTTGACAGCTGCTTTTTTCCCGGCCTCCCGGCCGAGCGCATACTTATCTTCCGCAATTCTGATCTCCATTTTTATCTGATTTGTTTTGTTTTTTAATCGATCGCATGCACTTGGGTGTTTCCGCCTTCAGCGAGTGAAATATCGTGCCGGATATTTGTTTTCCATGATCCGCAGGTGAAATCGGGGATGTCGGCGGCGGCACTGCGGTTGGCAACCGACCACTCGCTGAGCGGGCCGATCACGCTCCAGGCAGCGGCATCATAAACATCCATATCCATGGGCAGGCCGTTTCGCAGGCAGTCGATCAGGCGCCAGTCCATCATAAAATCCATTCCCCCGTGCCCGCCTACCTTCATTGCCAGATCTCCGATCTTTTTGACAATAGCAGGTGTATATTGTTGCTCCAGCGTGGCATATTCATTTTCCGGCAGCCAGTCGCTGTGCCCGATTGCGATTTTCCCGGGCAGCGGGTATTTCAACGCCGTGGCCTTCGTTCCGCTCACCAGATGGATCCTCGAATAAGGCCGGTAGGAAGTCACGTCGTGCTGCACCATGATCGTTGCGCCGCTTTCGGTGCGGATGGTCGATGTATTCATATTCCCCCGGAAAGGTTTGCCGGCAAATTGCTTAAAGTAATCATCTTTGGCGGAAAATTCGCGGGCGATGTCTTTCAGCATGAAATCGTCTGACGACATGGAAATCATGTAGTCGAGCCGGTTACCACGGTTGATATCCAGGATCTGGCATACGGGACCAAACCCGTGGGTCGGATAAAGGTTGCCGTTTCTGGAGGCATTTTCCTTCACTCTCCAGTAATCATAACGCTTGTTTTTCATAAACAGCCCGATATCGTGAATGTATGCCCCTTCGCAATGGATAATGTCGCCGAAGAGTCCCTGGCGGACCATATTCAGTGTGAGCAGTTCGAAGAAGTCGTAACAGCAGTTTTCGAGCATCACGCAGTGCTTCTTCGTCTTTTCCGAAGTTTCCACCAGAGTCCAGCATTCTTCAACGGTTTGGGCCGCGGGAATTTCCGTGGCCACGTGTTTGCCTTGTTCCATGGCATACACGGCCATTGGCGTGTGCAGATCCCAGGGAGTGCAGATATAGATCAGGTCAATATCGTCGCGCCGGCACAGCTGCATCCATGACTCGTCATTTTCGGTGTAAAGTGTGGCTTCATGACCCGGCGATTTGATCCTTGCCTTTGCTTTCTCTGCGATTTCGGGCCTGATGTCGCACAAAGCCTTTATCTGAACACCCTGCAGGTAGCTCATCCGTTCTACGGCAGCCGACCCGCGGTTTCCGACTCCGATAAACCCGATCCGGACGGTTTCGATCGCGGGCGCACGATAGCCCGACATGTTAAACCGCTGGCTGTGTTTCTTTGCGGTTTTTCCTGACTTATCCGGGGAAACCGGTCCTGCCGTGGCATTGGTCCAGCTACCTAAAAGCCCGGCGCCGGCAAGTCCTGCCAATTTCAAAAAATCTCTTCTGTAGGTCTTCATAGCTGTCTTATTAGGTTAATTATCAGCAGTAAATTCTTTGTTTTCAGATCAAAGAAAACACAAGTTTTCCTGAATAACCAGCGATTTTCAAAATAATGACCGCACAGACGTGCGGTTTAACGCCTGCCCGCGATGCTGTCTTCAGGGAAATATCCGGATCAGGCTTTCCTTTTTTAACTCTTCATCACTGCGGGCTCTGAAAGCGGTTTTGCAGAAGATTTGCCGGTTACTTCAGCTTCCATTCGGGTTGCCAGCGGATCTCAGGTTTTCCGTCTGTAAAGAGAATAGGAAGCCAGACGTAACGTCCGTCTATGGCATCTTCCGGCTTCCACCGGTCGGCCATGAAAATGAACTGGCCTTTTCTGGATGGATTTTCAAGAACGAACGTGCTTTGCGAATCGAATGTGATATTGACTTCCTCGTCAGTTCCCATGCATGGGTTTCCGAGTGGCTCCCACGGACCGAAAATATGATCGGATACAAAGGAGCGAGCAGCATTTGGCGCCCATCCCGTACAGCCGGAAGTAATCAGATAATATTTGCTGTCTTTTTTAAAAATGGCAGGCGCCTCGTTGTGGCCGGCCGGCATCATCGTCACATACTGCTCTGTAAAGCCGGTATATTCGTCATTCAGTTGAGAAATATGCAGGGTCAGATTTTCTTCCGAGGCATGGATATGATAAGCCTTGCCGTCATCATCCACAAACAAGGTCATGTCCCTTGCCATCTGTCCCTTTTCAAAATCGCGGTGAACGAACATGCCGTTGCCGACCGCTTCTTTCCACTCATCCGACCATTCTTTTAATCCGGCGGGGAAATCCATGGACTTTTGATCGTCGGTGAAATTCAGGGGCCATTGTCCGGCATTCGGATTCACGCTTTCCAGATAATGAAAAGGTCCGGCCGGTTGATCGGCCAGGGCGACTCCCGTTTTTGCAGCTTTGTACCCCATGCCTTTCAGCTCATGATGAAACCACATGACAAATTTTTTTGTGTTTTCATTGTAGATAACTTTAGGCCGCTCGATGATACATCCCTTCACGATCATGCTCTCGGGATCATCAGAAACGCTCAACACGATCCCTTCATCTTTCCAGTTGTAAAGATCAACCGACGAGTAACAATGCACGCCGACATTGGCGACATTGCCGGCTTTTCCTTCGGTCTTATGCTCGCCATACCAGTAATATTTCCCGTCATGCTTCAGTATTCCGCCTCCATGCGCGTTGATGTGTACCCCGTTGTTGTCGGGCCACAACTCGCCCGGAGTGAACGATTTGGTTTGCGCGCTTGTCGTGCCGGTTACCGTAAAAATGACCGAAACAGCCAGGATTGTTATCAGATTATTTTTCATTTATATATAATTTGTTTTTTAAGGCCAAATGGAATTGACATGATCAACCATAGATTCATCCCGATTGGTGTTTGTAGAATCCTGTCAATTTCATGCGTTTATATTTTCAAATTAACCAACTACAAGTTGCGTAAAAACGGCAAGAAGGTACAAAAAACCATGCAAATTCCGGCTCCTGCAGGCGCTTTTCAGGCAAAGCCGAAAAAAGCCTGCACTTTGTGGTGTACAGGCTTTGTTTTTTGAAAAGGTCGGGATGACCTGACTCGAACAGGCGACCCCCACGTCCCGAACGTGGTACGCTACCAACTGCGCTACATCCCGATTCAGCTAACGGGATGCAAAAATAATATTTTCGGTGGATAAAAACAGAGAACCTATTAATTATTTTGGGCCGATAAAAATAAATTGTTGGTTTCGTTGCTACCAGATAAG
>JBFXKJ010000057.1:0-17530 GCA_050173895.1 Mangrovibacterium sp. | reverse complement strand
CCGATATAAGTATATAAAGAATCAAAATTCTGTAAGCAGTTATTTCTCTCTGGAAAGCCAGTTGAAAAAAAAATAGATGAAAGAGAATTCTTCAGTCCCGGAGTGAACTTCAGACCATTACGCATCATTCACAACAATCTGGATAGTGCGTTAATTGATAAACTGGCAGAATATGGTTATGGCGGACTTGTAACTAATGTTTCTTTCGAAAATTATCTAAAGTCGAAAGAAAACTGGGAAAAATTTCAAAAATTTATTCAATATGCGATTGACCGGAAGGGAATGCGAATATGGCTGTATGATGAAAAAGGATATCCAAGCGGAACTGCCGGAGGTCAGGTTCTGGCCGAATATCCGGAGTTTGAGGCTCAGGGCCTGGCCGTAATAACAGAAAAAGAAAACAATCATGGAGAAGTAATTATAAATCATCCCAAAGGACATGGAAAAGTAATATTCATCCGTGCGTACAGGAAAGCAGAGACAGAACTTGAATTGGATCAAATGATAGACCTGATGCGTTTTACTGATGAAAACGGTAATCTAAGATGGAATGCACCGAAAGGGGATTGGATAATATATTATCTTGTACAGAAACCCTTTTACGAAGCAACTCATGCCGCTCATAATTGGGCTGAGAAAAGAAGGTATATTAATATTATGGAAAAGGATGCCGCCAACCATTTTATAGCATCCACTCATGAGAAATATTATAAACATGTCGGGAAATATTTTGGCAAAGGGATAGAAGCTTTTTTTACAGATGAACCATCATTGCTTGGAACTTATTTTACAGGATACGATCCTCCACGCACTCCCCCGGTCTTGGACACTCCTGATACGGATTTTAAGCTTTATCCCACTCTTAACTGGAGCAATTTTTTCTTAAATGAATTTACAATACGTAGAGGTTATGACCTATACCCATACTTACCCTATTTGTTTTCCGATGAAAATGATAAGGCACGGTTGGTACGTAGGGATTATTATCAGACAATGACCAATTTAGTGGCTGAAAATTACTTTGAGCCTTTGGAAAAATTTTGCTCCCGGACAGGTGTCGCTTCTTCAGGTCATCTTTTACTGGAGGAAAATCTATACCTCCATCCTGTATTTGAAGGAGATATTATGGCTATGTACAGGAAAATGCATTTCCCTGGCATTGATTTACTGACAGCATACCCACAAAAAGCAATGGAATGGGGGAGCACTGCAGCAAAACTAGCTAGCTCTGTAGCAAACTATTACGGCAAAAGACATGTTATGAGTGAGATTTCCAACGCATTTGATTCCGATGAGGCTGGCATTGAAGGCAGGATTGCTTCTGTCGGAGTACAATTTGCATATGGGATAGACATTTTTAATTCCTACTATAGCCACGATAAAATGTCAAAAACTGAAAACCGGCAGCTTACGGATTATATTGGAAGAGTTGGATACCTGCTAAGCCATGGGAAACGTGTTCCGCAGATTGCCATATATTATCCGATTGAGAGTATTTGGGAAAATACGTTTCCCTCGATGACCCTTAATCCTCAAGGATTTGATCAAAGGGCAGTTTCCATCAGCAATAATTTCAAAAAGCTGGCTAAAAATCTTATAGAAAATCATATTGATTTTGATTATATGAGCAATAGTGAAATCCTTCAATGTAAAATTGAAGGAGATAAAATGATTACTCCATCTGGTGGAGAATTTGAGTTGCTGATTATTCCTATGGCAACTTTTCTGCCTTCTGATTTACTGAACAAAATTGAACAACTTGCCAGGAACGGAGTAAAAATCATTATTCAGGACAAGCTTTTTTTAAAGGATGACATGGCTGATCAGACAAACAAGTTTTTACGCAATATTTTGAATCACATACATGTTCAGAACGCTGATAGTCTGGAAAAATTGGTCGCTTTATCAGGAGAAATGGTCAAACCAAAAGTATACCTTGATCCTGGAAATAAGGAAGTCATGATGTTGCATAAATGCTCTTCATCAGTCGATCTATATTTCTTTGTCAATACAGGAGAGAGCCGAACATTCAAAGTGAAGTTCTATTCTTCCGGAAGTCATGTTAAACTATGGGATCCGCATACTGGCAAGGTATGTTTAGTTGACATAAAAAATTGTGGAGATGAGATAACTACAGAACTGACTCTCGAAAAATGGCGCTCGGCATTGATCTCAATTGAGCCTTAAGAAACCATTGCTTGATATGAAAGATACTAAAGCCAATAATTACCTCATAATTTATTAACATTCAATTTTTATGAAAATGATCAATCAATTTTTATTTTTTTTAATGGTTTTCATTCTTTCAGGAACCGCTTGCAATAAAGAACAGAATGGTACTTTAGCGATAACTGATCCTTACAGTTCTGATTTGGAAAATAGATATATTGTTTTTTTCCTCACCAATACTAGTGTTGATCAGGCCGACAAACTGAACACCGGAAAAGATGCCGATACCAGGTATACATTTGTGGGAGAAATTCCTCAAATATTTGGGCCAATAAAAAAAGATAGTCCCTATAAATATGCCTATGGCTTACCCGGTCCAATGCTTTTAACTCAATCGGTTGAACAAATGAAGTATGAAATAAACAAAGCATTTGATATTGCCGAAAAATATAATGTCCCAGTATATTTTCAAATTGACGACTGCAACAATTATACAACCCAATTTGGAGGCGGCGCTGATCCAAAATATTACGAAAATCCGGATTGGTGCGAATGGACATCTTTCCCAACTGAAGGTGAGCAATGGGGAGGACAATCAAATGGTAGGCTCCCTTATTTCTGGTTTAACTGGGGAGCCTGGATGCATGCAAAAGCGTTCCCTTGTTTTCAATCACCTGGGTTTCGTGAATTTATTGTCAATCAATTAAAAAAAGGTGTTCTTGAACCATTAAAAGAAAGGTATCAAAATCTGATCGCTGATGGACGAGAATGTTTGTTCGCAGGAATGGCCATTGGCTGGGAAACTCACATCCCCGATTATTCAACCAATAATTCGATTTTAAATGTAAGACCCGATAATTTACCGATCAATACGCTGCAGGGAGACCAGATGAAAGAATGGGAGGCTGCAGAATATGGCTATAATTCGCTGCATCTTCTGGGGAAAAAAGAATATGACCGGCAAACATTGTACACCGTAATCCATGATTATACTAGATTGTTGGCAAAGACCACATTTGAATCAGGTATTCCCAGGCATAAGATTTTTACTCACACCGTTGGGTTCATGTCTCATTATACAGATCTCCAGACAACTTTTGCACCTCCAATCTGGACTGCGGTGAACGATTACAGTATTCCAGGATTTACCCTCAATCCGGTAACGTGTAAATATAATCTTAGCACATTAAAAGCGGAAATTGAAAAAGCAAATCCAACTCAAAAGTATTTTGCCTGTGCTGAAGGATATAGTCGAGGAGTTGACGGATCATTCTATCAGGCTGATGAATATTTTAAATCTATGTTTGGGAATGGGGCAGCCTTAGTTACTGTATTTGGATGGGGGCAGGAACCATCTACCTCCAAATTTGCCGTTTCTCACAGTAAAAACAGCCCTTTCGTCATGGCCGCTAAAAAATGGCTGGGCATGACTTCTGCTGTTAATGAATGACATAAGCCTATTAAATAGCTTTACTAGGGATTCAAAACCAACATCCAAAGTATATAATAAATATAACTTTTTAATGAAAAAAATGGGAGAAATTATAATTGTTGGCAGCGCCAATACAGATATGGTTGTAAAGGCAGATAAACTACTGTTGCGTTAATTTAAAATTGACGGATAAAGTCTTTATAGTTTGATCCGTGCCTGATGGTTTGTAAATTGCCAATTAATTTTGGCTTTCTTATTATTTCTGTGATTCTCCCACGCTTCAACTTCCGAGATTATTTCCTCTATTGTCGAGGTATGTCGGTTTAAACATTGCCCGTTAAGTACATGTAGTTCGATTTCTGCCATATTTAACCAGCTCCCGTGCTTGGGGGTAAAAATAAACTCAAATCTGTCCCAGAGCCGTTTGGCTTCTTCCGGGACAAATGTCTCATAAAAAGCCGAGGCATCATGTGTTTTGAAATTATCCATAACCAGCCTTATCTTTTTCGCCCTTGGGTGCATCTCATCAGCGATCCGTTTCATAAATCTTGCCCAGTCCTTTTTTGTTTTGTACTGCGTAATTTCAACCAACCGTTTACCCTTTAATGGTTCATTTGTAAGCAATCGGTCTGGTACAGGTAAAGCAATCCGGTTCCAAAGTTGTTCTAAAAATTCCAAAAACATTCCGACACGGGTTGGACTTTCCTGGAATCTGTTCTAAAATTGGCATGGATTTGCTGATTTCTCTATAGGCCCCCGACAATTGTCTGTAAATTTTAATTGAAAAGTGTACACCCAATTTAATTGAAAAGTGTACAGTTTTTTAACTGTTATATACATTCCTGTGATGAATTGACCTTTCATCCCTTGTATTTCTGTTTGTAGCTGGTTGAGTTTGAAAAGATATAACTTGGCGTGGTTCGGATTTTTGGTTTTACGCATAACCAACCGCCTCTTTTCAATCATTTCGAGAAAGAAAAACACCTGATTATAAAATTCTTCTGTATCTAAATAATTGGTATTTAGTGCTTTACGAAGTGAGCCGATAAATCCGTTAAATCTGTCATCATTAGAAATTTGTTCTTCCTGATAACCATATTCAACTAAATGATCATAGATTAATTTATCGACTTGCAATCCAACTAACAACTTCAGCGTGATACCGTCGTTGGCTTTCAACGATTCATAAACTTCCTTCCATCCAGAGAAATAGAAGAAGCCGACAAGGAATTTCAGTTCCTCGCTAATTGAAATAAGCGTGTTTAACCTGCTTTTCAGTGATTTTTGACCTGTATTATTTGTAATGAAATTTTGAGACATTCTTCTTTTAAATTAATTTAATCGATTGATGATCAATTATTACTAATAAATCCTTTTTATTTCTTTTTCATCTAAAAATCATAAAAATAATAGATAATAATCTCAATATCAAGATACTAAGAAAATTTACACATTCATTTCTTTCCTATTTCTATTTTTTTTTGCCAACGTTTTTATTACATCAGCCTGTATCTTCTATATGTTTTTCCGCCTGAATATTTCAACATTCCTTTTTTCACAAGTGCATATAGGGTCTTTTGAATGTCTGACGGATCGGCATCTGGTAAGCGGCTTTCAATTTCTTTCCTAAGACTATCCGGATGTAACCTTATATCTTCCTCAATGAGCGCAGCTAAACGATGTGGTTCAATTGTTTTCAGCGATGTTTTGATATTCGCATTTGAATTGGCAATCAGTTTTGGGTTAATAAGAAATTCATTTGCTTTTTTCGCACCTCGTGTTATGAAGATGCCTTGTTCAACTAAACGTGCGGTATAACTTCTTAATCTATCCTCGTCTGTCAGTTGTAACAACGACGAAAGTTTGGTTGAGAGCAGTTTTTTATAACGAGCCACTAAACCAAGAGCAATAAACTCCTTGTGGTAGAGCGTGTAATGTTGGGATATTTGGATTCTTCACAGTGGAAGACTTCATGTTTTTGAATTATTTTTTTAAATTCGAATGCTTATAAACCTGTTCAATTACTTGTTCAACTTATGGACGTCTGCATCATCTCATACTATTCAAACAAAAAGATAGGATCATGAATAATCAACTACACAAATTCTTGCTTGCAGCGGTATTGTCGGCAGGCATCGCGGGCTGCATCACGAATAAGAGCTCACAGCGTATCGTGGAAGAAAACCTGGATTATGCCTCAAGGCAGATTGGCCTTCAGTTAGATGCCATTGAAAAGACAGGAAAGATATTGAATCCAAGAACGACAGACAAACAGGGAGCCACACATTATGTGGGTTTTTCTGATTGGACCAGTGGATTTTTTCCGGGCACAATGTGGTATTTATACGAAATGACGGATAATGAAAGGTGGAAAGAATATGGTATAAAAATTACCGGGTCGCTTGATTCGGCAAAGTATATTAACTGGCACCACGATGTTGGGTTTATTATCAACTGCAGTTTTGGAAATGCATTTCGGCTAACCGGCAGGAATGAATATAAGCAGGTGATCATCACAGCTGCAGAGTCGCTCGCTTCCCGTTTCCGTCCTGCAGCCGGAGTGATTCAATCGTGGGATGCCGACAAGGGCTGGCAGGCGACCCGTGGATGGAAGTGCCCGGTGATTATTGACAACATGATGAACCTGGAGCTTCTTTTCCGGGCGGCTGAATTATCGGGTGATTCAAGTTTCTACAAAATAGCGGTCAGCCATGCCAACCAAACAATGAAGAACCATTTTCGAAAGGATTACAGTTCGTGGCACGTGGTCGACTATGACCCTGTTACCGGCGAAGTAAGACAGAAAAACAGGGCCCAAGGCTATGCTGACGAGTCAACCTGGGCCCGCGGAGAAGCCTGGGCTCTTTATGGATTCACACTCTGTTACCGGGAAACAAAACATCCAGAGTATTTGACCCAGTCCGAACATATTGCGGAGTTCATTCTGAACCACCCCCGGTTGCCCGAAGACCTGGTCCCTTACTGGGATTTCGATGCACCCGGTATTCCAAATGAACTTCGTGATGCATCAGCTGCGGCCATCATCGCTTCAGCACTCTATGAACTGAGTGGTTATTCGGATCGTGGAGACAGGTATCAGGAAAAGGCCGATCAGATCATGAACAGTCTGGCATCGCCTGCGTATCGCGCAACGCCCGGGACTAACAACTATTTTCTGTTGATGCATTCGGTAGGCAGCATTCCGCATAATGCCGAAATAGATGTGCCTTTAAATTATGCGGATTATTATTTTTTGGAAGCCTTGCGGCGAAAAATGAATTTAAATAAAAAAATGTGAAACGAGCATGGAAGCCGCGGCATCCGTCCGAGTTGATGTTTATATGCGAGTTCCATACGTCGATGTCCTTTAGAAAAGTAATGAAGTTTAGTACGCAAATTATGTACAGTTAATTTGAAATGATAAACATGTGAAACCGGGAAATATCCTTCATGACA
Organism: Mangrovibacterium sp.; assembly: GCA_050173895.1. Classification (GTDB taxonomy): domain Bacteria; phylum Bacteroidota; class Bacteroidia; order Bacteroidales; family Prolixibacteraceae; genus JBCFBK01. The sequence continues at coordinate 10,473 of JBFXKJ010000057.1, read as the reverse complement.
AAGTCAAAACGCTGACCTGTACCCTGGGACCGGCCCTGTTCATGGGGGCGCTCCTGAATACGGGATGTTCGTCTGCAACGAAAGAATCAAAACCGAATATCATTGTTTTCCTGGTTGATGACATGGGATGGCAGGACACTTCGGTCCCTTTTTGGAAGAGAAAAACGCCGTTGAATGAAAAATTCTCCACCCCTGCAATGGAACGGCTCGCTGCGGAGGGAGTGAAATTCACGCAGGCATATGCCTGCTCCGTGTGTACCCCCTCGCGGGTCAGCCTCATAAGCGGAATGAACGCGGCACGGCACCGGGTAACCAACTGGACGCTGGACCGGGGTGTATCAACAGACAAGCAGGATGAACTCCTTCAATTTCCCGACTGGAACCTGAATGGCGCCCAACCCGTCGATTCCATCGAAAACAGTGTCTGCATCACTGCATTGCCCCAACTGCTCAAAGACAATGGGTATTTTACGATTCATTGCGGGAAAGCCCATTTAGGCACGACCGGTACGCCGGCAGCAAACCCTTCCGTATTGGGCTTCGATATAAATATCGCAGGCCATGCTGCCGGTGCCCCTGCCACTTACCAGGGCTTGAAAAACTTTGGAAACGATGAAAACGGGTTGCCACTGAATAAATGGGCAGTGCCGGGACTGGAAAAATACCACGGTCACGATATCCACCTGAGCGAAGCGCTCACGATTGAGGCAAAACATGCGCTCGACAGCGCCCTCGCCGTCCATAAACCTTTCTTTCTGTACATGGCCCATTATGCGGTGCACACCCCCATAGATGCCGACAGCCGCTTTTACCGGAAATATCTTGACCGGGGATATCCCGAGGTCGAGGCCAGGTATGCTTCGATGATAGAAGGGATGGACAAAAGTCTTGGCGATCTGATGGATTATCTTGAAGAGAAAGGAATTGAGAAAAATACCATCGTGCTGTTCATGTCCGACAACGGCGGACTGAGTGCCCATACCCGGGCGGGAGAACTGCACACACACAATAAACCGCTGAATAGCGGGAAAGGCTCAGCCTACGAAGGGGGAACCCGCGAACCTATGATCGTAAAATGGCCCGGAGTAGTGAAAGGCGGGACCCGGAACGACAATCCTGTCATCATTGAGGATTTTTTCCCGACCATATTGGAAATGGCAGGCGTCAGCCAATGGACGGGCAAACAGGTTGTTGACGGAGTGAGCTTTGTAAAGGCACTAAAGCAGGAAGGGGACATTCCTGGAAGGGACCTTTTCTGACATTATCCTAACAAATGGGGAGCCGAAGGACCCGGTATCGGAACAACAAGCACAATCCGCAGCGGCGACTGGAAACTGATATACTGGTATAAAGATCAACATATGGAGTTGTTTAACATTAATAATGATTTGGGGGAACAAAACAACCAGGCGGGGCAGCATCCGGAAATTGTAAAGGACCTGGCAAAAAAACTGGGGAATTATCTTCGGGAAGTTGATGCTCAGCGCCCGGTCCTGAAAGAAAGCGGGAAAGTTGTTCCCTGGCCTGATGAAACATGGTGAAACACAGTTAAATATTGCCTTACTACCCGGCCAACGAAATATTTTCACAACGATCGGAGTTAGAATGCCGGTTAAAGCTGAGGAAAGAAAAACAGAGGCCGCACTCCGGGAAATATAATAGTGGGAGAACAGATGGCGTCTGCCGAAAATTGACTATATTCGTATACCATAGTCTGCAGATGGTGGAGTTATTGGAGCGAACAGGCTAAAAGAGCATAACTCAGGCGCTCATCGACGGATTAAGCCCTGAAAACACCCGGTGAACCTAAAAAATAAGCAAAACTGAAACATTAAATCGTTTGCATATGAAGCGGGCAGTTGTAACAGGGATGGGAGCAATAACGCCGTTAGGCAACAATGTTCCGGAATTCTGGAGTAATCTGGTCACGGGCAAAAGCGGGGCCTCTTCGATCACCAGGTTCGATACAGCCAACCATCGTACAAAATTTGCATGCGAAGTAAAAGGCTTCGATGCGAGCCGGTATGTGGAAAAGCAGGAAATCAGGAAAATGGACCTGTATACACAATTCGCAATAGCCGCGGCAGACGAATGCATGAAAGATTCAGGGATTGACCTTGATCAATGTAACCGGAACCGGGCCGGTGTGATCATTGCCACGGGTATCGGAGGAATGATCACCATGGAGGAAGTCATTCTCGCGTTTGGGGAAAACGGGAAAGTTCCGAAGTTCAATCCTTTCTTTGTGACCAAAATGATCTCCAATATGGCAACGGGACAACTTTCTATCCGCTACGGCCTTCATGGCGTAAGTTATACCGTGACTTCGGCGTGTGCTTCGGCCAATAATGCAATAGCGAATGCGCTGGATCTGATCAGGCTGGGACGGGCAGATCTCATGCTCGTAGGAGGATCAGAGGCCTGTATCACCGGATCGGCGCTGGGTGGGTTCAGTGCCATGAAGGCACTGTCGACCCGTAACGAATGCCCGGAAGCTGCTTCCCGGCCGTTTGACAGGACCAGAGATGGTTTTGTGGCCGGGGAGGGAGCCGGTATCCTGTTGGTTGAAGAGCTCGGGCACGCCCTTAAAAGAGGTGCAAGGATATACTGTGAGCTGGCCGGCTACGGTGCGGCTTCTGATGCCTGGCATGTGGCCGCACCCCATCCGGAAGGTCTTGGCGCCGTGATTGCCATGGCTGACGCTTTGACTGACGCCGGCCTGAAGGCACATGAGGTGGATTGCATCAATGCACATGCGACATCAACCCCTGTGGGCGACATCAGCGAATGCAGGGCGATTGAAAAAGTATTTGGCGACAGCCTGCAAAAACTCAAAATCACAGCCTCGAAATCCATGATCGGACACCTTCTGGGTGCTGCCGGTGCGGTCGAAGCAATCGCCTGTGTGAAATCGGTCGAAAACAACCTGATCCCCCCTACGATCAATTTTAAGGAGCCTGATCCTGAAATTAACCCGCTGCTGAATTTTACACCCAACCAGGCCATAGAACAGGAAGTGAGGGTCGTGTTAAACAACACATTCGGCTTTGGCGGGCATACCTCAACGACCGTTTTCAGAAAGCTGGAATTGTGATGAGCAAAGGCTTTACCCGGAAACTTTAGGGTTAATTTATCACAGACTTCATTTTCTCTTTACCTGTGAAGAGTTAAAATTCCATATCTTTATAGAAAAGCTTCAATAATGGAATTACCTGCTTTTGTAAAAGATGATCCCTGGTTGGAACCATATGGATCGGTGGTTGCATACTGGAATCAGGCTGCACGAACAAAGGAAAATGAGCTTACGAAAGGGGAGGATCTGGTCAGCTTTGCAGGAGGACATCACTGGTTTGGACTTCATCGTACCGCGAATGGTTGGATAATCCGCGACTGGGCACCGAACGCCGAAGCCATTTACCTGATAGGAAGTTTTAATGAGTGGAGGGAGGAAGAAAGTTACCGGCTAAGTTCATCCGGCACCGGAGAATGGGTACTGGAGCTTGATTCCGACCGGATGGTACACGGAGACCTGTATGCCTTTTCCATGCATTGGTCCGGAGGAAATGGAAAGCGGATCCCCGCCTGGGCAAACAGGGTCGTCCAGGACGAACACTCACTCGATTTCAATGCCCAGGTCTGGAACCCGGCAGAAACATATCAGTGGAAGTATCCTTCCTTTAAGAGAGGGAAGGAAGCACCCCTGATTTATGAGTCGCACGTCGGAATGGCCGGAGAGGAAGAATGTGTCCATACTTACAACGAATTCAGAACGGAGATCCTTCCCCGCATCCGGAAGGCCGGTTATAATACCATCCAGCTAATGGCCATCCAGGAACACCCCTATTACGGGAGTTTCGGTTATCATGTGTCCAGCTTTTTCGCTGCTTCCTCCCGTTTCGGAACTCCCGATGAACTCAGGGAACTGATCGATACGGCCCACGAAATGGGAATGGCTGTCATCATGGACCTGGTTCATTCACATGCAGTGAAAAATGAAGTGGAGGGACTCGGTAAGTACGATGGCACCCGGTATCAGTTTTTTCACGGAAACAGCCGCGGAGTACATCCGGCCTGGGATTCTTATTGTTTTAATTATAATAAAAATGAGGTTTTGCATTTTCTTCTGTCCAACATTCGTTATTGGATGGAAGAGTATCGTTTCGATGGATTCCGTTTTGACGGGGTAACCAGCATGCTTTATTATGATCACGGGCTGGGAAAAGCGTTTGGGAGTTATGCCGATTATTACACGCAGAACACCGACACGGAAGCTGTTAGCTACCTTCATCTGGCGAATAAGCTGATCCATATGATCAATCCGGATGCCATTTCCATTGCCGAGGAGGTAAGCGGTATGCCCGGACTTGCCACACCGGCCGGCAAGGGTGGGCTGGGATTTGATTACCGTATGGCGATGGGTGTTCCCGACTTTTGGATCAAAATTATCAAGGAACTGCCTGACGAAAGCTGGGATGTGGGGCATATTTTCCACGAGCTGACCTCGAAGCGTGCCGACGAGAAGGTGGTGAGTTATGCGGAATCGCACGATCAGGCCCTGGTGGGCGACAAGACCATTGTTTTCCGTCTGATTGATAAGGAAATGTACTTCAGTATGCGCAAGGATCAGGCAAACCTGATCGTCGAGCGCGGCATCGCCCTGCATAAAATGATCCGGCTGGCTACCGCCGGTTGCGCGGGCGGGGCTTACCTGAATTTCATGGGAAACGAATTTGGTCACCCCGAATGGATCGATTTTCCGAGAGAAGGAAACAACTGGTCGTTCAGGCATGCCCGGCGATTGTGGAGCATCGCCGACGACCCGGAGCTGAAATATGAATGGCTTTCGGCTTTCGACCGGGAGATGATCAAGTGGATCGGACAGGAGGATTTGCCGAACGAAACACCGGCGTACCGCCTCTTTGACAACAGGCAGGATCAGGTTTTGGCATTCCGGCGCGGGAAATACCTGCTGGTATTCAATTTTAGTCCAAACCATTCTTACACCGGTTATGGCATACCTTTGGAAGCATCGAAGTTCAGGGTCCTTTTTAATACCGATGAAGCGCGCTTCGGTGGCCAGGAACGGATCGATAAGAGCATGCTGTATTACACCACCCCGGCTGCCGGCCCGATGAGCCGGCATTACCTAAACCTGTACCTGCCTGCCCGTGCGGCGATCGTGTTGAAACAGGAACCCATAAAGCGAGTAAGATGATGGATAAATATTTTACGAAAGTGGACGTGGAGGATACCGGCTGGCGGATCAGCTATAAGGACAAGATCATGATGCTTGGCTCCTGTTTCTCCGAGAACATCGGTGAAAAATTTCAACAGTTGAAGTTTCAGGTCGATATCAATCCTTTCGGGGTTATTTACAATCCGTTATCCATAGCCAAGAGCATCAGAAGGTTACTGGCCGGCAAGGATTACACCACGGAAGATTTGTTTGAGCATCAGGGAATTTGGGGAAGTTTTGACCATCACAGCCGGTTCTCTTCAACTTCTGCCGATCAGACCCTGGAGAAGATTAACGGGAGGCTTGGATTGTCACGCGCTTTCCTGAAAGAGGCCGGTTATCTGATCCTCACCTTCGGTACCGCGTGGGCATACGAACTGAAGCAGACCGGAGAAGTCGTTTCGAACTGCCATAAGCTTCCTGAATCCGGCTTTAAGCGTTTCCGGCTCACCCCTGGAGAGATAACCGACGTTTACAGGGAGTTGCTTTCATCGCTCTGGATCTTCAACCCGGGCCTGAAAGTGATCTTCACCGTCAGCCCGATCCGCCACCGAAAGGACGGAGCGAACGGGAACCAGCTAAGCAAGGCGGTGTTGCTGCTGGCCGCCGATCGTCTGGTGACCGGCTACGGCAAAGAACATTGTGCGTATTTCCCGTCCTATGAAATTGTGATGGACGAATTGCGCGATTACCGGTTTTACAATCCCGATATGATCCATTTGAACGAGCAGGCTGTTAATCATATATGGGACCGCTTCAGTCCGGTGTTGATCGGTGAAAACAGTCTGGCACTTTCGAACAGCATCAGGAAAATCATGAGGGCGAAGGAACACCGCCCCTTTCATCCGGATTCGGAGCATTATAAAAACTTTCTGCTGGACAATCTCAACGAAATCAATGACCTGGCAGGCCGTTTCCCTGAGCTTAACCTGCAGGAGGAAAAACATTTTTTTGAGCATGAATTGCAGAAATATCATCAGAAATCATTGGAAAATCGAACATAAATTCCTTAAATTCGGGGTGGGGTCTAAAAAGTATTTCCAACAGAAATGAGGTAAAAGTCTGACAGGTATGAGTTATTTAAAGTTTGATAAAAGTAGTTTGGTTAATCTGGAGTATTCGCTTACGCGTGAGTTCATCCGGTCGAACAAGACAGGGTCTTATCTCAGCACGACGATATCCGGCTGCAATACCAGAAAGTATCATGGACTGCTCATTTGTCCGGTTCCTCAGTTAGGCGGCGGCAAACACGTGTTGCTTTCTTCGCTCGATGAAACCATTATTCAGCATGATGCCGAATTTAACCTGGGCATTCATAAATATGAAGGGGAACATTATGAGCCCAAGGGGCATAAATATATCCGTGATTTTGATCTGGAGATGGTGGCTAAAACTACCTACCGGGTCGGAGGTGTAGTCCTGGATAAGGAGATCCTGCTGGTGGAGAACGATGAGCAGATGCTGGTCCGGTACACCCTTCGGGAAGCGAACTCGCCGACCGTGTTGCGGCTGAAACCTTTTTTGGCTTTCCGGAACATTCATCAGCTGAGTAAAGCAAACCTGTATGCTTATACCAAATACGTGCCGGTGACAGGCGGGATACGGATGCGGCTTTACGAAGGCTATCCCTGGCTCCATATGCAGTTTTCAAAGGAGGCCGAGTTTATTCCCGTGCCCGGTTGGTATAATAATATTGAATATTTCAAAGAGAAGAACCGGGGATATGAGTTCAGGGAAGATCTGTTTGTCCCGGGTTATTTTGAGCTGCCGATCCGTACCGGTGAAAGTGTCTTGTTTTCAGCTTCGACCCGGGAAGTAAAACCCGCTGGCCTGAAAGCCCGCTTCACCCGGGAATATAACGGGAGAATACCGAGGAGTTCCTTTGTTAACAGTTTGACTAATTCGGCACGTCAGTTCATCATGGGCTCGAGGGATCAGATGGATATCATCGCCGGCTATCCCTGGTATGGCGGGATCAGCAGGCAAACGCTGGTGGCTTTGCCGGGATTGACCCTTGCGCTCGATGATCCGGAAACATTTGTAAAGGTTTTTGACACGCAGATTAGACGGCTGAAAGACGGTTTGCTGCCAAAGACAACGGGTAGCGGGGCCAGCGCATTCGATTCGGTCGATGCACCTCTCTGGCTCTTTTGGGCGCTTCAGCAATATGTTGCAGAAACCGGGCATAAAAAGCAGATTTGGCTCCAATACAGGAAATCGCTGAAACAGGTGTTGCAGGCGTACCGCTCGGGGACAGCCTACCATATCCGCATGAACAGCGACGGCCTCATTGCGGGAGGCGACGATTATACTGCGCTCACCTGGATGGATTCGTACCTGGATGGTAAACCGGTGGTGAAACGAACGGGAATGCCTGTGGAGGTGAATGCGCTTTGGTTCAATGCGCTTTGTTTCGCTCTTGAACTGGCGGGCTCGGCAAACGACCTGGATTTTGTCCATGAATGGGAGGGATGGACCGAAAAAATAGCAAGCTCTTTTATCCGCGAATTCTGGAGCTGTGAGCGTGGCTACCTGGCCGATTGTGTGCGGGGGAACGAAAAAGACTGGACGGTGCGCCCCAACATGGTGATCGCAGCGGCAATGAATTATTCTCCGCTGGACCGGGAAATGCAGAAGTCAATCCTAAGCGTGACAAAAAAACAACTGCTCACTCCGCGGGGACTCAGGACGCTCACGCCCGACAGCCCCGTTTATGAAGGTTTATGTGAAGGAACCGCCTTTCAGCGGGAGCGTGCAGCGCACCAGGGAACCGTGTGGCCCTGGCTGATCCAGTTTTTTGTGGAAGCTTATCTGCGGGTTCACAAAACAGGAGGTATGCCTTTTGTTCAGAAGATTATCCATGACTTTGAAGATGATATGTCTGAGCATTGCTTAGGGACAATTGCTGAGATGTACAATGGTAATCCTCCGCATAATGCCAGAGGCGCTGTGTCTCAAGCCTGGAGCGTCGGAGCCGTAATCAGGGCTTACAAACTGATGCATACTTTTGAAGGTTTCGATTAAGCGGAGCAATGTCAAATTTATTTGAGCATTGCCGGGCGTGAGAAACGGCTATTGAAAATGAAGATTAAAAAGAGAACAAACAATAAAGGATCACAGGTATGAAACGAGTTTATACACAATGATTTGTGTCGAATATGATGCAGATATGCGAGTTCATACCCTTGACAGTGTATCCGGAAGAGGTGACGACAATACGCAGATTGCAGTTGGTTAATTTGAAAATATAAATGTATGAAAGTATTAATGTTTGGTTGGGAATTTCCTCCACATATTTCCGGAGGATTGGGGACTGCCTGCTACGGTTTAACAAAAGGTCTGACAGAGTTCAGCGACGTGGAGGTTACTTTTGTCGTGCCCAGGGCCTATGGCGATGAAGATCAATCAAACATGCAGCTGATCGGGGCGAACACGATTCCGGTTTCCCGAAAAAAAGTCCAATTCGAAGATGTTCACAAGACTATTGACTATCTGGAAGTGGAATCAGGTCTTATTCCATATGTCGGACCGGATGAATTTTGGAGGCTGAGGAGCGAAGAAAAATCGGAAAAAGTCCGCTTTATCGAAACCGATGAGCACGGCAGACTGGAGTTTTCCGGACGGTATGACAGAAATCTGTTGGAGGAGATTTTCAAATACTCCCTCATTGCCGAGGTCATTGCCCGGGACGGCCAGTTTGATCTGATCCACGCGCACGACTGGCTTGCATACCCGGCAGGGATAGCGGCTAAAAAGTTGTCGGGAAAGCCACTGGTGATCCACGTTCATGCCACTGATTTTGACCGTAGCGGAGGAAGTGTAAATCCCCAGGTGTACGATATTGAAAAGCAGGGGATGGATGCTGCTGATCATATTATTGCAGTCAGCAACCTCACCCGGAACATCGTCATTAATCGCTATCATATTGACCCGGCAAAGGTGACAACCGTGTACAATGCGGTGGAACCTGCCAGTGCCGAAGAAAAGATGAGGCTCAAAAAGGGTGTTGACGAAAAGATCGTCACCTTTCTGGGGCGTATCACCATGCAGAAAGGGCCGGAATATTTTATCGAGGCTGCCAAGCTTGTTTTGGAGAAAATGAAGAACGTCCGTTTTGTAATGGCCGGAAGCGGAGACATGATGAATGCGATGGTGAAGCGTGTGGCGGCGCTCAGAATAGCGGACCGTTTCCATTTCACGGGATTCCTGCAGGGAGACGATGTCTTCGATATGTTCAGGATGAGTGATGTTTTTGTAATGCCGTCCGTGTCTGAACCTTTCGGGATCGTTCCGCTTGAAGCGATGCAATCGAATGTGCCGGTGATCATTTCGCATCAGTCGGGCGTCTCGGAAATCCTGAAATATGCCGTCAAGATCGACTATTGGGATACGCATGCTATGGCCGATGCGATCTACGGATTGTTGAACTATCCCGCTGTCTGGAACATGTTCATGAAATACGGGAAAGAGGAAGTGGAAAACCTTCGCTGGAAAAATTCGGCGAAGAATGTGCGTGATATTTATTTAAAATTCATCAACAACACGAAAAAAGTCCAAATATGAGAGCCGTCTGTTTTTATTTTCAGGTGCATCAACCGTTCAGGTTCCGCAGATACCGGTTTTTTGACATTGGCAATGACCATTATTATTATGATGATTTCGCCAATGAGACGATGATCAGGAAAGTGGCCAACCAGAGCTACCTTCCGATGAATAACCTGCTGCTGAAGCTGATCAAAAACCACAAAGAGGAGTTGAAGCTAAGTTTTTCGATTTCGGGGATTGCTTTGGAGCAGTTTGAGTTGTACGCACCTGATGTGCTGGAATCGTTTCAGGCGCTGGCGCAAACCGGGCAGGTTGAATTTCTGGCTGAGCCATATTCCCACTCATTGATCTCCCTCAACGGAAAGGACGCTTTGTCTGAGCGTATTCATAAACACAGTGAACTGATGTTGAAGTATTTTGGGCAGAAGCCGGCCGTGTTCGTCAATTCGGAACTGATTTATTCGGACGAGATCGGGGCAGCAGTTGCATCCCTTGGCTTTAAAGCCATGCTCGCCGAAGGGGCCAAGCATGTTCTGGGATGGAAATCTCCCAATTTTTTATACTGCAATGCCATTAATCCCAGGCTGAAGGTTTTGATGCGCAATTTCCGGCTCAGCGACGATATTGCCTTTCGGTTTTCAAATCACTCGTGGAGTGAGTATCCCCTTAACGCACAGAAATTCGTAAAATGG
>JBFXKJ010000056.1:0-17915 GCA_050173895.1 Mangrovibacterium sp. | reverse complement strand
GATCTTTGTGGTGATTTTTTTAAATCCTACACTGATCACAATGGTTGCCACTGTGACAATCACAGCCACCGGATTGATATTCCCGATGTTGGAGATGTAAGCAGACCACTTTTCAATAAAATCGGAGGGAATGTTCCCGATGCCCATTCCCAAGGCATCATTGATTTGGGTGCTGAAAATGGTCAGGGCAATCCCGCTGGTAAAACCCACGATCAGGGGATGGGGAATGAACTTCAACAATGATCCAAGCTTCAGAAGCCCCATAATGATCATCATAACCCCTGCCAGGATGGTTGAGATAATCAGGCCATCCAGTCCGTAAGCCTGCACAATACCATAAACAATCACAATGAATGCCCCGGTGGGGCCTCCGATCTGAACACGGCTTCCTCCGAGCAATGAAATCAGAACGCCGGCGACAATGGCCGTGATCAGGCCCTTTTCAGGTGAAACGCCCGAGGCAACCGCAAATGCAATGGCCAGCGGCAGGGCAACGATGCCGACAATAATTCCGGCAAAGGCATCTTTCGTAAACTGCTGCCTGGAATATCCCTGTTTTAATACACTAAATAATTTCGGATAAAAAATAGGATTCATCTCTCTCATTTTTTGTGGCCGCAAATGTAGACAGAAATGGATCCCCCCGTTAAGTAAGAAGGAAAATTATAAGATCCGGTAAGAATAGCTTAACCTTTGCCTGGGCGCAATAACGAATCAGATGCCTTTTTTAGATTGATGGTGCCGGCACAGTTCATCCACCTTTTCAGATGCATACAGGTAAACATCCGTATAACGTTTCTTTCTGAAGAAACCCTCCGCCATTCGCTTTAACTCAGCGGTAATTAAGATCACTGAGTTCAACATGGTTTCCCTGAAAAAACCAGTACACACCTGGCATCCTTCCAATGTATTGCTGTCGGTGAGATAAAACGCTTCAACGATTTCATCGATCGCTTTGCGGTATTCCTTGTTCAAACGGCTTCTCCGTGCCGAGCGTAGTAACCGGTTGATTTGCGGCCTAAGCTCCGAGCAATTATCCCCATTCCATTGACAATTTACCAATTCGATAATATCCCGGCCGTCGTCCTCGTTTTCAACGAATGAAAATAGCTTCATAGGTTTTGTTAGTGAAATTTCCCTTTTTATACCCTGGCGAAGTGATCTGGCTTTTTTTCTTTCTCCCGGGATAAAAATAGAAATTAAAATGATATAAAAAGAGTTTTACGGTATGATTTTTAAATAGAACGAAAGATCAGGATTTTTGTCGAAGAAGCTCCTGAAGCCGGTACATTTCATCCCGTAATCGTGCAGCTTCAATGAAATCAAGTTCCTTTGCCGCAGCTTCCATTTCCTTTTTAGTCTTCAGAATGGCTTTCTGAAGCGCATCCGCATTCATATATTGTACAACAGGATCAGCAGCGACATCTGCATGCAGTTTATCATCGGTGTAGGAGGCAGCCTTGTTGCTCCTGAATTCATATCCGATAATTTCTCTGGTCGGTTTGACGATTTGAGTGGGAATAATCCCGTTCTGCTCATTGAAACGGATTTGTTTGCTTCTGCGATAGTTGGTCGAATCAATGGTCTTTTGCATCGAGTCAGTGATCTTGTCGGCATACATGATTACGGTTCCGTTCAGGTTACGGGCGGCCCTCCCTGCGGTTTGTGTCAGTGACCGTTCCGAGCGCAGGAAACCTTCCTTATCTGCATCGATGATTGCCACCAGCGAAACCTCGGGAAGATCGAGCCCTTCCCTCAGGAGATTAATCCCAACCAGGACGTCAAAAAGCCCTTTCCTCAGGTCTTCCATGATCTCTATCCTTTCCATGGTGTCAATATCCGAATGAATATACCGGGTTTTAATTCCCACATTGCTCAGGTAGCGGCTCAATTCCTCTGCCATTCGCTTCGTCAGGGTGGTCACCAGTATCCGTTCGCGTTTCCCGATCCTTTTTTGTACCTCGTTGATCAAATCATCTATCTGGTTGGTCGACGGACGCACCTCAATGACGGGGTCCAGCAGCCCGGTCGGACGGATCACCTGTTCCACATAAATTCCTTCCGATTTTTCCAGTTCAAAATCCGCCGGCGTGGCGCTGACAAATATAGTCTGGTTCACCACATCTTCAAATTCGTCGAATTTCAGCGGGCGGTTATCAATCGCCGCAGGCAGACGGAATCCATATTCCACCAGATTGATCTTACGCGAATGGTCCCCTCCGTACATAGCCCGGATCTGAGGAATGGTCACGTGGCTTTCGTCGATGATTGTCAAAAAGTCGTCCGGGAAATAATCCAGCAGACAGAAAGGCCGGGTGCCTGCCTCCCGTCCGTCGAAATAACGGGAGTAGTTCTCAATTCCAGGACAATATCCCAGTTCCCGCATCATCTCCATATCGTACTCCACCCGTTCTTCGATGCGTTTGGCTTCAATGGGCTTTCCCACCTCTCTGAAAAAATCGATTTGCCTAACCAGGTCATCCTGAATCTGATGAATGGCCGAAAGCATCCGGCTTTTGGTGGTCACAAAAATATTGGCGGGATAGATCACGGCCTGCTCAAGCTGTTGGATAGTCGTACCTGCCACCGGATCGAAACTATATATTTCCTCAATCTCATCGCCCCAGAATACAAGCCTGATACCCATGTCGGCATGGGCAAGAAAGATATCGACCGTGTCGCCCTTAACGCGGAAGGTTCCGCGTTCAAATTCCACTTCATTCCTGGAATACAAGGCATCGACCAGCCGGTGAAGAAACTGATTCCGGTTAATGACCTGTCCGGTTTTAACTTCCGTTACATTGGCATGAAAATCTTCCGGATTCCCGATACCATAGAGGCACGATACGGAAGAAACAACAATCACATCCCTTCTTCCGGAAAGAAGCGAAGAAGTGGCACTGAGCCGCATCTTTTCAATGTCCTGATTAATGGAAAGGTCTTTCTCAATATAGGTATCGGTGGTCGGAATGTAAGCCTCTGGCTGATAATAATCATAATACGAAACGAAGTATTCCACCGCATTGTCCGGAAAAAACTGCTTCATCTCCCCGTAAAGCTGAGCCGCCAGGGTCTTGTTATGACTCAGGATCAGCGTAGGTCGCTGCACCTGTTCAATCACATTGGCCATGGTGAAGGTTTTCCCCGAACCGGTCACTCCCAGCAGGGTTTGAAAACGGACGCCCTCTTCAATTCCTTCCGCCAGCTGCCTGATAGCTTCCGGCTGATCTCCCATGGGAGTGTACGGTGCAACAACTTTAAACTCCATATCAACTCAAGTATCAAGACGGATCTCCGTTCATCCTTCATAAATCCCTTTACCGATGGTCACTTCGTAATAAGCCGTCACGTCCGTCACCATCATTCCTGCGGCTTTCGCGGCCTGAATGCCCAGCATGCCGTCCTCAAAAACCTGGCAGCTTTCAGGTGCCACCTTCATTAAACCGGCACAGCGAAGAAATGTTTCCGGATGGGGCTTATACCGGCTCACATCTTCCGATGAAACGAGATGATCGATACAGTGATCCAATCCAATTATTTCCAGCGTTTTCCAGGCCAGCCGCCTTAATCCTCCCGTGCCCACCGACATAGGGATTTTCCCGTGATATTTCCTGATCAGGTTCACTACCGGCTCAATCGGCTTCATCTGCGCCATATTTTGCTCATATTCCAGTTCCTTGGCATCGCCCATTTCCTTTGGGTCAATATCCTTTCCGAACAGTCTGTTAAGCCGTTCCACCGTCGGATAAAGCGGTATCCCGGCAAGCTGGGCGAACAGGTCCACCGAAAAATCTATTCCATAACGGGCAGCGGCATTCCTCCATGCAATATAATGAATCGGCATGGTATCGGCAATTGTCCCGTCCAAATCAAAGATCAGGCCTCTTGCCCGTGGATGAATATCAAGTTCCATAATGAATTAATTAAATATCGTTCGGGTTTCTAACAGGTTTCAAAAATAAACAATCCATCTCCATCTTATATCGTTTTAACTTTATCAAAAAATTAACACATTTGCCAAAATGTTTCTTTATGAACCGACATTTGTTCCTTGCATGGACAACAAGTTCGCAGTGGATCCTGTTTTTGGCAGTGATCCTGATCATCTTTTCGTGGGTTGAAAAAAAGGAAAAGATCCGGCAGGCGGGACAGATCCTGTTTTTTCTGCTGGGTGTTTTCGCCCTCTGGATTATCCTCAGTGATCGAATCTCCGTACCGGAATCTGTTCTGAAAGGGAAAGTTCCGCCCGAAGTCCGGGCATTGATTTATTTTTGGGGCCTTGTTTTAACGGGAATCACAGGACTGGCGTCATTCCTTCTGGAATGGAAGAAATCAGGACCGGCAAAGCCGTTAACGGTCATTACCACCACACTGGGCATCGTGTTGTTTTTTATGGTTCACCACCTCCAGCGGTTGTCCTGAAAAACCGAAAAAAAAGGAAGCATTGCTGCTTCCCCTGTGTTTTTATGATTGCTGAAGTTCTTTACAGGCCTGATAAAGCCCCTCAAAGAGTGCTGCGATGTCTCTGGCGGCTACCGCGGCAAAGGCTACACGGATCACATTATTCAGATTGATGATCCCTATGCTGTACTTTTCGATCAGTACCTTCCGGAGTTCTTCGCCGTCGATTCCGGGCACCAGCTGCACACACATAAAGTAGCCTGAGTTGTATGGCAATGCACGGAACACCTCCCTGTACTTTTCGTTTTTCAACGCTTCTTTTACTGCCCGGTAGCGTTCCTTCATTATATGGAACTTGGCTTCCTTTTGAGACTGGTACTGCGGATTTTCAAACGCTTTCAGCAAAAGTGACTGGGAAATATTAGCCGCATTGGATATGTTCCCGCGCACAGCCCCTGCAGTTTTGGCTTCAAGCGCCGCATACATTTCGGCATCACCGCCTTTGATCCCGTAGGTCATAAAACCGACCCGGAATCCCCACACGTAATCTTCCTTAGTCGGACCGTCAATTTTAACCACCAGCACGTTTTCATGTAAATCGGAAAGGAAGGTAAAAATACTCTCCGTCTCAACTCCGTCTTCATAAACCAGTCCGAAATAGGCATCATCAGCAAAAACAACAATCCTGCTGCCGCCTTCAGCCGACTCCCGGATAATGGAAGCGATGGCTTTCGCTTCATCGACCGTTGGAGAATAGCCCGTAGGATTATTCGGGAAATTCAGGATCAGGACTTTTTTGCCCGGGCCACCTTCTTCCAGACTGGCCTTAAAAGCATCCAGATCCATCCTGTCTTCCTTTAAAAAGTTATATTTCTTCAGCCCGGCCCCGTAAGCGTGGGTCAGGATCAGATTATAATTACCCCAGAACAAGTCAGGCACGATCACCTCGTCACCCGGATCACAAAACAAGTATCCGGCCATGCTCACCCCATGAGTCAGCGCATTGGTAACAACCGGCAGGCTGATCACCCGGCTCCCGAGCCTGGGATTTTTCTCATAGATCATGTTCCTCCATCTGGCCCTGATATCCGGCCTTCCAAAACTCGGTGCATATGGAAATACAAGCGACGGATCCAGCTTCACATTTTCAGCGATGCTTTCCAGCCGCATGGGTGAGCCGTTGTCCTCGACCGCTGCGCCAATCGTCGCATTGATCCTTGTCCCCTTTGCATCCGCCGTCTGCCCGAGGATCCCTTTCCTGGGGAAAAAAATATTCTTGCCTCTCTCCGAAAGCAACTCATAAATAACCGGATTCTTCTCCCGGATAATCCTGTTTAATTCTTCAGCCTGTGGGTTCATTATCTTCTGTTTATAAATTAATCCTGTAGCCCTCTTTAATTTGGGAACAAGATAATCAAAAAAGGCGAATGCTGCCTGTACGATGTTATAATCTGAAACTATTTTATACAAAAATTTAACAAATCGTAATAAAAAAGCCTTTAATACCAATCAAAAGTTTCAATCCGTTATTTAAACAGGTCCTCATCCCGAATGATCATCATAATAGCTGAATGGGGAATAATGACATATTTTTCTTTATTGAACTCGATTTCAACTCCGCTCTTATGCATATAAACAGCCAAATCGCCGGTCCTGGCCTGAAGGGGGATGTATTTCGCTTCCTCTCTGTTCTCCTTCCAGGGCTCATCCTCATCGGTCAGTGCCGGTACAGGATACCCCGGTCCGGCTTTCACGACATATCCACTCTGAATTTTTTCATTTTCCTGGACCGTAGGAGGAAGATACAAGCCGGACTGTGTCTGGCTCATCGGGCTTTTAGGCTTGATCAAAACACGATCGCCCACCATAATAAATTTCTGCAGGTCGTCTTCTTCTATGATTAATGACATCGTTTTTGTTTGCAAAGATAACACTACTCCGTTAAAGGAAGTGAAAAACTGACCTCAGTGCCCTCGTTTTTGCGGCTTTCAACATGAAGATCGCTCTGGTGCTTCTGCAGGAACTCCTTTACCAGGATTAGTCCGATGCCGCTTCCCGGTTCCAGCAATGTTCCCTCTGTCGAAAAAGAAAACGAGGCATTGATCCGGATCCGGTCTTCCTCGCTCATCCCGGTTCCGTTATCCGACACCGTTATCACCATTTTATCGTCCTGCTCTTTTGCCGAAACCCGGACCTCACCTCCTGGAAAAGAAAATTTGATTGCATTCGATACCAGGCCCCTGAGAATGGCGCTCACCATACTTTCATCGGCAAAGACCTCTGAATTACTCTTCATCTTCAAAAAAAACGACAGTTTCTTTTCCTCTATCAGGGGATTATATAAATCCACCACCTCCCGGTAAATTTTTTCGAGTTTAATTGGCTTTGGAGAAAAGGGGATCGTATCGCTCCGGACCGTGGCCCATTTTTGAAGATCACCGATCAGCTTTTGATTTTGACGTGCAATATTGGCGAGACTGCGGATAATCTGTTTTCGCCGGGAGTCTGTCAGGGTATTGTATTCATCGTTCAAAAGAGTGGCCGCCACGACAAATCGGCTCACATGATCAGTAAGACTTTGCGAAACAAGCGAAACGAATTTTTCTCTGTTCACCGCCAGATTTTTATAGCGTTGCTGACTCACTTTAAGAGAGGCCGACAATTTCTCATGCCCTTTGTAAAGGACCCCAAACACATATTCATTTGCGTAAGCGGTCAGGGCGATCAGGGCAAATACTATCGCTGTTCTGACCACCATCCTGATATCATAAGCGGGAAACCAATCCGAACCGCGCGCGAACAGGAATATGCATATATTGAGGGCCAGGAAGCCTCCCAGAACAATTAATCCTTTTTTTTTCCCCAGGAGAAGGATCACCGGAACAGGGATCAGTAGCGAGAAGATGAGGCCGGTATTTCCCACGCCCCCGGTAAGGATGAAGAACCCGGTCAGCAGGATAATCACAGCCACGAAGATGCCGGCGACGGGATAAAGATTCTTTTTTGCCTTGAAAAAGTAATACAGGAACAGTCCCAGAGCCATGCCTGCTGCAGTGACCGTCAGATAAAATTTATTTCCGACAAGGAGATTGAAAATAAAGAAGCCAACGGTCACCAGAAGATAAAAATTGAAAAAAAGATTCAGCAGAATGCTTTTCTTCTTTTCCTCAATTCCCCGACAGGAAGAATCATCGGCACTGAATATGAGTTGTTTGATTGATTCTTTCAGTTTCACAACCGCGCATTATAAATGTACTAATATACACTATTTGCGGCGAATAGAAAGGCTGAGGCGCAAAAAACGGCAATTGCGGGCTAATTATAGTCGCCGCCAGCATCCGACAGGACCTCGGCCCCCGTTTCGGAAACAAGGACGGTGTGTTCAAACTGAGCGGAAAGCTTGCCGTCGCTTGTACGGGCTGTCCAACCGTCATGTTTGTCAATCCGGGTAGATGCCTTTCCTTCATTGATCATCGGCTCGATCGTAAAGGTCATCCCCGGAAGCATCAGGGCACCGGAATTCCGCCGGGCAATATGATCGACCTGTGGTTCCTCGTGAAAATTCAATCCGACACCATGCCCGCAGTATTCATAAACCACGCTGAATTGCTGCGACTTTGCATATCTTCCGATCACAAAACCAATGTTCCCGAAATAATTCCCCGGTTTTACCTGCTGAATACCCAGATCCAGACAATGCCGGGCCACTTTGATCAGCTTTTCGGCCACATCCGAAACCCGGCCCACCTTAAACATCTTACTGGTATCTCCATAATAACCGTTCAGAATCGTGGTGATATCAATATTCAGAATATCTCCTTCTTTTAAAATAACGGCAGGATTCGGGATCCCGTGACAGACCACTTCGTTCAGAGAAATACACGAAGACTTGGGATATCCGTTATATCCAAGAGTAGCAGAAACAGCTCCGTGGTCAAGAATGTATTCGCTGATAATCCGGTCCAGGTACTCGGTGCTTACTCCTTCCCTGATATAGCTTTCTATCATCAGCAACGCATTTCCGGCAAGTTTGCTGCTCTTCCGGATACCATCGATCTGTTCGGCGGTCTTAATCAAAATTTTGCCCATTCAGAAAATTTTTCGCAAAAATCGTGAAAGCTTCTTTATTTTCAAAGCTGAACAATATTTTTGTTGAAAGGTTTAAACGAAATCAGTGCCGTAATGGAAAAATACAGTCAGCAAATAACGGTTCAGTCATACCATACCGATCAATATGGCAAATCTTCCATATGTTCGTTATTCAATTTTATGCTTGAAGCTGCATGGGCCCATGCGCAGATCATGGACTGGGGATATGACCAGCTCCATTCGCAAAACATGTTTTGGGTCCTTTCGAGAATGTATGTGATTGTGGAGAAATATCCTCACTGGCAGGATCAGATAAGTCTGAACACCTGGTCGGCAGGCACCGACGGAATGTATGCCTATCGGGAATTCATACTGCAGGACGGCGAAGGAAAAGTTTTTCTGCGTGCCAGCACTGCCTGGCTGATCCTTGACAGCAGAACCAGGAGAATCGTATTGCTTAAAGAATATATGGATACCTTTCCCCGTTATCAGGGGACCAGCGCATGCAGAGCTCCTGAAAAGATCCGTCCGCCAAAAATGACAGAGGATCTCCGGTTCACTCCGGTGCTCTTCAGTGAGTTGGACATTAACCGGCATTTTAACAGTGTAAAGGCCCTGGAACGGGTTCTCGATCATTTTGGCATTGATTTTCTAAACAGCTATGAGCCTGAATCAATTGAAGTCAACTACCTGAAAGAAGGTCTGGCCGGAGATCGTCTGGCAGTTTCAAACGTTCGTGGCAGCAAACTGGAGTATCTTTCTTCAATTGTACGTGAACAAGACAGGGTGAGCTTGAGCAACATGAGGATCACCTGGCGCCCAAGGCAGGATTAGTTCTGCCTGTAGATCCTGGACAGAATTATTTGGCAGGAGGGAACCAGTAACCAAAGAAATAATTATTTTTGACGCTGATTTTTCAAGTTTAAGTGCCAGTTTGTGATTAACTACTAATATGGAATCAGATAAAATTTTCAAAACGAAGTTTGACCGGTCGAGCGATTTCAAATTCGATAAAGCCGTGGCAAACGTGTTTGATGACATGGTCGTCAGGTCGGTCCCATTCTATCTGGAGATGCACCGGATGATGTCCGAAATTGCCCGTGATTACGCCAAGCCCGACACTTCGCTGTATGATCTCGGCTGCTCTACCGGAACAACGTTCCGCTCCCTGCATCCCCTCATTGACCAAACGATTAAGTTCGTAGGCATTGATAATTCGGAACAAATGCTGGATAAATGCCGGAGTAATCTGGTATCGGGCGGGGTTGACCGTCCTTTTGAACTGCATACGGCCGATCTGAATCAGAAGATCACCATCGAAAACGCATCGGTCGTTGTATGTTGCCTCACCTTGCAGTTTGTTCGTCCCATTCACAGGCAACGGCTGATTAACTCGGTTTTCGAACAGATGAACCCGGGCGGGTGCTTTCTCCTCATTGAAAAGATTCTCGGTGAAACAACCGAATTCAACAGGCAGTTCATCAAATATTATTATGACATGAAACGGCGGAATGACTATGACGAGACGGAAATCGTCCAAAAACGTGAGGCCCTGGAGAACGTGCTCGTTCCATATAAGCTTAGCGAGGACATGCAAATGCTGGCTGACGCCGGATTCACAACAATTGAGAACTTTTTCAAATGGTATAATTTTGCCGGAATAGTTGCCATCAAATAGTCATTACGAACACCCATATCCGATTCCCATGCTTGTAAAATTAGGAAACCTCTTCTTCCGCTACAGGAATTATTTCTTTGCCTTTATGTACGCGGCCTTGTTTATTCCCTCACCCGGCCTTTTTTCAGATGTGCGCACTGCAATTCTGCTGGGAAGCATCGTGATTGCCTGTGGCATTTTAACGAGAAGCATCACCATCGGGCTGGTATACATTATCCGCGGGGGCGTCAGGCGCCAGATCCATGCAGAGACGCTGGTGACGGAAGGGATCTACACTGTATGCAGGAATCCGATGTACCTTGGAAACCTGCTGCTGTTGCTTGGTTTTGGCTTGTTTTCCAATTCGCTCTTATTTACTTCGCTGTTCTTTCCGCTGTTTGTCTTTATCTATATCGCTATTATCAAGGCAGAGGAAGCCTTTCTTTCAGGCAAGTTCGGAAGCCGGTTTGATTCATACAGGAGAAATACAAGCGCGCTCCTCCCAAAGATGGGCCGCATCGGAGAAGCATTCAAAGGCCGGCGGTTTAACTTCAGAAAAGTGATCAGCAAAGAGCATAACTCGCTTTACCTGTACTTTGAAGGTATTCTGCTTCTCTTGCTGTACCACAGCCGGATCAGCGTACCTGTTTTTGTTGTCGCCACCGTGCTCCTTTCCCTGATTTACCTGATCGTCAAAATACTAAAGAAATCGAAGAAGTTAGAGTAACAGCCATTGTTGGATCAGCCTTAACTTTTCATCCAGGGGCAGATGACCGTCAAGCCAGCGGATCGTTGTTCCCTGTCGCTCCATTCGTCTGAACCAGGTCATCTGACGCTTGGCAAACTGGTGAATGGCTGTTTCCAGTGCTGAAAACATTTCCGTATGCGACAGTTTCCCCTGCAGGTGGAGCGTCAGGTATTTATACTCAAGTCCGTAATAGGTTAATTGTTCAGGCGTCAGCCCCTGTTGCAGCAAAAGCCTGACCTCATCAAGCATACCCTGGTCCAGTCGTTGCCTTAAACGCTCCGAGATCCTTTTTCGCCTGCTAAGCCGGTCGTACTTTATGCCGACCACCAGACTGCTGATCTCCGGCATGCCGGTATCGGTTTCCGGATGCGCAGCAAGGTAATCTTCAATCTCGATGGCCCGGATCGCCCGCTTTTCTGTATCAATATCGGTTTTATTATGGAGCATGGGTTTGTAATTCTTCAGGATCTCTGCCAGTTCACTGAGCGTACGCCCCTGAAGTGACTGCCGCAAAGGTTCATTCAAGGGAACCCGGATCAGCTTATAGTTCTTCAGCACCGCCTCCAGATACAGTCCGCTTCCGCCGCACAGCACCGGGAATTTACCACGTGCCCGAATATCCCCCCACACCTTTAGAAAGTCACGCTGGTATTCAAACACATTATATTGGTAACCCGCATCGGCCAAATCGATCAGGTGGCAGACAATTTTCTGCCCGTTAACCTGATAATCGGCATAATCTTTTCCCGTTCCCAGATCCATCCCGCGGTAAACCTGTCTGGAGTCGGCCGAGATGATTTCGCCGTCCAGAAGAAAGGCGGCATGCGCTGCCACGGAGGTTTTTCCTGAGGCCGTTGGTCCCAGGATCGTGAGCATCTGATAGTTCCCTTGTTCCATGGTAATTTTTGACTGAATCTGCAAAATAATGTATTTTTGCAACTCAAAACCACTGTTATGAACTTTAAACAACGATACATTTTCCTTTTTCATGAAATCAGGCGACTTATTCCGGATCCGAAAAGGTTCTGGTTGGAAAGCCAGGAACAGGAAAGACCGGAAAATGTCGTTTCACTGGTGTTCCTGCCCCTGGTGATACTGGCAGGTGTGGCCGTTTTCCTGGGAGAGATCATAAACAGCGTGGAAATCCTTTGGTCGTATGCCATCTTCAAGGGTATTCGCGAAATCATCAGTTACATTCTTCAGCTGGTCATTGCTGTTCCTGTTCTTTCGACACTGCTGAAAAATTTCGGCGGCACTGCCGGTAAACCGGAAATGCGCCTTGTCCTGGTCTATACCCTGGTCCCTTTTTTGCTCACCTCCCTGATCACAGGCTTGTTTCCTTCGCTTTATATTGTGAGTATCGCCGGACTTTACGGGTTCTACGTTTTCGCGATCGGTGCATTGGTTTCATTTGAAATTCCGGTTGAAAACCAATCCCGTTACGTCATTCTGGCCATTCTCCTGATTATTCTTATTTTTGGCCTTGTAAACATTCTTTGCTGGAGAGTATTTCAGTCAATTTTCCCTTATGTCGCATAAAAAACAGGATATCAATATCAAGAACAAGCGGGCCTATTTCGATTATGAAATACTGGAGAAGTTCATTGCCGGCATCCAGCTGGCCGGAACGGAGATTAAATCGGTCAGGAACAGCAAAGCCAGTATTGTTGAGTCATACTGCCGTTTCTCGCAAAATGAACTGTACGTGGTGAACATGAATATCTCTGAATATGATTTCGGAAACATCAACAACCACGAGGCTCGCCGTGACCGGAAGCTTTTGCTTACCAAAAAGGAACTGGACAAGCTTCAGAAAAAAACAAAGGAAAGCGGACTGACGATCATTCCCCTGAAAATGTTTATCAATGACCGCGGCCTTGCAAAAATGGAGATCGCGCTCGCCAAAGGGAAAAAGACCTACGACAAGAGAGAAACGCTGAAGCAGAAGGATGCCCGCAGAGATATGGACCGGGCAATGAAATTCTGAGATGGGACTCACAACACTTGACTCCTATGGAGGTCAGTTTGTATTTTAGCAATAAAGCTGAAATTGCAAACTTAAACTGGCCACCATATGACACGCTATCAGGATATGAATGATTTCATGGCAGACTGCGGGATCAAGATCAGGCATGCGGCAAGGGACTCAGTGATCCGTGAACGCTTCCGTCCGTTTGGCTATGATGAACAACGACATGAAAGCCATATCGCTTTGTACAACGAAACGGTCGGGATTATTTCCCGGCATGCGAAAGAACTCACAGATTGGCAGGCAGCCTGCAATGCCTATCATAACAGTCTTCACGAAGCAAAGAAGCAGTTCACACTGCTAAAGCAAACCCTCAAATTCTGGTATCCCGCCTCCTCCTCCGAAGCAGTTGCGCTCGACCTCTATAACGACCGGATCACTACTTACCGGGCTTTTATGGACTCGGCCGGAAGGTTTTATAACAATTTAATCAAAATGCAGGAAGTGTCGGAAAAACTGACCCCTTTTGGCTATGTCCGGGAGTTAATAAAAAAGCAGAAAACAAATCTGGAGCAGTTGGAATTACTCAGGGAAAACCGCAACCATGAACACGATCATATGCCGGTTCCGGCCCATGAATGCAACAGGCGGGTCGATGAGCTCGCTGAGATCGCAAATGAAATCGCCTGGCTTGCCAGGCTGCTGTTTCAGGATGATGAAGCGCATTTTCTTCAAAAACTGGGCGTCATTGACTGCCGGTCCTGAACGGTTTTTGGTTGTGGACGGTTTTTCTCAGAATGTGGAAAATATGTCCCCTGTCCAAGGAATGGCACGAGAGAGCCAGGCAACCATGACTTTTTCCTAAATCCCGCCCGTTCAGCGATCTATTCTGACTTTTATCCCGATGCCCTTGCTTTGGCATGATCTTTCCGTCGCTTCAGGTCAGAAAACAGAGTTAACAATTAAAACAGAAGTTATGAGCAAGCTGGAAAATCTAAAAGATCTGCTGGAATATGAGCTGCAGGATTTGTACAGTGCCGAAAAACAGCTAACAGAGGCCTTGCCCAAGTTGGCAAAATCGGCTAAAAGCAGCACATTGAAAACTGCATTCGAAAGCCACCTGAAGCAAACAGAAACCCATATTGAACGTCTTGAAAAAGTCGCTTCCGAAGCAAAGGTGGACATCAAAGGAGAGGAATGCAAAGCGATGAAAGGACTGATCAAAGAAGGTTCGGAAATGATGAAGGAAAATGCGGACGAAGCGGTACACGATGCAGGTCTGATTGCAGCCGCCCAACGGGTCGAGCATTATGAGATTGCAGGATACGGAACGGTGGTACGCTATTTGCAGATGATGAAAATGAACAGCGCGGCTAAAATCCTTTCTCAAACGCTGGATGAAGAAAAACAGACCGACTTAAAGCTGACTGAAATTGCAGAAAAAATAAACGTTGATGCGATGGCTTAGATTGTGATGGCATCAATAAGCAGGCAACCCAAACCTGAAACGGTAAAAACCGTTTAAACAATGGGGCGGAAGGTATTGGAAGTTCATTATCATTGGTGTTTGTTCAAACCGGAATAGAAACGGGATTCGTTGAAGCTATGTTCAAACTGCATGAAGCATGCATTGAATACAGATAGCGGAAGGACTCGCGTTTTTCGTTGAACCAGACCAATTCGGGTGAGCAGTCCTCTACCTTCCTTTTTTTTTCCTCCCTTAAAACGGACTTCTAGAGAATCGCAAGTATATTATTTGGCAGTTTTGACTGGTAAAGCGATTTGAGATACACTTTATGTTTCATGGATTGAATGATCAGCTCGGTGAAGTCGGTATTTTCAAGCCGGCAGGCGCTGAAAAAGCCTCCCGGGCTAAACACATTGATCTCGATTAGTTTTGCCCCGATAATATCCAGCCCTGCAAAAAACATCCCGTCACGTACAAGGTAGGGCTTGACCATCGCCGCAATCTGCCTGATCTCGTCGGTGATCACCGCCGGGCGGGCAGTTCCTCCGACATGCAGATTAGACCGGATATCGCCCAAAGGGTTCACCCGCTGCACTGCCGCATATTTCCCTTTATGCTGGATCATATCACCGTTGAGCAGGAATACCCGGGTATCACCCTTTTCCGACTCCGGCAGGAATTCCTGGGCAACAACAAATCCGTCGTTACTGATGGCTTCGATCATTTGATTCAGATTTTTGACATTGTCACGGTTTACCTGGAAGACACTTTTCCCTCCTGATCCAAAGAGTGGCTTGAGAATAATATTCTCATTGCGGGAAAGGAAAAACTCGTTGATTTCCTGTTTGTTTCTCGATATAAGTGTTTCGGGCCGCACCTCTTTGGGAAACTGTTGAAAATACATCTTATTCAATGCCCGCGAAAGGCCGTAGGCATCATTCAACACGATTGTTCCGTTCTCAATGGCCATCTGTCCGAACGAGATGCCCGCCACCCTGGCCCAGGCCCTGGTTTTATCCTCCTCTGCCGGATCATTTCGGAGAAGCAGAATGTCCATTTCCGCAGCGGTGATTTTTTCTTTTTTTGAGCTGTTGGCCTTCAGCGCATCCAGGTAAGAAGTGGTGGTACGGTAGGTTTTACCGGGCTCAGCCTGCACAGCTTTTCCGCCTATATAGCCATCTGCGTAACAGGACAGGTCGTCCACACCAATGTAAAACACTTCATGTTTCCGGTTGTGCAGTTTTTGAGCGAGCAGGGTTGTTGTATAATGATTCCCCTCCGTTTTGATATTATTCACGATCATGCATACTCTCATACATTCATCTTTACCAGATCCGTAATTTTTTTAATTGATTTCAGGCCGGCGAGCCTGCTCTGCGCACTCTCGTCATGGAGATAGCGGGGTTTAATTTCTGCCGGCTTCAGTATTTTCCGCGCAATCAGTTCATTGACCACAGGAATATAGCGTTGCTGGATTTTGCCTACCAACAGCGGCCCGAGCGGGTTTCCTTCCTGAAGGTACCGGATTACGCCGATCAATCCTTTCAAATAGACCGCGTCTTTGGCGAATCCGCCTCCGCGGTAAACCCGCACCGTCATATAGAATGCCTTCTCGGGCGGCAGGCGATAAGCATCTGCAAGCAATTCAAACGTCTTGACGAAATTTTGGTCCCTGATCATAGAGTCGACCGCCAGAACACGGGCCGCCAGCGTCTGCAGGCGGGGAACACTCAATCCCCCGGTAAGGTATTCGGCCAAAACGGCAATGCCCTCCTGAAGCTCTTCATAGCCGGGCACACCGCTGCAAAGCAGTTGAACAGGCTGATTTTTCCCGTTGTAATAGGTCAACACGTGCGTGCCGACCTCATGCTGTAAAAGAGCCATTGCCCTGCTGCAGGGAATACGGGCTTTCTTAGGGATACTCAGGATCCCTTTATTCACCATTAAATCCTGAATGCTGTCCCGGATCTCCACACGGCTGCTCACCCCCGGCCATTGCTTTTGCAAATAAACCAGCTCCTGCCTGGCAATTTCAGCAAATTCCGTGGCAGTATAATAGCGAAGCTCTTCCGGCTGGCTGATCGTCTGAAAAGGAAACTCGCCGACAATCTCTTTTGCAGTATTGAGTAAGCCGGCTTTCACTGTACCGAATAACAGCAGGCCGATGTACAGGAAGTCTTCGGTGTTCCTGTACCGGAGCATGCTGAGCATTTTATCAATTTCAGTCCGCTTGTCCCGGAATAAAAACCCAAGTGTAGGATCATCTATTTTTTCAAGGGGAAGATTAAACAATGAACGTTTTAAAAGATCGGGGTCGGAAGGCAACATCCGGTAATGAAAAACCGGCGCACGCCGAAAGCCTTTCTTTTTAAAGTCTTTCCAGGCCGCCTCCGTATTAACCGGCGACACAAGCAGCAGGAACTGGATTTGTGCATCGATGTCCACCAGTTGCTGATCGATTTGCCAGGTCTCCGGGCTCACCTCTCTTCGTGCCAGGCTCTGGAAGCCTGAAATTTGCCTTGTCCCCTGAACCTGAATGAAATCATAGACTGATCTTTTGAAAACCTCGCTGAAATTTGCGTAAAGTTTTCTTTCAAGGACCGGAAATACCTGTCCGGTATCGCGGCTCCTGTAAAAAGGCTTCAGCTTAAGCCCAAGGAGAAGGCATTCCATTTGCTTCATTTCGTTCTTCGACAGCAAAGGTCTCAAATGATCGGGACACCTTTTATCGGTCGCATTCAGGGTAATCTCGGCAGAGAGCCCTGCCAGATCCATTTTCCGGACATTTTCCTTTAAAAGGGTCACTGATTGCGGCAGGTGATCTGCGGGCCCGTACAATTCAAATCCTGCCGTATAGCTATCAGCCCCGCCGGGTGTCTCGCCGCTCCAGATCTCGATCAGTAAAAATGCCCCGAACTCATCGGAAAGACGGCGAACGATCTTTAATATCAACAATCTGTAAACGGGATAATCTCTTTCATCACAGATCAGGTAAGAGGCTTCATTTCTGACTATGTTCAGAACCACTTCATCGTGTTCATCCCCCCTGGCCCGGTGGACCAGCATAAACGGCAGTTTTCTTTCAATATAAAGGCGGCCGTTTTCTCCGATCTTCCAGTCAATCCCCTTGTTAAAATCGGGGAGCTCTTCCCGGTCCCCGAAGCGGCATGTCTCTGGTTTCCGTTCCATAGGCATTCTCCTTTCCTGTTCAAAACAGCTCTGTTCCATCTTCACCGTTCAAAGCCGCCCGTTGCCTGCGTCCGATGCTTTCGGCTTCCTTCAGCACTCTTGGCACGGTCGCGAGAAACGCCTTCTTTAGTTCTTGAAGACGCAATATATCGATGGCCCCTGTCCATTCGTCCATAAAAAATTTCTTCACCTCAATGGCCAACACACAACTGTGGTCGGGATAACGTTCATGGATCCAACGGGAAAGGAATCCGCCTTTGAATTTAATATTCTCCCTCACATCCAGGCTCCTTCCAAAATAGTCGTGACGAATGAGTTGTTCGCGAAAACCGGCGATCACCGGTTCCCACAAGCGCCTGTTCATGTTGCCCGTCCCGATATTAATCTCCGGATT
>JBFXKJ010000055.1:0-18024 GCA_050173895.1 Mangrovibacterium sp. | reverse complement strand
AGATTACCGTACCCTGTTTACCTCCGAAGATCTCTCCGGCATGCCTGCCATCGCATCGGAGGTCATTCTTGCCAGATGCATGAATACTGAATCAAGGGAATGGCACGATCTTACCTGGAATTTTAACTCGCCGACCAACGGGAGCCGCTGGTCGCTCATCAAACAGTTTGTCGACACATATCTGATGCGCGACGGAAGCCGCTTTACCGATAAAGCGAATTATGATCAGATTGAGTTTTATAATGAAATGAAAAACCGTGATTACCGGCTGAGCCAGACTATCCGCACGGAAGGTTATTACCGGGAAGACGGAACGATCGCTCCTCCTGATTTTGCAGTTACCCTTACCGGTTATCACATTAAAAAGTGGAGCCTGGACGATTCCTGGCACGACGGACAAGGACAGTGTACCAACAATATTCCGATTATCCGCTATGCCGAAGTGTTGCTGAATTATGCGGAAGCGAAGGCCGAACTTGGAGAATTCACTGCTTCCGAATGGAACCAGAGCATTAAACTTTTGCGCGAACGTGCCGGCATGAGCGGTGCGGAGCCTGCTTCGGCCGACAGCTACCTGCAAAGCAACTTCTTTCCCGACATTTCGAATAAATATCTGCTGGAAATCAGACGGGAAAGGGGTATTGAGCTGTGCTTTGAAGGATTCCGCTATCAGGACCTGATGCGCTGGAAATGCGGGGAATTATTGTCGTCTGCAAAGTTCCCGTGGAAGGGGATCTATGTGCCTGCAAAGGATGTGAATTATGATCTGAATGGCGATGGAAAAGCGGATGTGTGTTTTGTAGACAGAAAACCGGACAAGACAACGCCCGGTGTAAAATATGTGATCATGGGTGCCAATATCAAACTTTCGGAAGGCACGAAAGGACACCTGATCTGGGCATGGGGAATTGAACGAAAATGGGAAGACAAAAAATACCTCCGGCCAATTCCGGAAAGCGCTGTCTTGCTGAACCCGAATCTGTTACCTCAAAACGACGGATGGGAATAACTTTTACCGGCATGCAGGAAGATCGCTTCCTGCATGCTGTATTTTTGAAAAGAACAAATAAGTTATGAAGAAGGTCTCAGAGAATTTCCGGAAGAACCTGAAAAGGCTTGTCCGGCTTTGTTTTTTTATGGCAGGATTGCTCCTGTTGTTTGCACAGTGCGGGGAAGATTCCGCCGGGCAGGATGACGACGATTTGATCCCTCCCACGGAGGACATCCAAGCTGCTCCGGGAATGGATTTGTATGGTTTAATAAAAGACGAGGCAGGCAACCCTGTTAAAGATGTGGTCGTGAGTGATGGCTTTTCCTGTACGCTGACCGGTAGCGATGGGGTGTATCAGCTAAAAAGAAATGCCGATGCAGGCTTTGTGTTCTATTCGACGCCGGCAGGCTATGAAATCAACACAGCCAGTGCGTCGGTAAAAATGGCGTCTTTTTATGCAGCTCTCAGTGCATCAAAGAAACGGTACGACTTTAGCCTGAAAAAGCTTCCGGCAGTTGAAACGAATTTTACACTTCTTTGTATCGGCGATCCGCAGGTGACCAATGCGACAGAAGCGGATCGTTTCAGAACAGAAACAATGGCCGACATCAGGGCGTTTGCCGAATCTTCTGCAAAACCCTGCTATGGACTGGCAATGGGTGATATGGTTGGCGATAAACCTGCCTTCTTTGAGCAGATGAAAAGCCTGATTGGCTCGGCAAAAATGCCGGTTTTTACCACCATCGGGAATCATGACAAGGTACCTGCATCAGCCGGCAGTGAGCCTCGTACCACCAGCGCCTTTACTAATGTTTACGGTCCCCTGAATTATTCATTCAACCGGGGGGATGTCCATTTCGTATGCCTCGACAATGTTATTTATACCAACTCGTCCGACTATTCCGGCGGATTTACAGGCAGCCAGATCGAGTGGCTGAAGAAGGACCTGAGTTACGTTCCTAAAAGCAAGATGGTTATTGTTTATTATCATATTCCGGTTCGCAATTCATCGTCGGTCAGCAACAGGACCCAGCTTTTGAACGCCTTGCAGGGCTATGCGGAAATACATCTGATGTGCGGACATACCCATTACACGGAAAATGTGACAATAAGCAATCCGGTCTCCGCTTACGAGCATATTCATGCCGCCGCCTGCGGCTCATGGTGGCGTTCCACCCTGAATGGCGATGGTACCCCAAACGGATATGCCGTTTATGAGATCAACGGTAACCGGATCACAAACGGGTATTATAAACCCACGCGTCTGGCTAAGGAGTTTCAGATCAGACTGCATAAAGGGAATGTCGTGTTTGGCGGTGACTATGGCTATTTCACCTTTAATCAGGCCGACAATACCATTGTGGCAAACATCTGGAATGCCGACAGCAACTGGAAAGTGGAAGCCTGGGAGAACGGTGTGAAGGTAGCCGTTCTGGTACCTCTGCCCGTGTCGCTGAAGGATGCCTGGACCCTGGGATACCATATTGGTGTGCTGAACCGGAATCCGGATAATTACAGTCCTGCCTGTAAACACCTTTACCTGCATACCATGCAAAATCCGGCAGCAGCACTGGAAATCCGGGCAACCGACCCGTTTGGCAACCTGTACAAACAATCGCAGATCACGGCCGACTTTACAACGGCAATTTCTTACCAGTATCTGAACTGATCCGGCCTTTTGCATGAAGAACGCATTTTTAACACCGGAGAGGAGACGCTGGCTGATTGTCGCGACCATCTTTATGATCACGGTTTTCAGTTATGTGGACAGGCAGGTGGTATCCATTTTAAAACCGGTACTCAAAGCGGAGTTTTCGCTCGATGACGCAGGCTATGCTTTGGTTGTCAATGTGTTTACCCTTTGCTATGCCCTGATGTACCCGGTTTCCGGCTGGCTTGTCGACCATTTTTCAGCCCGTAAAGTCATGTTTTGGGGCATTGTTACCTGGTCGGTAAGCTCAATTGGAAGCGGGCTGTCCAGGTCGCTTGTTCCGTTTGTATTTTTCAGAAGTACGCTGGGGCTGGCTGAACCGACCGCGTACCCGGCACAGATCAAGGTCATTACCGGGTGGTTCTCGGGGCGGCTGCGTGCAACGGCAAACAGCCTGTCTGTTGCCGGGGGAACCATTGGATCGGTCATTGCACCGCCATTGATAGCCTGGCTAGTTTTGTCCTTTTCCTGGCATGCTGCCTTCATTGTTCCTGGAGTGGCCGGCCTTCTTCTGGCTCTGGTCTGGCTGATGCTTTACCGTGAGCCACCTGCCGGATTTGTGCAGGATTGTGCTGAGAAAATCAGCCCGGTGGGGGAGACAACCTTTTCGTGGAGAAGGTTGTGGACCAGGAAAACCCTGTGGGGAATCGTGCTCATCCGCTTTCTGACCGATCCGGTATGGTATTTTATTTTATTCTGGCTTCCCGGTTTTCTGATGGAGAAATCGGGTCTCAGCCTTTCCGGATTGGGAATGGTGGGATGGATCCCATTCATGGCCGCAAGTCTGGGTGGTATTGTGACATCGGCCTGGTCCGACTGGATGGTGAGGCAAGGCAAACCGGCGCTTCGTTCACGCAAAGTGATGCTGACCGCGGTGGCGCTTTTGGCTCCGGTGATCCTGATTCCGGATCAGCTTGGCCTTGTTGTTACCATTCTTAAGTTCAGCATACTCGGCGCCGTGGCACTGAGCTGGATCTATACCGAAAGCATTCTGATCGCTGAAACTTTTCCGTTGGGCAATGTGGCCAGCGTGCTGGGTATAGCAGGGGGATTTGGCGCCGCCGGTGCCGTTGTTTTCAATTACCTGATCGGTCAATATATGGACAGCATGGGAACCACCTGGATCTTTATGGTTATGGCCGGCCTTCATCCCTTGGCCCTGTTCATCCTTTGGAAGATGATCCGGCCGGAACGCCCGGACAGCGTGAAAATGATTAAATCAAAAATATGAACCAATCAATCTTCAAACGGACATTCCGTTTCTTATCGTTTTTTCTTTTGGTTGCCTGTAATGCGGCGGCACAGACTGATACCCTGTCGTTTCTGCATATTACCGACCTGCATGTGATTTTCAGTCCGGGCAGCTACCGCACGGAAGTGATGGATAACAGGAAGCTCAAAAACTATGACGAAGGAGAGAGCCGTCTCCGGCAGTTTTTGCAGTTTATGCCGCGAAAAACAAACAGTGATCTCGTCATCGCAACGGGTGATCTGGTCGATTTTTTCGAAGCAGAAGCCGGCAGCGAAAGAATTAAGGGGAAGAAGGGCCAAAATCCGACGGTGTTTGAGGCTATGTCGGCCAGTAGTAATCTGCGCGAAACAAAATCGCTGACCATTCAGGCAGCGAAGTTCGCTAAGATGGCAGCCGGAATTAAGACTCCCTGCTTGTTCACGCTGGGAAACCACGACCTTTTTAGTTTCGAATGGAGGAACAATAAACTCAGCCATCATCAAAATTCCTCCGGCCGGGCAAGGGCTTTGTGGACCAGAAACCTGCCGTGCTTTGAAGACGGAACTTACTACAGCCGTCTGTTTCAGGTCGGACGAACAACTTACCGGTTGATTTTTCTGGACAACAGCTTTTATAAATTCCGTAGAGATGACAAGACCGCTGTTCCGTATATTGACAAGGCCCAGGAATACTGGCTGGACGCCCAGTTAAGAGAATCAGACCAGGATGTCGAAATCATTTTGATGCATATTCCGTTCAGAGATGATCAGGCTGTGTCCGGAGCCGCCGGCGAGCTTTACGAGACGCTGTCAAGGGTTCCGTCGGTGAAACTGATCCTGTCCGGGCATCGTCATAAGAATGAAATTGCGAGCTTTCCCTCTGCCGAAAATCATAAAATAGTTCAGGTGCAGACCGGAGCCCTTGTTGCCGATGAAGGAAACTGGCGCCGGATCAGGCTCACTGAAAATCAGATCGAGGTGTCCTATCCCGGTCGGACCGGCAGCGAAACGGTGATCCCGCTCCGCTGATTTTCATCCATCTCCCTGTCGTTGAGATGCCTCTGAAAGCGACGACGCCGGATATGGAAATTGTAGTCAGTAAATTGAAACAAATGAATGCATGAACAGAGAAGTCAGATTTATTACAGAGCCGGCGAGGACGCTTCCCGTCAGGATGACTGTCGATATATTGGTGGTGGGCGGTGGCCCGTCGGGGATTATTGCCGCAAAGGCTGCGGCTGAAGATGGACTGAAAGTAGCGGTAATCGAAAGCCGCAGTTTTTTAGGAGGAAATATGACCATCGGCCTGCCCGTGCTGGGATTTTTGGGGCAAAAAGGAAACCAGATCATTTACGGGCTGCCCCAGAAGTTTATTGACCGGCTAAGAGAACAGGACGCGGCCAGCGAACACCGGCCTTGTCCGCTCCACATGGGAATCACACTGGTGGAACCGGAAGCGGTGAAATCGGTTGCCTTTGATATGCTCAGGGAAAGCGGGGTGGAGATTCTATTATATACTTTTTTTGCCGGAGTGATCATGGATGGCGATTGCCTGAAGGGAATTGCGGTCGAGAGCAAAGCCGGGCGTGAGGCGATCATGACCAGGGTGGTGATCGATTGTACCGGAGATGCGGATGTCGCTTACCGGGCAGGCGTTCCCTGCGAAAAAGGAAATGAGAACGGAGGCATGCAGCCCCCTACGCTGATGTTCAGCCTCGGAGATGTCGATACGGAAAAGCTCCGGTTAAGCATTGCTGCCGAGCCGCGCACTTACCTGACCGATTTCATCCCGGCTGAATACTTCGGGCAGAACCGGCAATATATTCTTGTGGGTATGCGAAACCTCATGCAAAAAGCAAAAGCCGATGGCCTGTTATTACCGACCGACAGAACTATTGTGATTACCGGTCTTAAAAAAGGAGAAGCCTGGATCAATATGACCCGCGTAAATGGAGTGGATGGAACCGATCCGGCCAGTCTGACGGAGGGAGAATTTGTTTCCCGTAAGCAGATCAATGCGATATTCGATTACCTGGTCCGGTATGTTCCCGGATTCGAACACGCCCGGATGCTGCGAACAGCCCCTTTTCTGGGTATCCGTGAAACCCGGCGCATTAAAGGGCGGTATGTGATGACCCGTGAGGATATCCTGTCCTGCGCCCGCTTTGATGATGCGATTGCTGTGGCCAGTTATCCGCTCGATATTCACCACCCTTCCGGAGGAGATTGTACGCTTGAATGGAGCGGCGATTGTTACGACATTCCCTATCGCTCACTTCTACCGCCGAAAGTTCAAATCCTGCTGGTTGCCGGGCGCAGCATCTCGACGACCCATGAGGCGATGTCGGCCATCCGTGTTATGGCGCCCTGCATGGCCATGGGCGAAGCCGCCGGGCGGGCCGCAAAAATCGCCGTCCGCGATGGTGTGGCACCTGACCAAATTAACGTGCCGCAGTTGCAACAGGAGTTGCGGGAAAAAGGTGCCTGGCTGCGAGAATGAAAAAAATAGTGATGAAACGAAATAATATAAACACAAAACGAAATTTTTAGTCGTTTGGCAGTTGTTTTTTATTATTGAATTGTATATGTTTGTGCTAATCTAAGCCTTTCTACTGATCAAATAAAATGGATTGAAACAATGCAAACAATCAGAGAAGTCATTTGGGGAAAAGCCCGGTCGTTTCAGTTTCTGTCGTGGGGATATCTTGGGATCCTGATTTTCATGATGGGCGACGGGATTGAACAGGGATGGTTAAGCCCTTATCTGGTCAGTCGCGGCTTGAGTATCCAGGAATCCGCAGCCCTGTTCACTGTATACGGCATTACCATCGGACTCTCTTCCTGGCTTTCAGGTGTGCTGGCCGAAACGTATGGTGCCCGGAAGGTTATGTTTGGAGGGTTAATACTCTATCTGTTGGGGACAGTCGGCTTTGTCGGACTGGGAATCCCTGATCTTCATTATCCGGTGATGCTGTTTACCTATGCATTCCGGGGCCTGGGCTATCCGCTTTTCGCCTATTCTTTCCTGGTATGGATCGCTTACAGTACGCCCAAACAGCAGTTGGGGAGAGCTGTGGGATGGTTTTGGTTTGTATTTACAGGCGGATTAAATGTGTTGGGAGCTTATTATTCCAGTTGGGCGATTCCCCGGATGGGACAGATCAATACCCTGTGGACTTCGGTGATCTGGGCACTGATCGGCGCCTTTTTTGCCCTGGTATTAAATAAATTTGCCCGTATTGACCGGAATGAGGCGGCGTCGAAGCTAAAAGACCTGATGAAAGGCATTACGATCATGAAAAACGAGCCAAAGGTTTTGTTGGGAGGGATCGTCCGGATCATCAACACGACGGCTCAGTTTGCCTTTCCTGTTTTTTTGCCCATTTATATGATGGAGCATGGTTTCAGTACAACGGAATGGCTGCAGATTTGGGGTACCATCTTCACGAGTAATATCATTTTTAATCTGATTTTCGGATATGTGGGCGATCATGTAGGCTGGCGGCAGACCGTGATCTGGTTCGGAGGTGTTGGTTGCGCCATCGGAACGCTGCTGTTTTATTATTCGCCCCTGCTGCTTTCGGGAAGCTTCTGGATTGTCATTTCTGCCGGTGTTTTCTGGGGCGCCATGCTTGCGGGCTATGTTCCTCTGTCGGCCCTGGTTCCTTCACTCGTCAGTGAAGACAAAGGAGCGGCCATGTCGGTCCTGAATCTGGGCGCGGGGCTTTCCGTATTTGCCGGGCCTGCATTGGTTGGCTTGTTTTATGGTGTGGCAGGAAGTGAAGGCGTGATATGGATTTTGGCAGGTTTGTACCTGGTGAGCGCATTTTTAGCCAGTTTTATTACCCTGCCGGATTCCCAAAAAGTGTTTGTAACTGTAAAAAACTAAATATGCGATCTGATTTGCAACGAGCATTAAACTCAGCGCGGGACACGAGAGCCTTAGAAATAGGGCAGGGCAACATGAATGAACTCCCGGCATTCTTCCAAAAGCAATTTCCCGGCAAAAAGGCCATTGTAGTGTGTGATCAGACCACTTTTGAGGTTGCTGCGAACAGGATTTTCCGGGATCTGCAGGCTTGCGGATTGAGCGAAAATGTGCCTTTTATCTTTCCGGAGAAAAGGCCTTATGCTGAATTTGGAAACGTGTTGCTGCTCGATGAAGCGCTAAAGGCGAACGATGCTGTTCCTGTGGCCGTAGGATCGGGAACTGTAAACGACCTGACAAAATTGTCTTCGTTCAGGAACAACAGGCCTTACATGTGTGTGGCTACGGCTGCATCGATGGATGGATACACGGCGTTTGGAGCATCGATCACCGCAGAGGGGAATAAGCAAACTTTTTCCTGCCCGGCCCCCCAGGCGGTATTTGCCGACATCGATGTGATCAGAAAGGCTCCTGCTCCCATGACGGCGGCTGG
The DNA here is from genome assembly GCA_050173895.1 of Mangrovibacterium sp. Lineage (GTDB taxonomy): Bacteria > Bacteroidota > Bacteroidia > Bacteroidales > Prolixibacteraceae > JBCFBK01. The sequence goes on along the minus strand of JBFXKJ010000055.1, from coordinate 9,671 downwards.
TTATGCCGATCTCTTTGCCAAGGTCACTGCCGGGGCTGACTGGATCCTTGCCGACGCCCTCGATGTGGAAACGATCGATCAGTGTGCCTGGTCGATTGTCCAGGATGGATTGAAAGAGGCGCTGGCTGATCCCAAAGGCGCACGTGAAGGAAGAACGGAAGCCGTTGCACCTCTGGTCGACGGACTCATCCTGGGAGGCTTCGCCATGCAGTGGTCGCAGTCGAGTAGACCGGCTTCCGGCGCAGAGCACCAGTTCTCCCATTTGTGGAATATGGAGCATCACACCTATGAAGGCGAGATGCCTCCTCACGGATTTCAGGTGGGCATTGCCACGCTGGCGGTGACCAGGCTGTATGAGAAGATGTTACAGAGCCCGGTTGATCAGCTCGACGTAGCCTCCGTTTGCGCCCGCTGGCCCGAATGGGAGACACTCGAAGGCAGGATCCGGGCCATGTTTGGAGATACCGACTTTGTTGATACGGCCGTAAGCCAGACGCGGGCGAAGCATATCTCCCGCGATGAACTGGCCGCACAGCTCAACAAACTGAAAAGTAACTGGGGAGCCATTGCCGCACGCCTGTCTGCTCAGCTGGTGCCTTCGGCCGAGGTTAAAGAAAGACTGCAATTGGTTGGCGCTCCGGTCGATCCGGAAGAAATCGGCATTTCAAAAGAAAGAATGAGGGCCTCTTTTTTAAGGGCACAGCATATCCGGTCCCGGTTTACAATCCTGGATCTGGCCGTGCGGACAGGATACTTGGAAGAATGGTTGAACCAGATGTTTTAGTAATGATTACAGACCCGGCGGTGTATGTTACCGCGTTTAAAGACGAGAAGATGATGTTTGAGCGGCTCAGAAAGGTGAAACATGTTGCTTTGGACATGGATGGAACGATTTATAACGGAGACACCTTATTCCCTTATACAAAGAACTTTTTAAACAAGCTGGAAAAGATGGGTATCAGCTATTCGTTTCTGACCAACAACCCATCCAGAAGTACAAAAGACTATCTGTCTCATCTGAAAAAGATGGGCCTGGAGGTCTCGGAAGATGAGATCTATACGTCGGCACACGCCACCATTTCCTACCTGACCAATCATTACCCGAAGGTGAAGAAGGTGTTTTTCGTGGGGACCCCCAGTATGATCAGCGAATTTGAACAGGCTGGATTTCAGTCGGTGGCTGACGATGCGGGAGACGAACCCGATGCTGTCGTGGTTGGCTTTGATCCGGCCTTATCTTATCAGAGGCTGACGCGCGCTGCGTGGTGGATTCGCCAAAAGAAGCTTTACCTGGCTACCAATCCGGACTATGTATGCCCGACCGATCAGCCTGTGGTGCTGGTCGATTGCGGGGCCATTTGTGCTGCCCTTGAAAAAGCGACCGGCCGGGCCCCCGACGTGGTCCTGGGGAAACCTGACCCCGAAATGCTCCACGGAATAAAACGGGGTAACGGACTGAAACAGGAGGAAATCGCGATGGTGGGTGACCGGATCTATACCGACCTGCTGATGGCCCAACGGGCAAATGCACTGGGTGTTTTGGTCCTTTCGGGCGAATCAACCCTGCAGGATCTCGATAAAGCAGGTTTTGTTCCTGACCTGGTAACCGACAACATCGAAAGCTTTGGCGAACTTTTAAGTCGATCGCACCTGCAATCCCCGCAAACGGAAAAATACCCGCCGGCTAATGGGAACTAAGCGTTTCTTACGCTATTTTTGAAAGCCTGATGGATGAAACACAAAAAGAAAACACGAACTGAACCCTAACTTAAACCAATGAGCCCGATTTTCACTTTTTTAAAACCGGCCCCTGCAAAAAAGGTAACCGTCACCGATACAAACGAACTGAACAAGCAATACCGTTACTGGCGTACACGGATCATGTACACCACGATGATCGGTTACATCTTGTTCTACTTTGTCAGAAAGAACATTTCGATTGCCATGCCGGCTATTGAAGCTGATCTGGGCATTACCAAAGCAGAACTTGGTCTGTTCTTAACCTTGCATGGCGTGTTATACGGCGTTTCGAAATTCGTGAACGGATTCTGGGGCGACCGTACCAACCCCCGTTATTTTATGGCACTGGGGCTGATTTTGTCTGCAAGCATGAGTTTGCTGTTCGGATTAAGCAGCGGGGTGATTGCGTTTGGGGTGTTCTGGTTGCTGAACGGCTGGTTTCAGGGGATGGGTTTTCCTCCCTGTGCGAACAGCCTGACCAACTGGTTTTCAGCCCGCGAACGCGGGGTGAAATTTTCGCTGTGGAATACTTCCCATTCGCTCGGTGCTGCGCTGGTGCTTGTTCTGAACAGTTTCCTGGTTGTTTACGACTGGCGGTACTGCTTTATTGTTCCGGCAGCACTGGCGTTCGTGGGCGCCTTGTTTATTTTGAACCGTCTGCGTGACAAGCCTGAATCGCTCGGGCTGCCTCCCGTTGAGGTGTACCGCAATGAGCTGCCTGAAACCGGCGGCGAAGAACAGACCGATGATCTGAACTTCAAACAGTTCGTTCGGAAGAAGGTGTTCGGTAACCCGGCTATCTGGTTTCTCTGCCTGGCGAACCTCTTTTTATACACGATCCGTTACTCCATCCTTGACTGGGGACCCACTTTCCTGACTGAGATGAAGGGAGTGGAACTGCAAAAAGCGGGCTGGCTGGTGGCGGGCTATGAGGGATTCGGTGTATTGGGGATGCTTTCCAGCGGATGGATGATGGACAAGGTATTTAAAGGACGCGGTGGCCGTGCCGCTTTGATCTATATGCTGGTTTGTACGATTGCTGTATTTTTGTTCTGGAAGTTGCCTGAAGAATCGCCCCTTTTCTATGGATTGCTGCTTTGTGTGATCGGATTCTTTATCTATGGACCACAGGCGCTGGTGGGCATTATTGCAGCCAATCTCGGCACCAAACGCGCGGCAGCGACAGCCATCGGGATTACCGGTTTGTTTGGTTACCTCAGTACCGTACTGTCGGGCTGGGGGCTTGGCGTGATCGTCACTAAAGGCGGGTGGCAGATGGGCTTTCTGACCCTCGTCGGCGCAGGTGTGCTCGCAACCCTGTTCTTTGCATTCACCTGGAATGCCGGCTATATTGAAAGTCAGCCTGAAGGCAAAGACGCAAAGAGGGTTTAAACGCAAAGACGCAAGGACGCGAAGATCTTATAATCGCAACAGACAGGTTAAACAAAAAGGTTAAAACGAAAAAAATGAATAAATTAATGATTTCCCGGACTGCAATTGCCTTATCATTGATGGCGGTTGCCTGGGGTTGCGGCCAGTCTCCGCAAACAGCGCAAAGCTCTGCTCCGCAAAAAAAGGACCTCTATGCCTCGTTCCGGTATTCCGGCGACAGCTCCATCCTGATCAGCGGACACAGGGGAGGGATCGAAGACGGATTTCCGGAAAACAGTCTGGAGGGCTTTGAGCATATCCTGAGTAAAATGCCGGCTTTTTTTGAGATCGATCCGCGCCTGACCAAAGACAGTGTCATCGTCCTGTTGCATGATGCAACACTCGACCGGACGACCACAGGAACAGGCAAGCTCTCCGATTACGCCTGGGAAGAACTCCAAAAGATCAGGCTGAAAGATCACGAGGGAAATGAAACACCGTATTTAATCCCCCGGCTCGACAGTGTGATCGGGTGGAGCAGGGGAAAAGCCATCGTGAATCTGGATAAAAAGGATGTTCCGATGGGTATGATTGTTGAACTGATCAAAAAAATGGATGTGGAAGACCACGTGATGCTGACGGTTCATACCGGTGCTCAGGCCCGTTATTATTATGACCGTTTGCCGGGTGTTCAGTTTTCGGCTTTCTGCCGGACCATGAAGGAATATGAAGATATGAAGATTTCAGGAGTTCCGTGGAACCGGATGATCGCCTATGTTGGTCCCTCCATTAACGCGGAAAACGAAAAGATCGTGGAAATGCTTCACGCCGTCGGCGTAAGGTGCATGATCTCTGTGTCGCCCACACATGATAAACTGGCAACGCCTGAAGAGCGCGAAGCCGCTTATCTGCAGGAGATCGCCAAACATCCTGACATCATTGAATCGGACCGGCCCCTCGAAATCGGAAAATACATAAAGTGACTCCTGTTTTACGCAGGCACACCTGTTGCCTGCGTAAAACAATGCTATCGCCTCCCCGCATCATTCAATCAATAAGATATGTCGTACTGATCGAAGTTTTCGGTTCGCCAGGCCAGGTGACGTGTGGAGGGCGACGCCCAGAACAGCGGCGAGAAGGTATGCACCTTGATGGTCTTCCCGTCGGGCAGGAACTCCAGGATCCGCAGCCAGCCATCGCCTCCGTTGCCATGCCAGCCGCCGCCTTCACGCTGGGCGTGGTGACGGGGATTGGCTGATCGGAACAAGGTCGGGACCACAAAAATGAATCGGTTTTGCTCCGATCGATTGTGAATTCTCCGGGCCGATGCCCCGGGTTTTCTGCACATGGTCAAAAACATATCCGGTTTTCTGTTTTTTTCCGGGCCCCGGTTACCTGTTTGTGATTCAAAATTGATATTTTTAACCCAAATTTATTTACCTAAAACAACTAATTCTTTCAACAAATGAAACAGAACGAGTCTTCAAGGCGAATCTTTTTAAAAAGAGCGTTAACGTTAACGGCGGCTGCTGCCGTTCCAACTATCCTGACGCGAACGGTTTCCGGAGCGGTGATGCCTTTGGTTAAACCCGTCAGTGCAGGGGAGCGTGTGAATCTGGCCTGTTGCGGTATCGGGAACCGTGGAGGAGAAATAATCCGGGCCTTATATGACACCGGTTTATGTAACATTGTTGCTTTGTGCGATGTGGATATGGGGGCTCCGCACACGGAGAGAACTTTGAAGATGTTTCCGGATGTACCGCGTTTCCAGGATTTTCGGGTAATGTTCGACAAGATGGGCAGTAAGATTGAGGCGGTGTCCGTGGGGGTGCCCGATTTTGCCCATTTCCCCATCACCATGCTGGCCATGAGCCTGGGAAAACACGTTTACGTGGAAAAACCAATGGCGCGGACATTCAATGAAGTGGAGCTGATGATGAAGGGGGCTAAGAAGTATGGTGTAGTCACGCAGATGGGTAACCAGGGACATTCGGAAGGGAACTATTTCCAATTTAAAGCCTGGAAAGAAGCAGGGATCATCAAGGATGTCACAGCCATCACAGCGCATATGAACGGCGCCCGTCGCTGGCACGGATGGGATCCGAACATTAAAAGCTTTCCGCCGGCAGAGACCCTTCCGGAAACACTCGATTGGAACACATGGTTGATGACCGCTCAGCACCACGATTATAATCATGATTATATAAACGGACAGTGGAGATGCTGGTATGACTTTGGTATGGGGGCGCTGGGCGACTGGGGTGCACATATTATCGATACCGCCCATGAATTTCTGGAACTCGGTCTGCCTGAGGAAGTGAGCGCGGTCAAGCTTACCGGACATAACAAATTTTTCTTCCCGATGTCCTCAACCCTCTCGTTCAAATTTCCCAAAAGAGGGAGCATGCCACCGGTCGAGATCACCTGGTACGACGGGGTGAAAAACATTCCTCAGGTACCTGCTGGTTACGGTGTTTCTGAACTTGATCCGAACATCCCGACTGTGAATAGCGGCAAAATTCAGCCGGCAAAGCTGAACCCCGGAAAGATTATCTACAGTAAGGAACTAACCTTTAAGGGCGGATCACACGGAAGTACCCTGTCGATTATCCCGGAAGAAAAGGCAAAAGATATGGCATCCAGCCTGCCTGAAGTACCGAAAAGTCCGTCGAATCATTATGCAAACTTCCTGCGGGCTTGCCAGGGGAAGGAAAAGACCCGCTCGCCTTTCGAAGTGGCCGGTCCGTTGAGCCAGGTCTTCAATCTTGGCGTACTGGCGCAGGAATTGGACACGAAATTGCTGTTTGACCGCCAGACTAAACGCATTACCAACAACAAACTGGCCAACGAACTGCTTACGGGCGCCAGGCCACGCAAAGGTTGGGAGGAGTTTTATAAGCTGTAAATAAAGAGAAGAAGATAAAAAGAGGAGAGAACAAAGAACCAAGAACCAAGAACCAAGAACCAAGAACACAAGAACACAAGAATTAAGGCACAAGAATCAGGACTTAGGTAAGGTGGGGCCAAAACGTAGGTTGAAGAAGTACGATGAATTTGATCTGAAAATCTGATAGCCTGGTAGTCTGGTAATCTGGTAATCTGGAAGTCCGGTAGTCTAAAAATTTTGTAGTCTGGTAATCTGAAAATCTATTAATCTAATAATCTATAAATCATGAAGAAAAGCATTTTACTCGTGTTGGCGGGAGCGATGATGTACTCCCTGAGCTTTGCACAGGAGCGGCCGGGACCACAGCCCGCTCCTGAAACCGGCGAAACTTTTAAAGTGGGAATGGCCGGATATACTTTCGTTAAATTTGATCTGGACAAAACCCTTGAAACATTGCAAAAAGCAGATGTCCACTATTTATGCATCAAGGACTTTCATCTGCCCATGAACAGCACCGATGAGCAAATCGCAGCGTTTCATGCCAAACTGAAAGAGAAGGGTGTGACCGGTTATGCCGTTGGCCCGATTTACATGAAAACCGAAGAAGATATCGACAAGGGATTCGAATATGCCAAACGGGTGGGTGTGAAACTCATTGTCGGCGTTCCGAATTATGAATTGCTGCCTTATGTAGATAAGAAAGTGAAGGAATATGGATTTCATTATGCCATCCATTTGCATGGGCCCGATATCAAAATTTATCCCGATGCGCAGGATGTTTGGGATCATGTAAAAGATCTGGATCCGAGGATCGGAATGTGCCTCGATGTAGGTCATGATACCCGTAACGGCAAAGATCCGGTGGCCGATCTGAAGAAATATCACTCACGCGTATTCGATATTCATATCAAGGATGTAACCGGTACGACCAAACTGGGTTATTCGCTTGAAGTTGGCCGCGGGGTTATTGATTTTCCGGCTCTCGTAAAAATGCTCCGGAAAGTCAAGTATAACGGAGTTTGCAGCCTGGAACATGAAAAAGACATGACCAATCCGTTTATGGGGATTGCCGAATCGATTGGTTACTTCAGGGGAGTGATCGAGGCGACAAAATAAAGTCAGGAATCTTTCGGTTCCGGAGGTCCGGCAGGATCCCGGCTTCAGAAAACTTCATTCCGGCGCTTTTCAGGCGGGAATGAAGTTTTTTTATACCCGGTCCGTTATGCGCTTCGGGTCCGTCCTGTTTCAAAGACTTTCACAAGCTGAGCAATCAATTCGCGGGTGTAAGTTCCTTCCGGGTCCAGGTCGGGATCCAGAATGGTGATTTCCATTCCCACTGCCTTGGGGCTGGACAAGAGATTCCCCAGCAAAAGGATCATTTCTTCATATTCCAGTCCGCCGGGTTCAGGGGAATCGACCGCCGGCATGATCCGCTCGTTCAGGACGTCCACATCGAAATGGATGAAAAAACCGTCCAGCCCGGAAGTTTCGACCATTTTCAGAAAAGCATTCGTGCAAGGATCGATCCCTGTATGGCGCAGTTCCTTCATATCCAGGTAATGGATGTCTGAATCGAGGATGGGTTTGACATAGAGCGGATCGTTTTCCAGATTTCCGACGCACCAGATGTGTTGCTCCTGCAAATAAGGCTTCAGGTCCAGAATATTGGTCAGTTTTTCGTGGCCATGGCCTGTTACAATGGCCAAATCCATTCCCGCCGCGCCACCGGTATGGGAAAGCTCTGGCCAGATGAAATCGGTATGGCCGTCGAGATAGAACAATCCATAGTTTCCTTTTTGTTTTAAAGCAAGTGCTGTTCCGATCAGGATACTGCAGTCGCCGCCGATCAACAGCAGGAAACTGTCTGTACCCAACTGTTCCAGCAGAAGGGCCGACTGGTCTTCGGCGTAATGAATGATCTTTTCCGCGTTTCTGACCCCGGAATCCGGATCCTGTTCCATCGAGTACTCAGGCGGTTCCAGATTGAAGATCTGTTTGGGTTCCAAGAAGTCGTAAAGTCCGTGTTTTTTAAGCCATGCGGGAAGATAACGCACTCCCGGCTCGGGGGCCCTATCGGTTTTCCTGAGTCCTAAGTTGGATGGAAATTCAAAAATTTTGATGTGCTGACTGTTCATATTTAGAGAATTTTCAGATTAACGTCCTTTTTATCTGTAACAATCGGAGGGCTTTTTTTCTGACATGTACAGGTTTTGTTGAAGGGAGGGCGGAGGAGAGATTTCCTGCCTGATGGGCAAAGTACTGATAGGGGCAATCCTCCTATCCTGATTAAAATGGATGAAAAAGAGACTTATACTGCCTATAAAGTGGCTTAGTTTATGCGGAAAAAGATTCTATTCCAGATCAAGTACAATCATTACGTTTTCCTTTACCTTTTCAATCAGTTCATTGGGCAAATCTCCGATTTTTTCCACTAAACGACGATTGTCTATTGCACGAATCTGATCGATCAGGATATCACAATCCTCCTGTAAGTTCGACACGCCTTTACTCAAATGCACCCGTAATATTTCCGATTCCCTGATCACATTTGTTGTAATTGGGCAGACGATGGTTGAAGGGTGAGGAATTTTATTCAACATGTTCGTTTGAAGGATCACTACAGGACGTTTCTTGCCTGGCTCTGTCCCTCTTTGAGGATTCAAATCCGCTATCCAGATTTCGTATTGCTTAATCAACATTATCCACCTCCTCAAATTCTTTGAGGACGCTCATTGACTCCTCTTTTACCAGCGACGATTCCACTTTGAGACGTTTCTCCACCATCTGACGTTTGTGATATTTGTTGTAAAATGCCACAGCCTCATTAATATACCTGTTTCTCGGTTTTTTGATGCGGGTCAGGATCTTTTCTGTTTCCTCATACGTTGAATCATCTAATTTTAAAAGTACTGTTTTCATATATTCCGATATTTACCACAAAGATATATTATCAGTATATATATTCATGCTTTGTCTCTAGGTTTTTTGTTTTCTGCTTAAGGGAGCCTTTTTGCCGTGAGGTTCCGCTATGGTGATAATATTGCTCAAACGGCACCATTTGTAGCGGAGCAATCGGTACCAAACGAGCCCGCGCCTGAGGGTTGTAATTTTAATAACAACAGCGATACTTTCGCTCCAGTATTGAAGCAAAAGTATTGTGGTGCAAAATCCGGAGCAAAGCGGACGGCAAATATTAAGATTGCAATGGAAAACTCGAACCATGCTACAGCTGTTAGCAGCCGATACTCTACAAAGAGAGATCTGTTTACTGTTAAGGATGGGCCGGGGTGTTTTAAACCGGTATAAGAAACTTGCTGTGCAGTGCGGATACGGCTTTTCCGAGCTAGCAAAAAAAGAGGATCGTCAGCTGATTTTATTTTTACAAAGCCCTCCTCCCGCCGTGCAGGAAGACCCGCGGAAGGAGGCACTAGACGTTCTTCTGCCGGATCTTCCGTAGGCTACTTGTGATGGAACAAGGTTTAATCACTCGATGAACGTTAACAGTGGTAAGCGACTTCCTGTCTCACAATAGTGGTGTGAAAGCCTTGGACTTGCAAACTTAATTGAGACAAAAAGTTAAGCGACATTTTTAATTGATTCTTTTTTAATATTATACTGATTCCAAAATTCATCAATAGTTAAGTTCCCCAATGCTGAGAATCTCCTTTTATGA
>JBFXKJ010000054.1:0-19354 GCA_050173895.1 Mangrovibacterium sp. | reverse complement strand
TTCAGCAATTCGAGCAAGCCTACGCCAAGCGACAAGCCGATATAGCCGGCCATTACGGTAAGGAAAACACTCTCAGCCACAATATGCAGGATAATTTTCCCCGGTGTAGCACCAATCGCGCGCTGAATCCCTATCTCCTGCGTTCGTTCCTTGATAATGACCAACATGATATTGCTCACTCCGATCACCCCGGCCAGCAAGGTCCCGATCCCCACAATCCAGGTCAGTAGCTGGATTCCCAGGAACAAAGCAGAAAACTTTTTGAATTCGGCCTCGATATTAAACGAACCTACCGCCTGCATATCATCGGGAGAAATCTTATGTCTTTCCTTCAATACGTTTTTCAGCTTTTCTTCCATGGTGCTTACGCTCGACCATGGTTTTGCCGTCACCGAAAAGAAATGGATTATATTTCCATAATTGTAGGCGGTTTGCATCGTGCTAAAGGGCAGGATGATGGTCTCCTCTTTTTTCCCGCCACCGATATTAATCCGTGTTTCCGGGTGAATGACGCCAACAACCTGGAAATACACCCCGCTTAATTTGAGATACTTGCCAATCGGGTCTTCTCCTTTGTCGAACATCACTTCTTCAACCCGTTCTCCGATCACACAAACCTTTCTTTTTTGTTGTACATCGATCTTATTCAGCAATCGGCCCTTTATCGGCGTCCACCGGTCAATTTTGAAATAATCGGGATAATCGCCATAAATGTTAAAGGCAGCCGAACGTTCTCCGCGGACCGTGTTATCGCCCGACTGCGCCCATCCGAACAGGCGCGGTGAGAGGTACTCCACTTCGCTGATGTTCTGCCGGATATACTGAATATCTTCATTTTTATATTCCCACCGTCGTCCACGCTGAAATCCTTCAAAAGGAATACTGGTGCGTTCTGTCCAGAAGAAGGCAGAATTGGTGGCGAAGCCTTTTACCCCTTCCAGAACGCCGTTTTCCAGAGCCCGTCCCGCACCCGACATGATGATGAGCATGAATATTCCCCAGAAAACGCCGAAAGCCGTCATAAAACTTCGTAGACGGTTTTGCTTCAGCGCGCTTATAATCTCTTTCCACAAATCAGGGTCAAACATGATACGAAAAGTTCAAAGTTTAAAGTTCAAAGTTTACTATTCAGAGGTTCACTTACTCGTCTCTCAACGCAACAATCGGTTTAATCCGGGCAGCCCGTTTGGCCGGTATGTAGCCGGCAATAGCTCCTGCAACGATCAGCAAAAGGGTGGCCGAAACAGCGACGCCGAAATCAACAGTTGGGTTCAGAAAGACGGTTTCGCTCCTCTGCGAAGCGGCAGCCACATCCCCGGCCGACTGCACCATCATGTAATTAATAAGCTCCATTAGCCCGGTGCCAAAAACCAGCCCAATATAGCCGGCCACGGTGGTAATGAGGATCGACTCCAGCAGGATCAGTCCGATCACAGATGAAGGGCTGGCGCCAATTGCTTTCCGGATCCCGATCTCCTTTGTCCGCTCCTTGACAACGATCAGCATGATGTTACTCACGCCGACAATACCGGCTATCAGCGTACCAATCCCGATGATCCAGATGAAGATCTTTATGGCTTGAAAAATCCGCATGGTTTGGATATAATTTTCCAGCTTATTGTACATCCCCATGGCGCTTTCATCCTTTTCGTCAAATTTGAGTTTGTGTGAAAATGTACTGCGGATCTCTTCTTCAATTTTCTGGCTTTCCTCCAGTGTTCCACCCTGAATGGTAATGGCAAAGTTATGGAGACGATTGGAGCCATTAAAAACTTTTTGCGCTGTGCTCACCGGCATGTAAGCATTCCGGTTGCGTGTCGATCCGGGCTCGCGGCATATTCCCACCACCTTAAACGGCACCTTATTTACCGTAACATATTCGCCCAGGGCCCGCTTTTTCTTGAACAAAGCATCATAAATATCTTTTCCGATTACCACAACTTTTCTGTTTTGCTGAATATCGACGGGATTAATAAACCGCCCCTCAATCATCTCCAGCTTTTCAACATCATTCAATTGCGGATGACAGGTGATGGTCGTATACTCACCCGATTCATCTTCATATGAATACCTGGTATTTCCCATAAAATACCGCCCCGAGGCGGTTTCAACACCTTTGATATTCCGGATCAGATCATAGTCCTCATTATGGAACCGGATCTCTCTTCCGGTATTCATCCCCTGATAAGGGATGGTGGTCTTCCCCGTCCAGATCCACATCGCGTTCACTGCGTCGTTCATAAAATTGCTGGCAACCCCATTGCTGAGTCCGTTACCTGATCCCAGCAGAATCATCAGCATGAATATCCCCCAGGCAACCGAAAAACCGGTTAAGAATGTCCGCATCTTATTTTTGCGGATCGTTGCCAGGATCTCCTGCCATTTGTCAATGTCAAACATCCGGAATGGTTTAAGCGGGTTGAAGTTCCTTGGAATATTTGTAACGGAATTCGCTCAGTTCCCCGTTGCGGATAACCTCGTGAATCATGCCATCCTTGAGACGGATAATTTTTTGAGTCATTGCAGCGATGTCATGCTCATGGGTCACGATAATGACCGTCTTGCCCTGCATATTGATTTCCTTCAGAATATCCATCACCTCATAAGAGGTCTGGGAATCGAGTGCACCGGTCGGTTCATCGGCAAGGATGATACGGGGATCTGCTATCAGTGCACGGGCAATGGCAATTCGTTGCTTCTGCCCTCCCGAAAGTTCATTGGGCATGTGTTCGGCCCACGGCTTCAGGCCAAGCCTGTCGAGATATTCCATTGCTATTAAATTTCGCTTCTTTCGCTTGACCCCTTTGTAGTATAAAGGAAGCGCCACATTTTCCAACGCATTTTTAAAAGAGATGAGATTAAAAGACTGAAAAACGAAACCGACCATCTCGTTCCTCAGTTGGGCCGCCTTTTTTTCATTCATCTTCGCAATGATCCTGCCTTCCAGGTGATAGCTGCCCTCATCATAATTATCAAGGATACCTAAAATGTTCAGGAGCGTCGACTTCCCTGAGCCAGACGAACCCATTATGGAAACAAATTCACCAGCTTCAATGTCCAGATCAATTCCTTTCAGGACGTGAAGCTTGCTGCTGCCCATCTCGTACGACTTGTGAATCTTGCTCAATTTAATCATGGCTTCATGTTTTCTGTTTCTGTTTTCCTCCACACAAATTTCATCGTTAGCTGCCATTATTCCCGCAATTATTCGATGAACACATGCTTTTTATACGTGAAAAACACCTTTTCAGGCTTGTATTCCTTTCTGAAAGTCCGTCTGGGTGTATTTTTTATATGCTTGTATGACGGATAAAACAGCGATCCGTTACACATTTATTAAAGATAATAATTGACAGATGGGCTGTAAGGAAGGAAATAAGTAAATCAGGAGAGCTTAAAATAGCTCTGATTCACACACTGATCAGTAAAACTGTAACCAGATTACCAAAGCGATAAAGACATACATAAAGACATTCCCTGCAAACTGGCTTCTGAGGGCGATCAGGTAATTGGAAAACAAAAAAGTGAGCGGAACTGCCATAATCACTAAAATTTCCTCTGAGGCTGCAGGGATCAGGAAGAAGAGCACCACCGAAATCGTCAGGATCAGGAACAGGATTTTAAAATACTTTCGGGTACTGCTTTTTTTGGCATTATACTGACCGAGCATGAAAAAACTGCACCACAAGGTAGTGAGTATCAAAAAAGCAATATACACATACATAAAATTAAAACCGCTCTGAAAAAAAAGATTGGAAGTGAAGATATTCAGCCGGATTGTCTCGTAAAGCCCGGCAGGGGAGCCGGTAAAAAAATACCATGAAAAAACATAGAACCAGGGAAGAGCAATGCCGATGAGAGACATCACGAAATCGCGCCAGTCATGCTGTTTGCGAAGCTGGAAAAAAGCAATCCAGACAATGGGAAAATAAAAAATAAGGTTCAGGTAAAACAAGGATCCCATCGATAAGTAGAAGCCCGGTTTAAATGAATCCCGGCCCTGCTTCTCACCTTCGGCCGTTCCAAACAAACTGTCAATACAAAACAAGAGGAAAAGGGCGCCAAAATATACAGGATGAAGGGTATGGAGACTGACGACACCACTGACGATCAGCACAAAAATATTCGTTGGCAAAAATGTCCGGATCTGAATAAAATCGTAAACCGTGTTCATTCGCAGGATCAAAAAAGAAAGCAGAATGACCATGAACAGGCCGGCCAGGGTATTAACCAGGGGCAATCCGCTGAGCAGGTCGTGTACCGGCTGGTAGAGCGGCATTGAATTCTCTCCTTCAAAGAAGGGAAAAGTTTCCGGATGCCGGATCGATTTTAACCAGAAGGCCGCGACTATGCCCGGAACCAGGACAAAGTGAAACGGCTCATTACCTTTTAGGATTCTGAGGATCATCTTTTATAAATCGAAACCAATATCTCTTCGGTAATATTTTCCTTCAAAGCTAATTTTTTCTGCATTGAAGTACGAAAGAGCCAACGCCTCCTTCATGGTAGCTCCGTAGGAACTGACTGCAATCACCCGCCCACCGTCGGTCAGTATGCCGGCTTCGGAAGGCCTGGTCCCCGCATGGAAGAGAATGCTGTCTGAGACGTTCTCCATTCCGCTCATCACCAGCCCCTTTTTAAAGCTACCGGGATAGCCGCCTGAAACGAGCATAACAGCCGTGGCAAAGCGCTCGTCCAACTCAATGGCCTGCGATCCGATCGTCCCTTCAGCAGAAGCAACAAGCAGATCGACCAGGTCTGATTTGATCCGCAGCATCACCGCTTCGGTTTCCGGATCACCCATCCTGATATTGTATTCAATCACAAACGGATCGCCTCCGCAATTGATCAGCCCAAAAAAGATAAACCCATTATAGGGAATGCCGTCTTTCTGCAATCCCCGTACCGTGGGGCGGATAATACGCTGCTCCACCTTATCCATAAACTCCTTTCCCGCAAAAGGTACGGGACTCACAGCTCCCATTCCTCCGGTATTTAAACCGGTGTCGCCTTCGCCTATCCGCTTGTAATCTTTGGCCTCAGGTAAGATCCGGTAGTCCTTTCCATCAGTTATGACAAACACTGAAAGCTCAATGCCTGAGAGGAATTCTTCGATGACCACCTTGCTGCTGGCGACCCCGAACTGGCCGGAAAGCATGGTCTTAAGTGCAGTCCGGGCTTCGTCGAAACCGTCAAGGATCAACACTCCTTTACCGGATGCAAGGCCGTCGGCCTTCAGCACATACGGCCCCTTCAGCCCCTCCATAAATCTGAGCCCCTCCTCAATATTCGCTGCCGTCACACTGAAATAACGGGCGGTAGGGATCTGATGCCTCATCATAAAGGCTTTTGCAAAATCCTTGCTGCCCTCCAGCCGGGCTCCTTCTTTTGCCGGCCCCACCACCCCGACGTGACTAATTTCCCCGTCAGATTTAATAAAATCATGCAAGCCCTCGACCAGCGGGACCTCCGGCCCCACCACCACCAAATCAATCTTTTTCTCAAGGATCAGCCTTTTGATGCCCGCAAAATCGGCAACCGGCACATTTACATTTTCGCCCAGTCCGGAAGTTCCTGCATTGCCGGGAGCGATGTAAAGCTGGTTCAGTTTTGGCGACTGTTTGATCTTCCAGGCGAGTGCGTGCTCCCTCCCTCCTGATCCGACAAGCAAAATATTGAGCATAAATCTCTATTTTAATGGTTCATTCTTCCTTTTAACTGAAACTGCCTCCGCCAGCGATCCAAACCGGTATCCCCTGCTTTTCAGCTCCCCGATCACCACCGGCAAAGCTACCGACATATTTTTCCAGGCTTTCACCGAATCGTGAAAAATGATCACAGAGCCGGGACGCACATGATCCAGCACATTCGATACCACTGTTTCCGGACTGAGGTTCTGACGAAAATCGCAGGAAACCAGATCCCACATCACCACCTGATAATTTTGGCGAAGCCGTCTGTACTGGACCGGCTTCAGCAGCCCGTGCGGAGGACGGAAAAAAAGGGAGTTGATCAGTTCCGCTGCCTTTTCAATGTTTTGCAGGTATTGATCCGTCCTGCATTTTAGCCCCTGCAAATGGTTATAACTGTGGTTTCCGGTCAGGTGCCCTTCACTCAGTATCCGGTTATAAATGTCCGGATAACGCCTCACATTCTCACCGACACAAAAGAAGCAGGCGCTGATCTCCTCCTTCCGGAGCAGGTCCAGCACCCAGGGGGTCACTTCTGGCACCGGGCCATCGTCAAAGGTCAGGTAAACCTGACGCTCATCTGCTCGTCCCCTCCACAGCGCACCGGGATAAAGGATCTTCAGAAACTGTGGCAGCCTTATTCTTGGATCTAAAAAAAGCATTATTCCTCAGGACTGTACCTTTTTAAATACCCGCTGAACTTCTCTGTCATCTCCTTTGCCATTTCCGTTTCACCATTCTGCATGGCAATCATGCTCATTTCGCGCATGAAGTAGAGGATCCGTTGGATCTCCTCGTCGACAGAAGCCATAAATTTCGGGTCCAGCGCAAGATAATAATCCAGCTCGTGCTGATAGGTGCTGAAAATCTGCGTCAACAGGTCCTTCCCCTTCTCCCGTGCTCCGGCCGCCAGGTAATTGCTTGCAATTTCCTGAGAGAAATAGTTATAAGGCACAACCGTGTGGGGGATCAGCTCGAGGTTGCGATCCAGCACTTTAATGGCAGAGTCCTTCCGTCCCTCTTTGATCAGGCTTTCCGCCAACCGGTTGAAATTATTGCGGATATTCATCATCATCCGCTGGTTATTTTCGTCAATGTACACATCGGGATCATTCATGTTCCCCCATTTAAAGCGGTTCATCATCTGATCATACATTTTCGCGGTGTGAACACTGCCGAAATAAATACCTGATGAAGTGGTTTTTACCGGAGTGAAACGATAGGCAAAGCCTTCAAGCTGGAAATAATCCTGCAGGCCCAGGTACTTGTCGCGTCCTACGGTTATCGCAAAATAGAGCGGCCGCTCCCAGTTGGAATGGGCAATCATGTCAAGCACCATCAGCTCATCCTTCACAAGATAATTACGGCTGCCAAAGTCGATGAAAATTGTATCGACAATCTGATCATACAGTTCGGCCGGCACCACTTTATTCCGGATAACAGCTTCCTTATCGACCTTCAGGAACAATTTCTTAGACGGAATGTACGA
Organism: Mangrovibacterium sp.; assembly: GCA_050173895.1. GTDB lineage: Bacteria > Bacteroidota > Bacteroidia > Bacteroidales > Prolixibacteraceae > JBCFBK01. Next base: position 12,175 of record JBFXKJ010000054.1, on the reverse strand, counting down.
AGCGTTGTCAGCCTGCGTCAGCTTCGTCCTCGGGTCATCATCTTTGACAAAATCCAGCGCTTTGCTCAGTTCCACAGCACCTTTCACACGGGGGTCACTGAGCAGATAGACGACATCACGCGTACCCTGTACATACTGGTCATGGTTAAAGCTGATGGGTAATGGCTCCGATTCGTAGGCCTTGCTTTTCATCTGATCGATATACCAGTCGGTTTGCAGGTAGCTGAGATTACAAACCCGCATGTCGGTCCGCACGCCTTCAACCTCCTGATTATACCACAGGGGGAAAGTATCATTGTCCCCATTGGTAAAGATCACCGCATTTTTCTCGCAGCTCTCCAGATAATTGGCCCCAAAATCGCGGGCCGTATAGCGGTTTGAGCGGTCATGATCATCCCAGTTTTCGGCGGCCATTAATCCGGGAACAGCAATCAGGCTGATCAGGGTGATCCCCGATGCACTGATGGTCTCAGGGATCCTTTTTTTCAGAAAATCGGATAATGCGACCACACCAAGGCCGATCCAGATGGCGAAGGCGTAGAACGAGCCCGCGTAGGCATAATCCCGTTCCCTGGGTTGGTGCGGATACTGATTCAGATAAACGACAATGGCCAGACCGGTCATGATGAACAACAGCATCACCACCCAAAAGTCGCGCTGATGCCTTTTGTAATGAAAAAATGCGCCGATCAGACCGAGAAGGAAAGGCAGGAAATAGTACGTATTGCGTCCTTTGTTGCCTTTCAGGCTGTCGGGCAGGGTAAGCTGATCACCCAGCCGGGCCGAGTCAATAAAGTTAATGCCGCTGATCCAGTTCCCGTTCAGAATGTCGCCATGCCCCTGCAGATCATTTTGCCTCCCCGCAAAATTCCACATGAAATACCGCCAGTACATGTGTACCACCTGGTAGCTCAGGAAAAACTGGAGGTTTTCACCAAAAGTGGGCAACTGGATGGTCTGTTGCTGTCCATCTTCATCAGTGATGGAGACTTTTCTGCCTGAAATACCACCCCAGGCTTTATAATCGGCAATATGATCCGACTGGCGGCTCCACATCCTGGGGAAAAAAGTCGTATAGCGGGAGTCATATTGCGGTTTCTCTCTCACGTCGGCAACCACATATTTCCCATCTTTCTGAATGTAATAAGGTTTGTCTTTCACATAGGGCTTCCTGCTGTCGAGCGGACTGTTGTAATAGGGTCCGAACACCAACGGTCGGTCACCGTATTGTTCCCGGTTCAGATATCCCAGCAGGGAGAAAACATTGTCGGGGCTGTTTTGGTCCATCGGGGTATTGGCCGACGAACGGATGACAATCATTGCAAAAGATGAATAACCAATCAGGATCACCGTAAGGGACACCAGGACCGTGTTCCACAACACCAGCTTTTTCCGGATCGTGTATCGGATCCCGAAAACGATCAGCCCCACCAGCAGAACAGCGTAGAGCATCACCCCTGTACTGAAGGGGAGGCCAAGCCCGTTTACAAACAGCAGTTCAAACCACGAGGCGACTGTCACCACCCCCGGAATGATCCCATACATGATCAGTCCGAGAATCAGGATCGACAGCAGGAAACTGATGATCACGCCATTTCGGCTTACTGTGTATTTTTTGAAATAATAAACAAATACAATGGCAGGGATTGCCAGCAGGTTCAACAGGTGAATCCCGATCGACAATCCGACCATATAGGCAATAAAGATGATCCACCGGTTTGCATGCGGCTCGTCAGCCACGTTTTCCCATTTCAAAATGGCCCAGAACACAACCGCAGTGATCAGGGACGATGACGCATATACTTCGCCTTCCACAGCCGAGAACCAGAAAGTATCAGAGAAGGTATAAGCCAGTGCTCCAACCATGCCACTGCCGAGAATAGCCAGGGTTTGTCCGGTGGTCAACGTTTCAGATCCCGCCATTTTCCTGGCAAGATGAGTGATTGTCCAGAAAAGGAACAAGATGGTAAAGGCGCTGGCCAGGGCCGACAGGGAATTGATCATCATTGCCACATTCGACGGCGAGGCGAAAAGACTAAAGAACCGGCCCAGGATCATAAAAAAAGGAGCGCCCGGAGGATGCCCTACTTCCAGTTTATACGAGGTGGTGATGAACTCTCCGCAATCCCAGAAGCTCGCAGTTGGCTCAATAGTCGAAAGATAAGTTACCGATGCAATCACAAATGCCACCCACCCGGCAACATTGTTCAATAGTCTGTAGTTCTTAAACATCCTCCTGATATTTTTATGTTTGCGAAGATAGTATATTCTTTGAACACAGACTACCCGCTTTTAAAATTATCAGGCGGCAAAAGCCAAAAATCTCACGTTGGCAAAAGGTTCGGCATTGGTTTTAAGAGCGTCTCTCTTTCATCATACCCATTCATCTGCCAGCACATTCCCCCGGATACCGACCACAATTTCCCTGACAGGCACCTTCCTGGTCGCACGGGCGAGCGCGGCACGGACCAACTGGCTCAAGCCTCCGCAGCAGGGTACCTCCATAATGGCCAGGGTGATGGTGTTGACACGTGCCGTATTGACCAGGCGGATCAGCTTTTCGAGGTAGATCTCCTTGCCATGGTCCAGTTTGGGGCAGGCGATCACCAGCTTCTTTCCGGCAAGCAGTGTCCGATGAAAGCTGCCGTGGGCAAAAGCTGTACAGTCGGCAGCCAATAACAGATCGGCTCCCTTAAAATAAGGCGCATCCGGGTTGATCAGATGCATCTGGACCGGCCATTGCTGCAACTCCGACAGGCCTGTTTCTGCAGGCCCGTCCATGGCCAGGCGGAACGAATCACGACCGAAGCTCACAGGAGCCGAACCGGGGCATCCTCCTCCTGAACCACAGGAAGAAGCGCTGGTCTGATGCCCGTGAACGGCACCAAGCACAGCCGCTACATCGACCTCCAGCTTGTGCGCGTGTGCTTTCAGATAGCCGGCCGCTTCCTTCAGGAAACCTGCTTCACCATGGTCTTTCAAATGCTTCAGATGAGCGATCAGCAAATTCTCACCCTTGGGGATCATTTGCCTGATCACGGACACCTCGTCATATTCCTCCGCCTCGCGCTTCTCGATCTCAATGGCGCCCTCAGGGCAATGACCCAGACAGGCACCCAGCCCGTCACACATCAGCTCGCTGATCAGTCTGGCCTTTCCATCGATCACCTGCAAAGCCCCCTCATGGCAGTTTGGAATACAAATTCCGCACCCGTTGCACAATTCTTCATTTATTTTTACTATCTCGCGTAACATTATCCTTTTGACTTGATCCGGCAACAAAAATAAATCCCGACTGTTGTGCAGGATATAACATATATTACAAACAGATGATCAATTTTGAAGTCCTATCGAAATCGCCGGTCTTTGCCGGATTAGCTGCCGGGAAACTGCCCTCCGTTTTTGACGGCATTTTATACCGGGTTTACCGGCTGGGAAAGAACAACATTGTCGCCACGGCGGGAGACGAGTGCTCAAACCTGATCATTGTAATGTCGGGCACAGTAAAAGGAGAAATGAATGATCCGAATGGGAAAATCATCAAAATCGAGAACATTGAAGCTCCCAGACCCCTGGCTGCGGCATTTCTTTTTGGCAAAAACAACTTTTTCCCGGTCACGGTGATCACCATTACGGAGACGGAGCTCCTCTACATCCCCCGGGACGAATTTCTGAAGCTTCTGCAAAAAGATCAGCGGATCCTGACTAATTACCTGAGTGTAATTTCCTCGCGGACCCAATTTCTGACACAGCGTATCCATTTTCTTTCATTCAAAAGTATCCGGCAAAAAATTGCACATTACCTGATCGAACTTGCCGGCGATCAGCTTTCAGTGGTTGAGTTGCAGCTTACCCAGGAAGAACTGGCCGAATTTTTCGGTGTGACCCGCCCCGCCCTGGCCCGTTCCCTGGGTGAACTACACAACGAAGGTATCCTTCATGTCCACCGGAGAACCATCCGCATTCTGGACAAGAAAAAGCTTCGGAAAATGATGAACGAAAATTGAGAAATAACTGATTTTACAGATATATGGAAGTTGCTGAGATAGGTGAAAAGTCTTTTCTGAAATTCAGGAAGCTGTGTCTTCCCGGACTGCTTCATTTTTCCAGTACACGGAAAGGCTGGGAGAAAAACGGTCCGGCCCGGTTTACCGGCGACGAGGAAAAAATATACAGGGCACACCGGGAAGAACTTGCCCTGGCATTGGGTATCAGACCCCGACAGCTTGTGTTTCCCCGCCAGGTACACAGTGACCGTGTCGTTGTGGTTGATGATGTGAAGGGGACGGAAATTGCGGACACCGACGCCCTGGTGACCAACCGTCCGGGAATTTGCATCTGTGTTCAAACAGCCGATTGCGTGCCTGTCCTGATTTACGACCCGCGACAAAGAGTCATTGCCGCAGTTCATGCCGGATGGCGGGGTACGGTGAGCCAAATCGTGACAAAAACAATCCACCTGATGCAACTGCAGTTTGATTGCGAACCGGAAGATCTGATCGCTGGGATCGGACCCTCCATCCACCACCACGTCTATGAAGTGGGGCAGGACGTGATCCTTGCGGTCCGGGAGCAGTTCTCCAACTACCGTGAACTGTTAAAACCATCGATCCATCCGGGAAAAGCCTGTTTTGACCTGTGGGCAGCCAATCAGACCCTGATGCTGAACACCGGAATGAAGCAGGAAAACATAGAGATCATGGGACTTTGCTCCTGGTCGCACGAATCGCTTTTCTACTCGGCTCGCAGAGAAGGTGCCCTGAGTGGAAGAATGGCATCCGGCATCATGTTAAAATAATTAATTTTGCCCAGTGATAACAAAAACGCAAGCATGAAGGTATTTAAATTTGGAGGTGCATCGGTCAGTTCTGCTCCGGCCATTCGTAATGTGGCCGCCATTCTGGATCTTTTCCCCGGGAAAAAGGCTGTGGTCATCTCCGCGATGGGAAATACGACCAACGAACTGGAAAAACTTGTCCGCAGTTATTATAAAAGAGACAGCCAGACAGACGACATCCTTTCTTCAATCGAAAATTATCACCGGCAGATCATAGATACGCTGGACCTGGCGACGATCAGTCCGACCAGAGCAGGAGAGCTGTTTGACCAGTTAAGAAAACGGCTGAAAAGGACCCCTTCTCTTCACTTTGACTATGAATATGATCAGGTAGTCTGCTACGGTGAGCTGATATCCACCGCTATTATTTCGGATTTTTTGGAACAAACCGGGAGGCCCAATAAGTGGATCGACATCCGGGAAAGCCTCCGCACCGACGACACCTACAGGGAAGCCCAGATTGACTGGAAATGGTCGGAAATGCTTGTCAGCAATACGTTTAACTTTCAACAGCACGACCTGTACATTACCCAGGGCTTTATTGGGTCAACAACAACGAATCAGACAACCACCCTTGGCAGGGAAGGTTCCGATTTCACGGCAGCCATTCTTGGAAATCTGATGAATGCGGAAAGCGTCACCATCTGGAAAAACGTTCCCGGGGTGCTGAATGCCGATCCGAACGATTTCGCCGACACGGAGAAACTCAGCGAACTGTCGTACAAGGAAGCGATCGAGCTCTCCTACTCGGGGGCAAAGGTGATCCACCCCAAAACGATCAAACCCCTGCGGAATAAAAATATTCCGCTGTATGTCAAACCTTTTGATTTCCCTGACCAGAACGGCACGATCATTCATCAGGTCGATCACCAGCTGAATCTGGTCCCCGTTTACATTTTAAAAAGGAAGCAAGCACTGATCACCCTTTCGCCAAATGACTTTTCTTTCATCGGCATCGATCAGCTCTCGGAGGTCTTTACTTTTTTCCGCAAAAAGCGTATAAAGGTAAACCTGATCCAGCAATCAGCGATCGATCTTTCGCTTTGTGTCGATGAGCCGGAGGTAGGCCTTGAATCGGTGATCATGGAACTGCGGAGGGAATTTGACGTGCGCTATAATACGGGGCTGATCCTGGCCACCATCCGCTTTTACAATGACGCGGCGCTGGCAAAGATCAAAAACAATCACGAGATCTTCATGGAGCAAAAAAGCAGACGAACAGCCCGTCTGGTGCTGAAGGGGAAATAACGCCCGGGAAATGGTCAAAGCACCGTTAAGCCGGTTGGTGTTAACGGATTTCCGGAAGACTGATCCCTTTTATTTTCCGGTAAAGGTCCAGTGCATACAAATCGGTCATTCCGGAGACAAAATCAACAACCGACAGGATTTTCCCGTACATGCCCAGTTCCTCGTCCGGCTGGTATTGTTCAGGCACCAAAGAAAGCAGGCGCCGGGAGAACCCCGCTGCCGGAGAAACAGCGGCGCCGATGAATTCATCCAGCAGGGTCCCGAGTATTTTGAAGCCGGTCATTTCAATTTCCACGACCGTCCGGTCATTATAGATCCGGTCGACCGACAGCTGATCGATTTCGCCCAGGGCGATCCGGGAAACACTGCTGATGTCTTTCATCAAAGGACGCTGATAGATGCCTTCCAGAATCGCTTCCTCCTCTGCGGCAAACACCCCGGCACATTCGTGCACAAGCTTGTTGATGACCCCGGCTCTCAGGAACGCAATTCTTTCGTTCGGATCGGTCACGACCCGGAACACCGACGCGATCTTATCCAACGCCTCCTTATCTTCAGCCGGTTCGTAAAAATTCAGGAACAATCGGGCGGTGGTGTCGTAATCGATGATCTTCAGCTTATGGGCATCCTCCAGATCCATGATCCGGTAACAGATGTCGTCGGCAGCCTCTACCAGAAAAACCAGGGGATGCCGGACAAATTTCATCGGATGATCAGCGACCTGCGTCACATCAAGCTTTCCCGCGATTTCGCAGAACAACTTTTTCTCCGACTGAAAAAAACCAAACTTGGACTTGTCAATCCCGACCGATTCGTAAGGGTATTTGACGATCGATGCCAGGGTGGTATAAGTAAGGGCGAAGCCGCCCTCCCGCCGTCCCCGGAACTGGTGGGTCAGCAGGCGCAGGGCATTGGCATTTCCGTCGAAAAAGGTCAGGTCTGTCCATTCTTCGGGTTTCAGGAGTATTTCCAGACTTTTCCCGTTCCCATATTTGAAGAATGTAGAGATCGCCTCCTCCCCGGCATGTCCGAAAGGGGGGTTTCCCATGTCATGGGCCAGGCAGCCCGCCGACACAACAGCTCCCAGTTCGGGGATCAGCGGGTTTTTCACGCCTTTGTCGCCCAGCCGTTCGGCGACGATATTGCCCAGAGAACGGCCTACGCTCGCCACTTCCAAACTATGGGTCAGCCTGTTATGAACAAATATACTGCCCGGGAGCGGAAAAACCTGGGTCTTGTTCTGCATCCTTCTGAACGGTGACGAAAAAATGATCCGGTCATAATCGCGCTGGAACTGTGTCCGGTTAAAGAGTTCCACTTCCGGCACTGCGGCTGCGGATCCCAGCCGCCTGGTTGATATGAGGGTATTCCAGTTCATCATAGGTCAACTCTTATTCAAGATCAACGATCAGTTCTTTCAAATGGTTCATTTCCTGCAGCGGTTCTTTAGCCCGCGTGAACGGCTCAGAAAATGCCCACATGGTAACTCTTCAGCTCTTTGTCCAGTCTTTTTGCTCCCGGGCAGATCTTCTCCAGCAGGTGCCAAAATCCCGGACCATGGTTTTTCTCCCGTGTATGGGCCAGTTCATGCAGAAGGACATAGTCGATCATGCGGTCGGGCAGCCGCATGAGATGCAGGTTCAGATTGATGTTATTAGTATGGGAACAGCTTCCCCAACGGCTTTTTACATGTTTTACATACACGTTTTCATAATGCAGGTCATGGCTCTTTGCGAGTTCGCTCAGCCTGCCCGGCAAATAAACACGCCCCTCCTGCCTCATCACCTGAACAATCACTCTCCTTATAAACTGCTGAACAGCCGCCTGTTGCTCATCCTGTTTCGTCGGGATGTTAATCTGCAGGATCCCTTGACCCACCATCGCCGAAACCTTTGGATGCTCTACCCGTATGATCCTGAGTAAATGAAACTTTGTTTTAAAACAGGTCTTTGAGTTGAAAATCGTTAAACCAGCTTTTATATCTTGTTGTTGTTTTAGTATCCATTCTGATTTGGCTCGCACAAAATCAAGCGCTTTTTGTTCAGAACCGAAAGAGGGCATGGACACAAAGACCTTCCCGTCGGGATTTACCCTGAGACGCATCCGGCGGGAACGTTTGTTTTCTTTGATCACAACAGGTCCCACAGGTTCAACCTGATAAAATTTATCGGTGTTTGTCATACATGAAACGACCAGTTAATATCCATGTTTCATCAGCCGGCACCTGAACCGGAACGCGGAAACGAATGAATTGCAGACGAAGATAACGAATCTTATAAAACGATTGATATGGAACCTCAAAATGCGATTGAAGTAATGGGAACAATAACCAAAAGGGAAACTGTCCTGACAATTACAGACAAAGTACTTCCCGGCTCGCTGGTGTTTGAAGCGATTGCGCCGTTCCCGGGTTACTATCATGAGGCACCCAACACGGCGAAACCCGTATACATGTATCTTGCTCTTCAGGAGCAGTATCCGCTCATTGACATCATTCGTGCAACGGCGGAAGTTGAAACGGTATTTGACGAGAACTTTGACGCCGGCAAAGGGTTTATCAGGATTCAGAATGAAACCTGCAACGTATTGCGGGTCCGCCATCTGAGGCGCTACGACCTGATCGGTCAGCTGCAGCAAACCTATCAGCAGCATGGGATTTGCTTCTTGCAGAAGACCATGCGGGGATTTGAGGAAAGCGTTCAGATCAGGGTCGTTAAGTTTTTTAACCTTCAACCCATCGATGAAGGTATTTACCTCGATACGAAAGAGGATTTCCATGCCTACCTGGAAATACCAAAGCATTATGAATGGGATGATTTTAATTGCCTCACCGACAAAGTGAAATACAACTGGGAGGAGAGCAAGTTCGACGCGGCCATGGGCGCTTTCCTGCATAAGGGGCAATTACATGAATTCGTCAGAATTTATTCCAACAAGCTGAACCTGAACTACCTCCAGCAACTCCGGAAACTTTATCTTCAGAAGATTAAATGAAACGAGCATGACTGTGCCGAACACAAACAGGTATGAATTGAGCGTAGCGAAGATCCTCGCTGTGCGAGTTCCATCCGACCATTAAAAAATAAATTATTTTACACGAAGGGGATGGCTGCAAATTACAGCGATCCCCTTCACATATCCTGTCAAATGTGAATCTTAGCGGCGGCCTTTTCGATCCGGCGAATGGTTTCGTCTTTTCCCAGCAACTCAAGGATCACAAACAGGTCGATCCCCTGGCTGCTCCCAACCAGCGCCAGCCGGATGGGGACCATGACGATACCGAAACTCCACCCCTTTTCATTCATGAAGGCGGAAAAAGCTTCCTTGATCGCTTCCGCATCCCACACAGCAAGTGTCTTAAAGAAAGCGGCGATTTCGGACAGCCTGGCCGAAGTGCCTTCCTTCCATTTTTTCTCAATGGTCTTTTCATCATATTTTGAGGGCGCCTCAAAAAAATAGAAGCCATTGTCCCAAAGCTCGGAAGGGAAGGTACACCGGTCTTTAATCAATCCTGCAATACGGGTAACTTTCTCGGGATCAGCAAAAATTCCTTTTTCTTCGAGTTGTTGCCTGAACAGAACAGCCAGCTCACTCTCTTCCTTCTGGTGTAAATAGTGCCGGTTGAACCATTTGGTTTTCTCCGGATCAAACCGGGCGCCAGATTTGACAACGCGTTCCAGACTGAAGTTTTCGGTCAGCTCGCCGATCGAAAAAATCTCCTGCTCAGTGCCGGCATTCCAACCGAGCAGCGCCAGCATATTGATGAACGCCTCAGGAAAATATCCGTCTTCCCGGTAGCCTCGTGAAATCTCTCCGGTAAAGGGATCCTTCCATTGTAAAGGAAACACAGGGAAGCCCATCTTATCACCATCGCGTTTACTCAGTTTTCCCTTTCCGGTGGGCTTCAGGATCAGGGGCAGGTGCGCGAACTGAGGGCGGCCGCCGGCCCAGCCCAGCGCCTCATAAAGCAGGATATGCAGCGGCATGGACGAAAGCCACTCTTCCCCCCTGATCACATGCGTAATCTGCATGAGGTGGTCATCGACCACATTAGCCATATGGTAAGTCGGCATCCCGTCTGCCTTAAAAAGCACCTTGTCGTCAAGCTGCGAGCTGTTGAACTTCACCTCTCCCCTGATCAGGTCCTTTTCAATCACATCCGTCTGTTCGGGCATTCTGAACCGGATCACCCAGGGCTGGCCTTCGGCAATTCTTCGCTGAACCTCCTCGGCGGGCAGGGTCAACGAATTTTTCAGGCTCATGCGGGTATGGGTGTCATATGAAAAGACGCCCTGGTTTTTCTCCGCTTCCGCCCGCAGCTTTTCCAGTTCTTCGGGCGTATCGAATGCATAATAAGCATGGCCGCCTTTGATCAGCTGATCGACGTACTCACTGTAAAGCGCTTTCCTTTCACTTTGACGGTAAGGCCCCAGCTCTCCGCCAAAACCAAGACCTTCGTCGGGGACCAGACCGCACCATTTCAGCGATTCGATAATATACTCTTCCGCTCCGGGAACATACCGGGTCTGATCGGTGTCCTCAATGCGCAACAGGAAGTCGCCGCCGTTTTTCCGGGCAAAAAGATAATTGAACAAGGCTGTTCTGACACCGCCCATATGAAGTGGCCCTGTCGGACTTGGGGCAAAGCGAACCCTCACTTTTCGTTCCATGCTCGTTTGTTTATTTCATTTTGAGCCTCAAAGATAGAGATTTTTAAAGCCGACTGGAAAGGGAAGAAAAAAAGAACTCCACCCTAAAAAATAAACACTCCTGATTTTCAAAGCTTTCCTGTTTTCATGCTAATTTTTCTGTTGCTGTTTTGGAAATAGCCGTAATGAAAAGACATTTCTTTTAACCAATAATTCGAGCTGGATTTTGTTGCTGGGAAACAGATATATGTATCTTTGCAAACTTTACGAATAATTAAAATTGACAAGAGGGAATGAAGAAGTTATTACTGGCAGTCCTTACTCTGGGGACATTAATTCCTGGGACGACCCGTGCAGATGAAGGAATGTGGCTGCCGTCGCTGATTCAAAAACTGAATATCAGCGACATGAAACAACTCGGTTTTGAATTAAGTGCCGACGATATTTATAACATTAACAAATCAAGCCTGAAGGATGCCGTTGCAGCACTCGACCGCGGTTCATGCACTGCAGAGCTGGTGTCGGCCGACGGACTGCTGCTCACCAATCATCATTGCGGGTTTGGAGAAATCCAGGCCCACAGTTCGGTCGATCATGATTACCTGCGCGATGGATTCTGGGCGCCGACCAAAAAGGATGAGCTTCCCAATCCGGGAAAAACAGCCTCCCTTCTGGTGAGAGTCGAGGACGTAACGGAAAGGATCCTTGGCGGGATCAAAGCAGATGCAAGCCGCGAAGAATTCGAAACAGCAGCGCAGAAAACCGCTTTCGAGATCCAAAAGGAAGCAACCAAAGACACCCATTATGATGCGCGTGTACAGTCGCTGTTCAATGGTAACCGCTATTATCTTTTTATTTACGAGACCTTCCGTGATGTTCGTCTGGTGGGAACCCCTCCGGAGTCGATCGGAAAATTCGGCGGTGATACCGACAACTGGATGTGGCCGCGCCATACCGGCGACTTCAGCATCTTCCGCATTTACTGCGGTCCCGATGGGAAACCTGCCGATTACTCCGAGAACAATGTCCCCTATCACCCGCGGCATCACCTGCCGATCTCGCTGAAGGGCTATGAAGAAGGCGACTTTGCCATGGTCCTTGGATTCCCCGGAAGCACGAACCGGTATAAATCATCATTCGGGGTGAACTACACCATGGCGGTAACCAACCCGGTCAGGATCGCCGCCCGCGAGGTGAAACTCGGTATTATCCGCGATTACATGAGCACGGGGCAAAAGCCTACCATCCAGTACGCATCGAAATATGCCCGCAGTTCCAATTATTATAAATACAGTATCGGTCAAAACAAGGGGCTGGCTGCGCTCGATGTGATCGACAAGAAAAAAGCGCTCGAAGGCAGGTTTACCGAATGGGTCAATCAGGATGAGACCCGTAAAGAAAAATACGGCAAGGCACTGAGTATGATTGAAAAGGCCTATCA
>JBFXKJ010000053.1:0-19514 GCA_050173895.1 Mangrovibacterium sp. | reverse complement strand
TGAACATCGTCTCCCGAGGAGGGAATTTCCTGCTCAACATTGGTCCTGGTCCGGATGGCGACTTCGATCCGATCGCTTATGAACGGCTTAAAGGGATTGGCGAATGGATGAGAATAAACGGAGAAGCCATCTACGGGACAAAGCCGGTAAAGCCTTATCATGAAACAAAAATGGCCTTCACCCAAAAAGACGGACATGTTTATGCCTTCTATTTACCCGATGAAGATGAGAAACAACTGCCTGCCGGCATATCGATCTCTTCCATGCAGCCTTCTACTGGAAGCCAGGTCTTTCTGATGGGGTACGCCAAGCCGCTGAAATGGAAAAAGAACGGAAAAGGGTTTTTGATCGAAGTTCCCAGGTCGATGCAAGAGAATCCGGTCTGTCAGGATGCATGGACTTTTAGATTCGGACTGAAATAACCGCATCAAGGATTGCATATTTAAAAATACCCCGCGTATTTTTGTCTTATGTTTTTTAATATATTGTCTAATAACCTAAAGATTAAAGCATGGATTTCTTTCCTTTACTTCCGATGTTTTTCATCCTGATTTATCTGGGGATCTTTTTTCTCATCTTGTATATAATATACAGGTGGGTTAACAAGTTTATTTCATTGAAACAAGAACACAATGATCTGCTCAGGCAAATCGTTGAACACCTCAAAAACAACCAACACAAAATATGAAGCGAGTTCATTCTATTTTCATTGTTATTTTGATTTTTCTTTTCAACCAGGCCTGCTCGGCCACGCCGGTCGCGGAAGTTCCGCCGGAAGATTCTTCAACAAAAGGTGGTATCGGACAACAAACATTTCGTCATCATTACATCACCCGCGATTTGCCGGGTTCGGCCGACTCAGGCTACGGATGTCCGACCATGGCCGATTTTGATAATGACGGCGATCTGGACTACTCATTCTCAGGCGTTGGAAGATTATACTGGTTTGAAAATACAGGAACCGCTAACTGGGAAAGGCATGAGATCGGGCCGCTTCCCATGACAACCCTCGGAGCAGGGACAATGGATGTGAACCGCGACGGGTTGCCCGACATCATGATCGGGGGCTACTGGTTTTGCAACAGCCCGGAGACCGGTTCCGGGAAATTCACTATGTACCGGTATGACGACCGGATCGGAGCAGAAATCCATGATCTGGTCGTTGCCGATATGAACAGCGACGGGAAAGATGATGTGCTCGTTTTAGGACAAAACGTAGGTGTATTCTGGTATGACATTCCCGACAGCGCCTGTCGTGATGCCAACTGGGAACGTTCGATTGTGACAATGGATGTCTTGAAAAATAACGACCATATTCATGGAGGCTTTGCCCCCAATGGAGTAGGCGATCTGGATCAGGACGGAGACAATGACATTGTTCTGCCCGACCGGTGGCTGGAGAACAACGTAAACGGCCATATCTGGACCAAACACAGCTTGCCCTTCGGGAAGCGGGGCCCTTACGGCTTATCATCGCGAAGCTGGATCATCGACCTGGACCGGGACGGCGACAAAGATATCGTCGTGACCGATTGCGATCAACGGGCCTCGCGAATTGCCTGGCTGGAAAATCGCGGGGGAAAGGTGCCCGAATTTACCGCTCACTTCCTGCCGATGACGGCCACCGGCATCAGAGGATCCTTTCATTCGCTTTATGTGGGCGATCTGGACCTGGACGGGGATGACGATATCCTGACCTGCGATCAGGAGGACGACTCGCTGGCGCCGGAAGGTGCCACTCCACGCTGGTATGTGTGGGAAAACATCTCTAAGCATCAACCAGTCAAATTTGTGGAACGGGTGATCATCGACAACCGCCTCGGCGGACATGATGTTTTGGTGGGCGATGCCGACGGAGACGGCGATCCCGATCTGTTCTCAAAAGTCTGGAACCTGTGGCCCGGCAGCGTCAATGATGGCATCGAGCACGGCGACTTTTTCGAGAATACAATCAAAGACTAGGCCTGCAGTTGGAGCAGGCTATTCACAAAGCAGTTTGATCAGTTCTTCCGGACTTACCAGCTTCTGGTCGCCCGTTTTCATGTTCTTAAGGTTCATTTTTCCCTGGGTAATTTCCTGTTCTCCGGCCATCACCACATAGGCTATCTGTTTGCGGTCGGCCCATGCCATCTGCTTTTTGATCTTGTCGGCTTCAGGATAGATCTCGGCGGCAATGCCTGCTTCCCGGAGCCGCTTCAAAACAGGCAGGCACCAGGCTTCTTCAGCCTTTCCAAAATTCACAAAAAGCACTTTCGTGGTCGTAATGGCCTCTTCCGGGAACAGTTCAAGCTGGGTCATCACATCATAAATCCGGTCCGCTCCGAAGGAAATCCCGACCCCCGATACACCAGGCATTCCAAAGATGCCGGTCAGATCGTCATAACGCCCTCCCCCTGAGATACTGCCTATCTGAACGTCCTGTGCCTTGACTTCAAAAATAGCCCCTGTGTAATAATTCAGGCCCCGGGCCAGGGTCAGGTCCAGTTCAACTTCGGTTGTCAAACCGGCGTAACCGGGATAAGCAAACAACGTCCTCACTTCCTGGATCCCTTTCTGCCCGACCAGCGAAATGCCAATTGCTTTTTCGAGTTGATCCAGCTTTTCTGCGGTTGTTCCTGACAATTCCAGGATTGGCCTTAGTTTTTCGACCGCCTCCGCCGAAACGCCTTTTTCAAGAAGTTCGGCGTTTACATTTTCCGGTCCGATCTTGTCGAGTTTATCGATCGCCACCGTGATATCGGTAAGCCGGTCCTTCTCTCCGATCATCTCAGCGATCCCGGCCAGGATTTTCCGGTTGTTGATCTTTACAAGCACCTTCACCCCAAGCCGTTTAAAAACCTCATCAATGATCTGGACCAGTTCGAATTCGTTCAGCAGGGAATCGCTTCCGACAATATCGGCGTCGCACTGATAGAACTCCCGGTAACGTCCCTTCTGAGGGCGGTCGGCCCTCCAAACGGGCTGGATCTGATAGCGCTTAAACGGGAAGGCGATATCGTTGCGGTGCTGAACCACGTAGCGGGCAAAGGGAACCGTCAGGTCATAACGCAATCCCTTTTCCGAAATCATATTGGTGAGCCGGACACTGTTGCGTTCCAGAAGATCGCGCTCTCCTATTCCGCCGATAAAATCGCCCGAATTCAATATCTTAAACAGAAGCTTGTCGCCTTCTTCTCCGTACTTTCCCATCAGGGTCGACAGGTTTTCCATTGCAGGCGTTTCGATACTCTGAAACCCATACAATTGAAAAACCGCCTTAATGGTATCGAAAATATAATTCCGCCGTGACATTTCGAGCGGGGAAAAATCGCGGGTCCCCTTAGGAACAGAAGGTTTTTGAGCCATATCGTTTAAAACTTTGCATTGAGGCTGCAAAAATAAGGAAAATAGTTTCAAGTTACAGGTTTCAGCTTACGGAATGTTCAACCTGAAAGCTGCAACCTGTAACGGTGGTGACCCCATCGGGCTCTGAACCCGTAAGGGAATTTTGTTTACCCGCCGCTTAAGTCTGTCCGTTTTTCCGGAAAGGGAATAACAGCTATTTGAGAAACCGGATTGAGAACGGATACCGGTAGTACTCCCCGTTGTTTGCCTTCAGAGCGCCGACCACCGTCAGGATCAGTCCGGCCAGGCCAATGACAATGAGCAGAAAAATACCGATGAGAACCAGCATAAGGATTGCCGAAATGATCAATGCGATCGACAGGGTGATCTGAAAATTCAACACTTCTTTACCCTGATCCTCTACCAGCGGAAATTCCTGCCTTTTCACCGAATAGATGATCAGCGGGCCGATGATATTCCCAAACGGAATGATGCAGCCTGCAAATACGGAAAGGTGGCAAAACATCGCCCATGTCCGTTCGTCAGTTTTATTGTCAATTCGTTCCATCGTTTTTTTTGTTCCAAGATAAAGAAGATGCCGCTCATTTCCATGTCAATTGAAAATTATTTTTCATAAAAAACTGAACCTATGCCTGTTTTGAAAAATTTAAACCTTCAGGCTTCGTGCCAGTGCCTCGGCGCTCCGTTCACCGTCAATGGCAGAAGAGGCGATTCCTCCGGCGTATCCCGCCCCCTCCCCGCAGGGATAGAGCCCTTTCACACGGATATGCTGTAAACTCTCTTCGTCTCTTGGAATACGAACCGGAGAAGAAGTGCGCGATTCCACGCCGACTGCCACTGCTTCCCGCGACAGGAATCCTCTTGCTTTCCGGTCCATCAGCACAATTCCTTCACGCAGGCGGGAGGCAATCCGCTTGGGGAGCTTTTCATGCAGCAAGGCCGGTATGAGCCCGGGCCGGTAAGATGATTCCGGCAAATCGGCCGACCTTTTTCCTTCTACAAAATCGGTGAGGCGCTGCGCCGGGGCAAACTGAGTGTGCCCATTCAGTTCAAAGCAAAGCTGTTCGATGTGCTTTTGGAAGGCAATGCCTGCAAACACCCCTTTATGGCGAAACTCGCGGATATCTTCCGGGTGGATCTCCACCACCATGCCGGAGTTGGCATAAGGCGAATTCCGCTGCGCCGGCGACATACCATTGACCACCAGCTCGCCGGGAGCAGTGGCTGCCGGCACAATGAACCCGCCGGGACACATGCAGAACGAATAGACGCCCCGGTCGTTCACCTGCTCCACAAACGAGTAAGTCGCTGCAGGCAGCCAGGGGCCCCGGCCGTCCTGATGATACTGGATTGTATCGATGAGCGCCTGCGGGTGTTCCACACGCACTCCCATTGCAAAAGGTTTGGCCTCCAGGTTCACGCCGCTATTGAAAAGCATTTCGTAGATATCGCGCGCCGAATGCCCGGTAGCCAGGATCACCCCGGCACATTCAAAACGGCTGCCGTCGGCCAGGACCAGGCCCGGACACCGGTCGTTCTTCAAAAGCAGACCGGTAACCCGGCTGTTAAAACGGATTTCCCCGCCTGAGGCCATAATCTGCTCCCGCATCCGGCTAATGATGCCCGGCAGTTTGTTGGTACCGATGTGCGGATGGGCATCAATCAGGATCTGCGGATCAGCTCCAAACTGGACAAACACTTCGAGGATTTTCTGAACGCTTCCCCTTTTTTTGGAACGGGTATAGAGTTTACCATCGGAAAACGTACCGGCACCACCCTCGCCAAAACCGTAGTTCGAGTCCGGGTCGACCTGGTGCTCTCTGTAAATACGGGCAATATCTCTTTTGCGGTCATGGACATTCTTTCCCCTTTCAAAAATTACCGGCCGGTAACCCAGCTCAATGAGCCGCAGGGCCGCAAATAAGCCTGCCGGTCCCGCACCGATAATACCAACTTCGGTTTTACCAAAGACCTCTCCGTAGTGGTATTCTTTTCGTTCGGGAACCGGCTCCTCTCCCACATAAGCCACTACACCCATATTGATGCGGATCTGCCGCTGCCGGGCATCGATCGATTTGCGGCGAACCACAACCGCCGTCAGCTCCTCCGCAGCAACCCCCAAAAGACGGGCCACCACCGGACGGTAGTACTGTTCGTCTGATGCCTGCTGCGGTGTAAGTGATAAATTCAACTCTCGTTTCAAAGCAAACAATTTACCGGCAAATATACGGAATCCCGAAATCCCTGCGGGCCAGCCACCGGAAGTTTACATTTTCACAGAAAAAAAAGCCGCCGGGAAATGCTTCGATCAAGCAACCTTTTGATCTCTTTCTGCATCTAAGCATTGATTATCAATCCTAAACACATAGTCATGAAAAGAACCGCCTGTTTTTGTTCCCTCGTTCTGACAGTGCTTCTTGTCATCTCCTCCGCCTGCAGCCAGGACGACCAGGAAAACCCGGGAAACCTTGAAAAAGCCAAACCCATCATTCTGAAAAGCGAATATCAGGAAAAGACCGTCCAGGATAACAATTTTGCCTTCGACCTGTTAAAGGCAACAATCACCGCCGAAGCCAAACCCAATGTATTTATTTCACCGCTGAGTGTCAGCATGGCCCTCTCGATGGCGCTGAACGGAGCAAATGGTGCCACCGCCGAGGAAATGATCCAGGCTCTGCGCCTTAGCGGGTATACGATGGCACAGATTAACGACTATAACAAAACCCTCCGGGAGGCCCTGCTGAAAGTGGATCCCTCCACCGAACTGAATATCGCCAATTCCATCTGGAATAAAGCAGGATTTCCCTTTGTTCCGGCATTTATGCATACAAACCAGACCTTTTACGACGCAGAAATCAGGGAAATGAATTTTTCCGATCCGGCAACCCTGACGGCAATTAATGGCTGGTGTTCGGATGCCACGAAGGGAAAAATATCCAAAGTGCTGGATGCCATACCGGCCGATGCGGTCAGTTATCTGATCAACGCAATCTACTTTAAAGGCATCTGGAAAATGAAGTTTGAAGAAAAAAAGACAGTCAACGACCGGTTTACGACTGAAAGCGGTTCGCAGCAGACAGTCAAAATGATGCGGCAGGCGGAACAGTTCGGCTATGCCTCGACCGGCAACGGCGGATACCTCCGGTTACCTTACGGAAACGAAGCCTTCCAGATGGTGGTCCTGCTTCCGCACAACGGGAAAACAGTGACAGATATGCTCACTGAAATCAACCCCGAAACCTGGAACAGCCTGCAGTATCGCACTTGCAAAGTCAACCTGAAGTTGCCCCGCTTTAAGGCAGAATGCAGCTACAATATGGAACAGACCATTCTCCCTTCCATGGGAATGCAGAAAGCATTCGACCCCTACCAGGCTGATTTCAGCGGGATATCACCCATTCCGCTGTTCATCTCAAGAGTTATTCACAAGACCTTTGTCGAAGTGAACGAAAAAGGCACCGAAGCGGCAGCGGTTACGGCGGTTGAAATTTCACTGACATCGGCAGGCCCCTTAGACCCGGACGAAATCGACTTCTTTGTCAATAAACCGTTCCTGTTCCTGATCAGGGAAAACAGCACGGGAGCCATCCTGTTTGCCGGAAAAATCGGGGAGATCGGAGATTAACGATCCGCTCTTCACTTCACCGCTTCGTAAATCGTGGCGATACCCATGGTCAGGCGGCGCTGTCTTGATCTGGAAAATCCGATGCGGGCCAGGATGTCAAGAAAATCCTGATCATCTGGGAATGCCATGACCGACTCCGGCAGGTAAATATAGGCGGAAGAATCCTTCGAAACCATTCCTCCGATGAAAGGCAGGATATGCCGGAAATAAAACAAATAAAGCTGTTTGAAAGGAAAAGCCCGGGGCCGTGAAAACTCCAGGATCATGGCCACCCCGCCGGGCTTAAGCACCCGGTGAAATTCCTGCAGTCCTTTTTCCAGATTTTCGAAATTCCGCACTCCAAAGGCAACGGTAATGGCATCAAACGATCCGGAAGGGAACGGCATCTGTTCGGAGTCACCTTTTTCGAAGCGGATCAGACGATCAAGCCCCAGCCGTTTCACTTTTTCCGCACCTACCCTGATCATCTGTTCGGAAAGGTCAAATCCAATGATTTCAGAAGGACTGATCTTTGCAGTCTCAATGGCAAAATCGCCCGTACCCGAGGCCACATCCAGCACTCTTTCCGGATGATGGATACGCAGCATGGACACCGCTTTTTTCCTCCAGAGGCGGTCGATGCCCATGCTGAGAAAATGATTCAAAAAGTCGTATTTTGGAGCGATATGGTCGAACATCTGCTCAACCTGCTGCTTCTTGTTCTTTTCCGTGTCCTGATAAGGGGAAACCGTCATTTCTTAGCTGGTTTCATCTTGTCAATAAATCCGAACGATTCATCGTCGATGCGAATTTCTCCCCGGGTAACATGTCCCAGTGTAAAAAACGGCAGCCGTGTGCCCCGCATAAAATCGACGAATTCATCCACATTCGCTTTAGGAACCCCGACAATGATCCGTCCCATTGATTCACCGAAGAGGAAGGCATCCTTCCGGATCTCCGCATCGGTGGTAATATCAAAGCCTAAACCCGCCGGCATACCTGCACGAAGCAAGGAGAAAAACAAACCGCCTTTTCCAACGGGGCTCGCAGAGGAAATCAGCCCCTTGTCGATCAGTTTCGCCATCACCTCCTGCAGCCTGACTTCCATATCCAGGTCAAACATGGGAAGCGGTGAATCCTGGACACCGTGATAAAATTCCAGGTATTCGGACGAATTGATATCGTTGTAAAAATTGCCGATCACAAAAATATTGTTGCCTTTCGTTTTTAGCTGATGGGTTCTGATCTTCTCTTTATTCTCGACGCTTCCCATCAGACTGATGATGATCGTGGGCGACACCGGCCCATGCGCGGAGAAATAGTCAAACCGGATCTTCCGGTCCGACACCGTCAGGCCAAACCGGGCAGCAGCCTGCTCGAGTCCCTTCTTGGCCCCCGAAGCAATGATTTGCCCGTTTGGGTCGGCAATATTGATGTGGTAAAGGAAAGCACTCACAGCCAGGGGCCTGGCCCCGTAACATGCCATACGGCGAACGGCCCTGCTGATCAGGATCTCTGTTGCCCTTCCGGGGTCATTCGACAAATGATGATGGAGCGCATGAGTGGTCATGGCCATCATCTGTCCGTTCCCTGTCATGAACACCCCTGCCCCATCCGGGTCTTCAATTTCCAGGTTATCAAGCTCGAATCCCTCATCACTGAAATCATTAAAATAGTTCACCGGGGCTAAATTCGGGTTTACCATCAGGTTAAATACCACGTCGTGCAAATCGCCGGGCTCTTCGATCTGATCGATGGAAAACACCTCTTTATTTTCAATTACTTCGGCCATATTTTTTTGTTTTAAAGCTTGAATAACGGAAACAAAAATAGTCAAGTAGTTGATTTTTCCATAAAAAAAAGGGAATTTTAATTTCCTTTGTACTTGTTTTAAAGGGAAAAATATGACAGAAAAAACAGCATTCATTACAGGAGCGACCTCCGGTATCGGGATGGAAACGGCACGCTTGCTGGCCAGCCATCATTATCGCCTGATCCTGACGGGACGGCGCGCAGAACGGCTGGAGGAACTGAAGAAGGAATTTAGCGGGACCTGCCCTGTGTATTTACTGAATTTCGACATCCGTTCAAAAAAACAAGTCGATCAGGCACTTGATAATTTACCTCAGGAATGGAAAAATATCGATGTACTGATCAATAATGCCGGTCTTGCGGCCGGTTATAACAGCGTTCCTGACGCCAATGTGGACGATTGGGACGCCATGCTTGATACGAATGTAAAAGGCCTTTTATATGTTACGCGAAAAATATCGGGCTGGATGATCCAGCAGAACAGCGGACACATTGTGAATCTCTCATCGATCGCAGGCAAGGAAGCCTATCCCATGGGATCGGTCTACTGTGCCTCAAAGTTTGCGGTGAATGCCATCAGCAAGGCCTTAAGAGTCGAACTGCTTCCACACAACATTAAAGTAAGCACCATCAGTCCGGGTGCCGTTGAAACCGAATTTTCGCTGGTGCGCTTCAAAGGCGACCGGGAAAAAGCCGCCAGTGTTTATAAAGGATTCACTCCGTTAAGTGCAAAAGATGTCGCCGAAGCAATCTGGTTTATGCTGTCGCGCCCGCCCCATGTCAACATTGATGATGTACTCATCACGCCGACGGCACAGGGATCAGCCCGCGATTTTTACAGAAAATAGGGTCGCCGGCCGTTTCCTGCCGGAACGAATGCCTGGCAATTTCCCGGACTGTTATGGTCCTAATCTGATAATCTGACAAGCTAATAATCTGATAATCTTGTAATCTTCAACAAATGATTATACAATCTTCCTGGCTAAAGGAATTCACACAACAGGTTTTTGAAGCGATGGGCTGTCCTGCCGGAGAAGCGGAAGCAGCCGCCGAATGTTTAAATCAGGCCGATCTGAGAGGGGTTGACTCTCATGGTGTTGCCCGGCTTAGCGGCTATGTGCGCCTTTGGGAAAAGAAAAGGCTGAATGCGGCGCCGGCCATGCGTGTAGTCCATGAAACCCCATCCACCGCAGTGCTGGATGGCGACCTGGGGCTCGGCCTGGTCACGGCACACAAGGCCATGGAAATCGCCATGGAAAAGGCCCGCAACGTGGGCAGCGGCTGGGTGGCCGTTAAAAATTCAAATCATTTCGGAATTGCAGGCTACCATGCCATGCAGGCTTTGAAGGAAGATATGATCGGGATCTCGCTGACCAATGCAAGTCCGCTCGTTTCACCAACTTTCTCAAAAAGCCGCTATCTTGGCACCAACCCCATTGCCGTGGCCATTCCCACCCTGGAAGAGCCGCCCCTGGTCATCGATATGGCAACAACCACGGTGGCCAACGGAAAGCTGGAAGTCCTGCAGCGCGCCGGGAAAGATGCTCCTGAAGGCTGGGCGGTCGATAAAAACGGAAATCCTACCACCGATGCCTCCATTCTGAAGAAAGGCGGCTCGATGCTTCCTCTGGGGGGAGACCGCCTGCATGGCGGGCATAAAGGTTATTGTCTGGGCGCCATGGTCGACATTTTTTCGGCTGTTCTTTCAGGCGCCAACTACGGCCCCTGGGTGCCGCCATTTGTCGCCTTTCTGGAACCTTCCGCCGAGCAGGTGGGCCAGGGGATCGGCCATTTCCTGGGCGCTTTCCGCATTGATGCCTTCCGCCCTGCAGAGGAATTCAAACGCCATATGGACAACTGGATCCGGACTTTCCGCGCAGCCGAATGCATTATCCCGGACAACCCGGTGCTCGTCCCCGGTGATCCGGAACGGGAGATGACCATTGAACGGCTGCAAAACGGAGTCCCTGTGCAGGAGGCTGTAGTGGACGATCTGAAGCGCCTGGCCGAACAATTCCATCTGCCTTTTAAGCCTTTTTAACCACGGCCTTTATATTTGTCACACCGTTTATCCAGGATAAAGCCTATCTTTAGATCCTGAATATTGGTCCGATACAAAAACAACAACATGGCTGATTTACTAATTGTTACCCCGGTAAAAGATTCGATCGAAACCACCCTGATGACGATCCGCGCCATTCACCAGGCAGAAGGTGAATACCGTTACCTTGTTTTTAACGACTTCAGCAGTCCCGAAAACAAAACGATCCTTGAGAAGTCTCAGGAAGAGCTTGACTTTGAACTGATCAATCTGGAAGATCTCACCGATACCCCTTCCCCGAATTATAATATCACCCTGCAGAAGGCTCAGCAGATTGCATTGGAAATGGATGTTCCGCTGGTCCTGATCGAGTCGGACGTGATCATCAAAAAAGATACCCTCATCAAAATACTCGGACTCAGCCGGCAGCAGCCAAACTGCGGAATGCTCGGAGCCGTAACGACAAACGAACAGGGGGAGATTAACTTCCCTTATCTGAAATTCAGGAACGAAAAAACGGCAATCTGCGACACCACCCACAGCATCAGCTTTTGCTGTACCCTGCTCAGCCCGGCACTGTTGAAGAGCTTTTCGTTCAGCCAACTGTCGGATCAAAAAGACTGGTACGATGTATTTATTTCCAGAAAATCGCGAAACCTGGGCTTTCACAACTACCTGGCCACCACCCTTCCGGTGATCCACAAGCCGCACAGCAGCAGGCCCTGGAAACTTTTAAAGTATTCCAACCCGCTCAAATATTACTTTCTTAAATATTTAAAAGGAAAAGACCGCATTTAACGCCGATGACCCTGAGTAAAAAATACAGAAGATTAAAAAATGCCGGACATATTCTGTTCTGGATTTCCAGCATTGTATTTGCGCTCATCGTGTTTTACATTGTTTCTGATTACAAACTCGGTCCTGAGCCCGACATTCTGATTCGTGCCGTAGTAATCAACACCGGATTCGCTTTTGCGGTCTACACCAACTTTTACCTGCTCATCCCCCGTTTCCTTAAAAAGAAGAACTACATTTTTTATCTGTTCTGGCTACTGGTCACGCTGACCCTTTCGGCAGTCATCATCATTACGCTCTGTTTCCTGATTCTGCGGCAACCCTACACCCGGGACCTGTTTTCGACGCACTTTTTTACGTCATTTGCTTACGTAGGAGTGACCTCCCTGGCAAAGTTCCTGACCGACTGGATTGAACTGCAGGACATCTCGTTGCGGTATAATAAGGTGGAGCGTGAAAAGCTGGAGGCCGAGCTGAATACCTTAAAGGCCCAGATCAATCCGCATTTTCTCTTTAACAGCCTGAATAACATTTATTCGCTCAGCCTGGTGAACTCAAGGAAAACACCTGAACTGATATTAAAGCTGTCGGACCTGATGCGGCATGTCCTGTACGAATCGCGCGAAAATTTCGTCCCGCTAAAACAGGAAATCGAATTTATCCGGAATTTCATCGACCTGCAGCGAATCCGGATGAATGAGCAGGCAAACATCCGTGTTTCGATTGATGCGGACGCAGAAAACAAGCTGATCATTCCCCTTATCTTTGAGCCTTTCATCGATAATGCCTTTAAACACGGACCACGTTCCTTTTCAGAAGATGAGTTCATCGATATTGCCGTCAGGACAGAAGAAGAATGGCTGTTTTTAAGTGTCATCAATACCTGCTGCTCCGGCGAAGCGGTGAAAAAAGATCAGGCGTACGGCATCGGACTGAACAATGTCAGGCAACGGCTGGCCTATTTGCTCAAAAAAGAAGATTATGATTTAGAGATCAGCAAAAAAGGGAATATATTTACAGTGCATTTAAAAATAAGACTGAAGCAAGCCTGAATATGATCAAAGCCATAATCGTAGATGATGAACCTCTGGCCAGACAGGTGATCGTGGAATATGCAAAGGAAATTCCGGGGCTGGAAATCATCTGTTGCTGCCATCATGCGATGGAAGCAAGCCAGACGCTGAAAAACGGGAAAGCCGATCTGATGTTTCTCGATGTGAATATGCCGGTGATGTCGGGCCTTGATTTCCTGAAAAGCCTCCCGCATCCGCCTCTGGTCATTCTCACCACTGCTTACAGCGATTATGCCCTCGAAGGCTATGAACTTAATATCCTGGACTACCTGAAGAAACCCTTCAGCTTTGACCGTTTCTTCAAGGCCGTCCAAAAAGCGGAGGAACAACTGTCGCTGATAGCCCAGAAAACAGAAGTCAAAACAAGTCCGGCTTATATTTTTATCAAGGCCAATAAAAAAATGGTGCGCGTTGAAATTGACGCGATCTGTTTTATTGAGGGATTGGGCGATTATATCAAGATCCACATGAAAGACACGCATCTGGTAACCAACCTGTCGATGAAAAAGATGGAGGAACTTCTGCCCGCCGATGAATTCTTTCGCATTCACAAATCATTCATCATCCGGCTCGACCGGATCCAGTCGATCGAAGGAAACCTCGTCGAAATCGGGAAAAACCGCCTGCCCGTGGGAAACGCCTACCGTCAGGCTTTCAGTGAACTGATTGAACAACGATTTATCAAATAAGCCGGCAACGGCAGGGCCTATATCTTAAATCCCTGCCTGCGGATGGCCTCCAGAAGCTTTTCCGAGAACAAAACACTGTCTTTCCTGGGGTAGCGCACCTCGGTAAATACCTGCGCCAGATTTTCTTTCCGGTTTTCCTCCACGAATTTTTTCGAGCTTTCCAGCGACTCCGTCTCCCGATACAGGGCATTGATCTGCCCGTCCGAAAAATCCTTGTACGATTCGTAATGCAGCACAGCCTCCAACGGCAGGCGCCCGGTCAGAGGAGGCTCCGCCGATGGGTATCCCATGGTTATGGCTGTAACAGGAAGAACGCCGGAAGGAAGAGTTAAGATTTTTGAGATCTCTTCTGCATGGTATAAAGTCGTTCCCATATAACAAATCCCAAGCCCCTCCGATTCGGCGGCAATGCAAATATTCTGGGCAAAGAGCAGGGCATCGGTGACCGAATTGATCAGCCACAGGAACTGATCAAAGCCGGCTTCGGTGTTGCGGAGTTCACACCAGCGGCTAAAGCGGTTTACATCCGCACAAATGGTCAGCAGGACAGGTGCCTGCACC
Source organism: Mangrovibacterium sp. (assembly GCA_050173895.1). GTDB lineage: Bacteria > Bacteroidota > Bacteroidia > Bacteroidales > Prolixibacteraceae > JBCFBK01. The sequence goes on along the minus strand of JBFXKJ010000053.1, from coordinate 5,594 downwards.
ACGGCACTCTGGTTAAAATGAAGGGGCGCCAGCCGGCTGCGGTTCGCCTCGTCGCTGCTGACAATCACACTGTACAACTGCATATTGCCCGTAGTTGAGGCCCTTGTCCCCGCCCCGATGATCCTTCTCAGCAATCCGGCTGGTATTTCGTCTTTTTTATACTGCCTCACAGAACGGTGCTGAAATAAAAAGTCCATATCGAATGATTTAAAAATTCCTGTAAAAGGCCGGGGTAAAGTTAGGATTTTACGAAGAGAAAGAAGAACTAAACAATCGTAAAATCCATCTGTTTATCCTTTTAATCAGCCCTGTCTGCTACAGGCTGAAAGAGGAACATTAATTAAATTTTAAACTCTTGATGAAATAGGCCAAAAGGCAAACGAAAAATTTGACAGTTCTGAATATAGTTCGTTATTTTGTGTGGCTTGAAAAGGGCTCAAAAATTCTAAAATTCATTCGTTAATTATTAAACTTTCAATTATGTCACAAATTAAAATCGGTATCAACGGATTTGGCCGCATCGGACGTTTCGTATTCCGTCAGGCTATTGCAAAAGGTACAATTCAGGTAGTTGCGATCAATGACCTGATCGATGTCGATTACATGGCTTACATGTTAAAATATGATTCAACACACGGACGGTTCAAAGGTGAAGTAAGCGTAAAAGACGGCCAGTTGGTGGTAAACGGACAGGCTATCCGCGTTACGGCTGAAAGAAATCCTGCCGACATTAACTGGGGTGCTGTTGGTGCAGACTATGTAGTCGAATCGACCGGCTTATTCCTTTCGAAAGATAAGGCACAGGGTCACCTCGACGCAGGAGCAAAAAAAGTGATCATGTCTGCTCCTTCAAAAGACGATACCCCCATGTTCGTGATGGGTGTGAACCACACTTCGTACAACAACAGCATGAATTTCGTTTCAAATGCTTCATGTACTACCAACTGTCTTGCTCCCGTTGCAAAGGTCCTGCATGACAAATTCGGCATTCTTGAAGGTTTGATGACAACCGTTCATGCCACTACAGCCACTCAAAAAACCGTCGATGGTCCTTCAATGAAAGACTGGAGAGGCGGCAGGGGCGCAGCTCAGAATATTATTCCTTCATCGACCGGTGCTGCAAAGGCAGTTGGCAAGGTCATTCCTTCTCTGAACGGCAAACTGACCGGTATGTCTTTCCGCATTCCGACTCCCGATGTATCGGTTGTTGACCTGACAGCCCGTCTGGCTAAGGAAACATCCTATGCTGAAATCTGCGCTGCGATGAAAGAAGCTTCCGAAGGCGAACTGAAAGGCATTCTCGGTTACACCGAAGATGAAGTTGTATCGAACGACTTTGTTGGTGATACCCGCACATCAATCTTTGATGCAAAAGCCGGCATTCAGCTGTCTCCCACTTTCGTTAAAGTCGTATCATGGTATGACAACGAAATCGGATATTCGACAAAAGTTTGCGAACTGATCGAATATATGGATTCAGTAAAATAATGTCATAAGTAAAATCTAAAAAAGGCTGCTGAAAGGCAGCCTTTTTTTATTCATACCCCAGGCTTTCCAAAAAGAGCCTTTCGCATATCGCCGGAGCTGGTTCCCGGCAGTTGGTCCGGAAATAATCAAATGATTCACAAGTCAAGCTTTTCGGCTAATCGATGAAAGCAGACCAAAATACGATAGAATATTCGATTATTTCATTCAAACATTAAGATATGGCGTTCAAAAAAATATCGATATAAACTGATTTAATATATTGATTACCAGATGTTAAAACAATTGACTACGTTAATTAATCTTTTTTAACATTTATTGCCTAACCTTTCAGGATCTTTGCCGTTAAACATCCCTGTGTGAAGAGAAAATGGGATTGTTGACATGAAAAATTTTTCCGCTAATGGTTTATCTGAGCCATATTAAGTGTATGGAGAAACCTGATTTTGACCTTCAGATTCTGGTGAATGACAGCCACACGTTTGCAGAATTTCACCTGGCCATTCAGAAGGCATGTGGGTTCAACCCGGATCAGCTGGCTTCTTTTTTTTATCTGCCCGGGCTTTCACCATCGCGAAAGGTTGAGATTTCTCAGACCGACGCAGCTTATTCGGGTTTCGCTAATTGTGCAATGGAAAAAACGCAGCTTAAAAATCTGCTTCGTTCGGAGCAGGAACATTTGTTATATGTCTTTGATTTAATTCAGGACAGATCTTTTGATATTGAATTAACACGTTTGTTTATGAAAAAGGATGTTTTGGAACCCTCTATCACTTCCATGAATGGGGAGGCCCCTGCTCAGGTACTGGAGGAAGAACTTCAGGACGATTCGGCCGAATCCTTCAGCTTCATCAGAGAATGTTACGATTACGGTGACCTGGATGATTACACAGAAATATTTGGAGAAATGGAGGATTTGCAGGGAGGGAACTAAGCCCTTCCTCTATTTTTTTTATTCTCTATCTTTGCAGGATGAACCATGGAAAAGTGAAGAAAACCCTCGTTGTCCTGTCAGGTCCCACCGGTGTCGGCAAAACAAGTTTAAGTGTCCGGCTCGCGCAGTATTTTCAGACAGAGATCATTTCATCCGACTCCCGCCAGATTTACTCGGAACTTTCGATCGGGACCGCCGTCCCCCCTCCATCTGATCTGGGAAAGGTGCGTCACCACCTTATTCACAGCCATTCGGTGTGGGATTACTACAGTGCCAGTCATTTCGAGACGGATGCATTAGGGATTTTAGACAAATTATTCTCCGCGAAAGACATCGTGTTCATGACCGGTGGCTCCATGTTGTATATCGATGCGGTTTGCCGGGGGATGGACGATCTGCCCGATGCCAATCACGAGCTGAGGGCCGCACTGATCCGGGAATTTGAAGAACATGGACTGGAACATCTGCGGCTGCGTGTGAAGCAACTGGATCCGGAATATTATGCAGTGGCGGACCTGAAAAATCCGAAGAGGTTACTGCATGCGCTTGAAATCAGCCTGAGCACTGGCAAACCTTATTCTTCGCTCCTGACGGCCCCAAAAAAGGAAAGAGCGTTCCGGATCCTGAAGATCGGACTGAATCTTGAACGAGGCGAACTATATGAGCGGATAAACCGCAGGGTCGATCAAATGATGGAAGAGGGCCTGGAGGAAGAAGCACGCCGGGTATATCCGCTGAGACATTTAAACTCATTGAACACGGTGGGATACAAAGAACTTTTCGATTTCTTTGACGGAAAAATCAGCAAAGAAGAAGCGGTCAGCCTTATCAGGCGCAACTCCCGGCATTACGCTAAACGGCAGTTAACATGGTTCCGCAGGGATCAGGAAATCAACTGGTTCCACCCCTCACAGGAAGAAGAAATTATTCGGCTGATCGAAAACTTCCTCAAATGAACCGGCGCCTTAAATACCCGAATACCAAAAGCTGCCTCAATTTTCAAAGCCCCTGCCCCGGGGAAAGTTTGGAATAAGCTTCAAATTCCTTCGTGAATTCCCGCAGTCAATCTTTTTTTAGGTTAATTTTGACCTTCAATGTCTGCTTTGAAGGCAGACACAGACTCAACATTGCTAAAAAAAGATTCATGAATCTACGTCGTTTGCCAGGAAAGCTGAAAGGATATTTTTTTGTAACGAGGCTCGACCGCCTTTTCCCGGGGCGCATGCTGCAGTTCCTGGGAAATTTGGCCGAACTCTCCGTTTGGATAGCCCGAAATAAAAACTGCGGCTACCATGATTTCTATTCGCATCGTTTCGATTATGGCAAACGATATGGGCTTTACGAACATGTCATTCAGCATCAACATCTGAATACCGGGATCGACTACCTGGAATTCGGCGTTGCAAAAGGCGTTTCGTTCCGGTGGTGGACAGAACGGATCACGGATCCGGAAGCCCGCTTTTACGGGTTCGACACATTTTCGGGCCTGCCCGAGGACTGGGGCCCCTTCCGTAAAGGAGACATGAACAACGGGAATAACCCTCCGGAGATAGCCGGAAGCCGGCACCGGTTTTTCCAGGGACTGTTCCAGCAAACGCTGGTCCCCTTTCTGCAGAAATACAAAGCCGGCCGGAGAAAAGTGATCCATATGGATGCAGATCTGTACTCTTCCACGCTCTATGTGCTGACGCTGCTGACCCCTTTTTTGAAGGCAGGTGATATTTTGTTCTTTGATGAATTTAATGTTCCCATGCATGAATTCAAAGCTTTCAGGGAATGGAGCAGTTCATTTTATATCAATTACCAGGTGTTGGGCGGGGTCAACAATTTTTATCAGATTGCCGTGATGATTCAATAAGGCGGGTGACGACCACACGCAGGTAGCAGTTGGTAAATTGAAAAATTATACGAATGAAACGACGAGTGAAAATAATCGGCTCCGCCTATCCCTACCGCGGAGGGCTGGCCGCATATAATGAACGGCTTGCCCGTGAATTTCTGGCAAAAGGATGGGAGGTGGAAATCGAAACCTTTACCCTTCAGTACCCCGGTATTCTTTTCCCCGGAAAGACACAGTATGCCGACTGGGATGCTCCCGGCGGACTGAATATCAGGAGGACCCTCAGCTCGGTCAATCCTTTGAACTGGATCCGCACCGGGAACCGGATCCGCAGGGAAAAGCCCGACCTTGTTATTTTCAAATACTGGATACCGTTTATGGCACCCTGTTTCGGAACCGTCATCCGGCGCATCAGGAGAAACAGGCACAGCCGGATCATCTGCATAGCCGACAATATCATTCCGCATGAAAAAAGGCCCGGCGACCGCCTGCTGACCGCTTACTTCATGAATGCCATCGATGGGATCGTAGCGATGTCGAAAAGTGTTTACGATGATGTACTGGCATTCCGGACAGCTATCCCGCGGACGATCTGTCCTCATCCGCTGTTCGATAACTTCGGGGAGAAGATGAGCCGGGAAGATGCACTCAGGAGCCTCAGCCTGGACCCGGCCTTCCGCTATCTGCTTTTTTTCGGCTTCATCCGCGGTTACAAAGGCCTGGACCTCCTGTTAAATGCGCTGGCAAAACCTGAACTGCAGCGGCTGCCGGTAAAACTGATCGTCGCCGGCGAATTTTACACCGACCCGGCGCCTTATTTCGAACTCATCGACCGGCTTGGCCTGGACGGAAAGGTCATCATGCGAAACAGCTTTATTGCCGATCAGGAGGTCAACCGGTATTTCTGCTCAGCCGACATTGTCGTGCAACCATACAAGGATGCGACCCAGAGCGGCGTCACCCAAATTGGATATCACTTCGAAAAACCAATGCTGGTCACAAATGTCGGCGGCCTTGCAGAGATCATCCCCAACGGGAAAGTGGGTTATGTGGTCAGACCTGAAGAAGGGCAAATCGCAGCGGCACTGATTGATTTCTTCACAAATCAAAGGATGCACGAATTTGAGGCCCATGTGGCAGAAGAAAAGAAAAGATTCACTTGGGACAAGATGGTCGCCGCGGTCGAAACAGTCGCAAATAAAACTGAAAAATCATGATTATCAGAAGCATGGCCCCATTGAGAATTGGACTGGCGGGAGGCGGAACCGACGTCTCCCCGTATTCCGATCTTTACGGCGGAGCCGTTTTAAATGCCACCGTCAACCTGTTTGCCTA
>JBFXKJ010000052.1:0-19614 GCA_050173895.1 Mangrovibacterium sp. | reverse complement strand
AACAGACAGTAAGCAAACGGAAAGTAGAATTCGTTTCATAACACAATGTATTTTTATAAAGATAGATATTATATACAAAAATATTTATATAAGGTATAAAAAAAAATCTTTTCAGATTCTTGTTTTCCGGTAATATCTCAGGTACAGCGTGATAAAGCTAAAAGAGGCAATCAAAGGAAAAGCGTGATCAAAATTCCGAAAGATCTGGTAGAAATAGGCTCTGATCGGTGTATTTGGTTCCATCATATTTTTGCAAATCGGCATAAAACAAGTGTCAAGCACTCCGAAAATGATCGCGGTGAAAAAAATAAAAAAGATGGTTTCATTCTTTATATTTAAATTCCCGACAAATGAAACCGTCTTCTTTTCAAAGAAATAGAGGCTCATGAAAAAAATAATGCAAATAAAGCACGTAAGCTTCAGATAACCGGAAACCCAGGCAACTGAAAGTTGGGGTTCCCAATCGGCCAGGCGGAGAAGGATAAAAAGAAGTTTTGATGTGGCCCCCAGAAAGTAGTATAGAAGAAAGTAAATCGGGACACCTGCCATAATGAGAAGCGACTTCTTTATTTCGATCGCCTGATCGTCTGCCTCACTACTACCCACTTTCCATTCGAAATGACCGGAACCCAATCGCTTCACGGCAATACCAAAAGCTTCCCCGCGGGTCAGGTTCATCGCTTCCAGGTCAGTCATTAATTGCAGCATTTGGCCCCTTAGTTCCTGCCGACTGGAAAACCGGCCGGTCGAATTCCATCCAGGCCGGTTGCACCACTGATCTATCCGTGCAGACCAATCTGTTTCGCTTTCCTCACTTTGCAGTTCCCTCCCTCCACTTTTCTTCGGGAGGAAGCTGAGCTTTCTTCCATATCGCCAATACAGCAAGACAAGGCTCAGGCAAAAAAGGAATGGAAAGCTGAAACGAAAATAGAAAAACACATCAAATAATTGTCCCCATATTCCCTGCGCGTAACCAATCGTTCTGATCTCCTCATAGAGATATTGTCGCCCCAAAGCGCAAAGAAACGTGATGAACAAGAGCAAGAGGGCATGGCGGGGCTGTAACCGAACCTGGTGAAAAAAACGGGAGAACCTCCTGTCCATAAAGAAAATGACCGCGGAAACAGCAATCAGCGCGAATTGTGCTCCATGCAGGTAGTGGCTTATCCATCGCATCGCCGTATCTCCGCTCACACTAAAAACGGTTAGCCCGTAAAATACCAGCATTGCTGAGCATGCAAAGAAATAATAAGAGAGAAAAAAAACGAGTGTCCCTGCAAGTACCAGCACGGCCTTCTCCATTTGAAGGAATCGGTTGTTTTCGGTATGGTAGTCTTCCACCACATCGAAGCTCAGGCGAAGACGCAGGGAAGCTACCCAAAAGGCCTCTTCCTGATCCAGGCCTGCCCTTTCCCAACCCTCAGCCGAATCCAGCAAATGACACTTCAGCTCTTCCGAATCTTCTTCGGTAATCTCAGGAATCTTTTTCACCTGCGCTGTCCATTCCCAAAGCTGACGGTCAAAATTAAAACCGATACCTCCTTCCATTCAATTTGCCCGTTCTTTCCAGAAAAACGTTGGCTAAAGTTAAACAGAATCAGTCAATTCTGTACACCAACAAGATAAATTGTGTTATTATTGGGAGAACCCGGTGGTTTATGGCTCAAAGGCCTGGTCGGCGAAACAGATCGACCGCGATAGCGTAAGGAAGTACCGGAAATAGCTGTGGAAGGAATATCAGTCATAGCAAAAACCACCTGAAGGGTACTCAGGTACACGGATAGTCCGTATATACTCCGTGAATGATCCGTTATGTTTAGTTATGGAAAGTCTTCTGATGATTTTATTCTTCCGGATAATCGTGCTTAATTGTTGCCCTTATGCTCCCTGAAGACCGGCAATAACCGATTGAACCAGGTTCCAGTCGTACATATTCTGTTCAAGCTGCTTTTTCCCCTCCGGCTCCAGTGAATAGTATTTCCGCGGACGTTCGCCGGCCTGAACCTTCCAGTACGATTTGATCATACCGTCATTTTCCAGCTTTTTCAACACCGGATAGATTCCTGCTTCCTGCCACTTAATCTCATTGCTGCTCAACTCTTTTACCTTCTGCACAATCTCATATCCGTAGCTGTCGCCCTTTGTCAAAACAGTCAGGATAATCAAACCGGCCGATGCCCCAACCAATTCGCGCGATATACTTTTCATTCCGAACCTCCTTTAGAATACAAAGTTAATATATTTATAATGAAAATTCAGCATATATATTTTTAATAATATACCTAAGCCGGATACAGGCTTCCGAATTCGGCTGAATAGCGTATCCATCCTAATGAATTTCCTGTTGAAGGAATTATTGAATTACCTTTAAAAACCGGTTCCACCTGAAGCCGGTGGAACCGCGTGAAAAAATGATCAGACTGGCGTTGCCAATAATTTCTTCTTCCGGCACAAATCCCCAGTTACGGGAGTCGTTCGATAGGCTGCGGTTATCGCCCATCATAAAATAGTAATTCCGCCCAAAGGTGTAGGTGTCCGTCTGTTTTCCATCCAGGTAATAATGCCCTTTTATTTCTTCGGGCTTACCGGATTCCAGTTCCTCAATAGTCCTCCTGTAAAGCAAGAAGTTCCTGCGGTTAAGAACGATTTGAAGTCCCTTGCGGGGAATAACCAACGGGCCGTAGTTGTCGGGAGTCCATTTAAATTGTTTGTCTTTCGGCTCCACCCAATCCTCCGGTTCATTCCCGCTGATATCGGCCCTGGCCGAATCGATCCCGGCAGCTTTTTCAATTGCTGATCGTTGCCCGGCAGTCAGGATCATACTCACCGACTCGATTTTCCTGCCTTTGAAATACCGCCGCCAGACAGCAATGCCCCGGCTGCCTGCAAGGTGATCAATCTGATCGGGATTGTCGCACCAGACCCGGTAAAGCCTTTTGCTTAATGCCGGTTCGGCAAGGGCTTTTCCGTTAATGCGAACCTGGCCTTCCCGGATAACCAGGGTATCTCCGGGAAGCCCAATACAACGCTTAATAAAGAAGCGCCGGTCTTCACCCTCCAATTGATGTTTGAAAACGACTATCTCGTTGCGCCTGATGCCTGGAAATCCCGCTGAATATCTACTGATCAGCACTTTATCGCCGGGAATTAACGTGTCTTCCATCGAACCGGAGGGGATCCATACAATTTTGAAGATTAACCCGTATACAGCCGTGAGAATCCCCAAAAACAAGCTGATGACAATGAACCGGAAAAGCCATTTGTGCTTTCTAATGAAGTTCATACGGGCGAGAACAACCATCAGAACGGCAAGGCCTGCCAGGGGTAAAGCCAGCCAATATATGCCTTTGGCAAGGAAAAATCCTCCGCCAATCACCAGGATCATCAGAAACCATCTCATTCAGAAACTCCTTCAAAAAAATAGCCCTGCGAAATGAATGTGATTTGTATTTCCTTTTCGCAGGACTAAATCTGACAAAAATAGCGGTCAGTTCTCATTTTAACGGGTCCGCACCAATCGTTCCGAACAGTTCGTCCAGGTAAGTCTGCGAACGAATGTGTTCCAGTTGTTTACGGGCATCGTCGAGCCGTGCAGGCAGTTCCAGCGTCCTGGCCGTCTCCTGGTAATTTTTCAGCGTCAGCACATGTTCCAGGTAGCTGATATTGGCCGTCCGGAATTCAATGTCGCGCTGTTGTTTCAGCAGCAGCCGCTTGCGGTACCAGTCACTGCCGAGCACGTATTCACGTGTAAACAGCCTCCTCACATCCGCATGGTCCCGGTCTTTCCCTTCGTACTGCCCGTCGACCATGATCCTCAGCAACGCCTGCAAAGGAGGGCACAAGGCTTCGTACGTTCCGTCGGTCATCAGCCCCTGGGCAACCCGTTTCTGCGTAATCGACAGGTTTCTCATCGACAACACAAAGGTTTCCATATCCTGCAGCTCCGGCCTCAGCATTTCTTCGGTAAAAACCGCATCGGGATTGCTGAAGATCCTCCCCAGAAAATGATGCACGAACTTGATCGTGATCCGGTAACCCAGCAGGCTGGCTTCGACCGTCTCTCCCTCGTATGCAAAATTTTCGATCTTCTCCAGGTACCCGTGGCTGATCAGGTACTGCGGATCACGCTCCCCGACCGACATGCGGGAGATGATCTCCGGCATCAGCAAACTGATATCGTGATCGACCCGGTATTTGGGCCCCACATAGCCCGCCGCAGACGACAGCGGCTCATAACCCGTCAGAATATACGACAACAGCGCGTTATTCAGATCGCTTGCCACCAGCAGATTGTTGAAGGGTCCTTTGGTCAGCGCCCCCTCCGAACCGAACCCGGTGGTCGATGGTGACTTTCCGGTCACACTGCATATAAAATCGATAAACAGTTCCGGCAGCTCCTGATAATGGATCGGATTGTAAATAGCCAGCGGCGGAACCCGGCTCTCCGGGTCAGACGGGTTGTTTCGGCGCCCGGGTAAAACAGCGTTCACCGGAAGATAAAGCGGCCGGTCGGGCGAAATTTTCCGGAAGATCCGGGTGCAGGTTTCGGCCAGGTATTTTTCAACCGGATACACAAAATCGGGCCTTACCTGAAGGTAACGCGGATTGGCCGAAGGTACCCCGTCAACCAGTCTCGGCTCTGACGGGACCACCAGGTATTCGGGCCCGCCCTCTTTATCCAGAAAATTATTGATCAATGTCTTCACCGGATCGGTGTAATAGTCAAATCCCATCGTATCTTCCCTGATCTTCTGAACCTGCGGCCTGGTCAGAGGCTCGAAGTTCGACAGGAACGTGTGCGGAGACGACAGGTCCTGCTCGGCCTGTTTATCATACCCTTTAATGATGCAGTCGTCCGGCCGCTGAAACAGCCGCGACTCACAATTGACCAGCATCTTAACGCTGGGATTGTGATACTGGGGGTTCAGGCCCGGTAAGCGTCCGGCCGGCAAAACAACCGAGGCTGTGATATCGTCTTCCACCTGAACCTTTTCGGCCGGGAAAAAATCCTGCCGCACCTGGAAAATCCGCCACGAATTATCCGGGTCATGCCCCACACGCAGGTAGTTGGTGATGAGCTTCAGGTTATGGAACTTAAGTTCATTTCCCGGAGTGCCATTGATCTGGTCCACCGAAAAATAGTTTCTCCAATGTTGGTCCCATTCAATGTGGTATCTCCGTTTTACGATGTAAATCAGGTCCTTGATTCGTTCCGGCACGCTTTTAATCCACTGGTTGTATCCGTCGGTATATTCGTCCGAGGGCGTCAGCAGCTTGATCACCGAACCCAGCGTCCGGCGCGGATCCAGGATCTTCCTTGACGGACTCGTATAGTTTACGGGAATCTTGAATCGATTCGAGAAATCCTTGTTGATGATCTCTTCTACCTGGTCCAGTTCCCCGGGCAGATCCGAAACAATGACCGATCCCTGGATCATCGCATCGCGGATCGACTTGGAGATTTCCGATTTACCGCCTCCCGATACCGTACAGGGCTTATGGCATAATGTTCCTTCCGCTACCGTGCCGGTGAGATGCCAGCGTTTTCCGTTCAGCCGTTTTCGCATCACTACCCGATAGCCCGAGGGGAAAATGTAATAAAATTCCGGAGCCAGCCGGATTGACTGCCTTTTCCCGTTCAGGGCCCAGCTTACCGACTGCTCAAAGATGTTAAACTCGGCGTCTTCGGGTATATACAGGATCCGCTCAAATTTCCGGTCAATCCCGTAGCCTTCGGGACGTATATGCATCAGATCGCCGTAAAGCCCGACCATTTCCTTAAAAGTAAGTCCGTTCCGGGGCAGGCGGTCGTCGGCATGAAAACGTTCACCCAGGTCGTACGAAGGAAAGGCCAGCGCGCCGCCTGCATGCTCCTCTTCGGCCAGCCCGTACAGGTTCGCCGAATAGCTGATCTGTGTTTTGACTTCCTTCTTGCAATAGCCAAAATAGTTATCGGCGATAATGGTCACCACCACGCCCCTTTCGTCCCGGGCGGTCACTTTAAACGCATTGCCATCGTTATACAGTTCATCTTCATTTTTCCAGCACATTCCCTCGCGGCGTTGCCTCTCTGTTGCCTGATCATACGACGGAAGTCCCAGATCCTTTTTTTTCAGTTCAATTAAATGGGTGGCCAGGATCACGAAGCCGGAGTGCCCGGTCCAGCCTTCCGCGTCCAGGGCCGCATCATTCTCCGGAAGATAAGGATCTCCTGCATTCCCGAAAATGGATTCCACAAAATCAAGGTTCCCGATCAGGTTGCCCGGCGCCAGAAAGCAGATCTCCATCGATTTTTCACGGATGATCCCCCGCACTTCAGGAACGACCACCGGACGAAGAAGCAAACTCACGAACAGCTCGGCCTGTTCTTTCTGGTTCGATGTAAACGGCAAGCGCATCAACTCCCGCGGCGGATTGAGCGCCGCATTCAGCAGCCGTGCGAAAACGGCTTTCGGCACCGCCTTTTTGTCGTTCGGAACAGGCAGCCCTCCTTCACAAACATGGAAAACACCTTTTGTGGTTCGCTTATCGCTCTTGGGATTGTGCAGAATGCCCTGGGCCGTTCGGTAAGTCTTCACAATATCGGTCTCATACATGGAAGCATGCGGAGGAACCGACATCATCCGGGCAATACCGTGGGTGTCAAGGACAAATGTGCCGCGGGGTACTACAGGCCGTTCCAGGTCCGGCACATCCGCCAGGTAAGTGTCGAGAAACTTCTGGATCCTGTAGCCAACGGGCGACAGATGGTTACTTAATAAACGCGATTGCTCCCTGTAATTATTCAGCAGCGGAGCAGCCATTTCCAGGAGCTGCGACGTACGTTCGTCCTGGTACCAGGGATACCCCAGGGCGGCAAGCTTTAAATTGATGTACTGAATGATTGTTTTGTTGTTGACGGTGTTTTTATCATGGTCAATACCTGCACCAAAAGTCTTCTTCATGACGGCATGCTGTTTAATAGTTTCTCTTTCCAAATTCAAACTAAAGGTCTGAAATCCTTTTTAAATTAAACATTGTGCAGTCAAAAAAGATTGAATCATTTTAAAATTCATGGCTTCAATCGGCCGGTTTTAAGACGGGAATAATCATTTTTCCTATTTTTACCTTCTATGAAACGAACATGTTGCTCCACAACACCCAAGGGTACGATAATAATTTTCAGCAACATGGAGTTCCATACGGCCCTTAAAGAACAAATTATTAACGTATGAAGTTACTCATTCTTATCCTCTACGGAACGATCCTCGTTGCAATCGGGATTTATTCAGCTTTCCGGGTCCGCACGCCTGCCGATTACTTCATCGCCGGCAAACAAAGCGGCGTATGGCGGGTTGCGGGTAGCCTGCTGGCAACGATCCTTGGCGGATCGGCGATCCTGGGGTCCACGAACCTGTCTATGACCCGCGGGTGGGCGGCCCTCTGGTACCTGCTCTCGGCTTCACTTGGACTTTGGATCCTGGTTCCCCTGGTGAGGAAAGTAAGCCGTTACGGGAAATTCACGCTGGCAGGATTGCTGGGCCGTTTCTATGGTGAAACAGCCCGAAAATCGGCCTCGGTGATTATCCCGCTGGCATGGACCGGTATTGTGGCCGCGCAAATCGTGGCCGCGGCCAAAGTACTCTATGCCATTTTCCTGTTCCCCTATGAATACGGCGTGCTGGTGTCGGGAGTGGCTTTTATCGCTTATACGCTCCTGGGCGGCCAGATGTCGATCCTCAAAACCGACCTGTACCAGTCGGTCATTATCCTGGCAGGTGTTGCCGCCTGCGCGCTGGCGATCGCCCGTATGCCAGGAATACATGTTCAACCCATTCCCCGATCCTTCCCCTTCAATCCGGCTTTCGGTCCGGCCGATCTTCTGATCCTGCTGCTGACTTTTTCCAGCACCTTTGTCGTCGGTCCCGATATTTACTCGAGGGTATTTTGTGCCCGCGATGAAGACACGGCCCGAAAAAGCGTTATGCTCGTCGCAGCGGTGCTGATCCCTTTTGCCTTCGCGCTGACTTACCTGGGCATGGCCGCGTCGGCGAACCTGCCGGCCGAAAAACTTCAGGGCTCCGTCGCCCTGATCGAACTCATCGATTTTTATTTGCCCGAATGGGCGGTCGGGATCATGGCCGCTGCCTTGCTTTCGGCGGTCCTGTCCTCGGCCGATACTACCCTGCTGAGCGCGGCGATCCTGCTCAGCGAACTGATAAAGAAAGATATCGATAATAAAAAATCATTGCAGATAACCCGTGTCCTGATTACAGTAACAGGGCTGGCCAGCATACTCATCGCTATGAAGATCACCTCCATTATCGGCATGCTGCTCATGGCCCTGGCGGTTTATTCCGGCGCCTTTATCGTTCCCCTGATCGCCGCCCTCACCAACATGAAAGTGAACCGGCGCATGGCCGTTGCAGCAATGATCACCGGCGGCGCCATCGCCCTGACCGGAAAACTGCTCACCGACGTCTATGGACTGGCATGGGGAAACTGGATCATCGCCGCCGCCTTTCCGGTCAATTTCCTCCTGCTGAAATTCAGAAACAAGACAAGAATCAAGAATTAAGAACTAAGAGTCAAGAATCAGGAATTCTTCCGGCTTCCCGTCTCCGTTCTCCGTTCTTCCTTTCTCCTCTACTCGTTTGACAGGGCTTTTCGGAGCCTAAGCGTCGAAGCGTCAATAATTTTCACCGTAGAAGCGTAAAGAAAAAAAGTCTGTCTGACGACCAACGGGAGGAGTTTACTTTTTTTCAGCTTCAGAGGTGAAAATTTAGCTGAGACGCTGTAGCGACAAAAAGCCCTGTCAAACAAAACCTGTCACCCCAGTTCCACGATCGTGATCCCGGCGCCTCCAAACTGCACCTGCTCATCGCGGAAGGCTTTTACAACGGGGTCCGACTTCAGGTAGTTGCGGATCACCTCCTTCAAAATTCCGCTTCCTTTTCCGTGCAGGATACGCAGTTCCCGCACATCCAGCATCACAGCCTCATCGATAAACGACTGAATACGGGCAATCGCCTCCTCTGCCCGCTCCCCGCGGATATCGATTTCGGTCTTAAAATTCAGCTTCTTCTCCGAAATATCCCGGTTTATATTTGCCCGCGTCCGGTTCGTTCCCCTGGTTTCGCGTTTGGCCTCATTGCTGCTGATCACTTCAAGCTGGTCGCGGCTTAAAGACGTACGGATCTGGCCAAATGCCACCACCACATTCTTTTCTCCGGCTTCAAGCACTTCGCCGATGGTTCCCTGCCCTTTGATCCTTACCATTACACCCGGCAGCATCTCCGGTGTTTCCTCTTTTTCAGGAAACTTCGGCCCTGCGCGTTCCGGCTTCTTATCCTGCTTGCGCTTCTCCTTCTTATTCCTTATTTTCTCGATTTTCCGGTTGATCCACTCATCATTCCCCTCACCGGTTTTTGCCACCTCTTCCCTGAACGTCTCCATCTGATGGCGAAGCGCCCGTGTTTTCTCCTTTTCAGCCTGGCTTTGCCGGATTTCCCTGATCGTATTCTCAACGGTTTTGTTTGCTTCCGAAAGGATCTTTTCCGCTTCCGACTTCGCCTCGCCGAGAATTTGCTTCCGCTGCTCGTTCAGTTTTTTTAAGTCCGATTCGTACTTTTCTGTGATCTCGTCCAGGCTTTTCTCCACCTGTCTGATCCGCTGCCGTTTTGATTCCCAATACCGCTTATCGCGCAATATATCCCGCAGGTGCTTGTCAAAATTGATATGATCCTTCCCGATCTTTTCGGTCGCCGACTGCAGGATCGACTCCGGCATGCCGATTTTCCGCGCAATCTCGAATGCAAACGAGCTCCCCGGCTTTCCGGTTTCCAGTCTGAACAAGGGCTCCATCCGGCCCGCATCGTACATCATCGCGCCGTTTTCAATCCCCTCGGCCGACGATGCGAAATGTTTCAGATTGGTATAGTGCGTGGTAATCACCCCAAAGGTTCCCAGCTTATTGAGCTGGTCCAGGATCGACTCGGCAATGGCGCCACCCAGCATCGGCTCGGTGCCGGTGCCGAATTCATCGATCAGGATCAGCGTGCGTGCGTTCGCATGCCTGAGGAAAAACTTCATGTTCATCAAATGCGAACTGTAGGTGCTCAGGTCGTTCTCGATCGACTGCTCATCGCCGATATCGATAAAAATGTGCTCAAAGATACCGGCACGGCTGTTCTCATCGACCGGGATCAGCAATCCGCACTGCAGCATGTATTGCAGCAGGCCTACCGTCTTAAGGCAAACCGATTTTCCCCCGGCATTGGGGCCTGAGATCATCAGAATATGCTTTTCCGAAGTCAGCCGAATGTCGAGCGGAACAACCTTCCGCTTTTCCTTTTCGAGCGCAAACTTCAGTAACGGATGAACAGCCTCGTGCCAGTCCAGTACACACTGGCCTTCAACCAGCGGCTTTACGGCCCCCATTCTTTTCGCCAACAAGGCCTTCGCCCTCAGAAAATCGATCAGCCCCAGAAAATCATACAGGCCCGCCAACTCATCCAGGTACGGACGGATATCGTTCGAAAACCCGATCAGGATCTTAACAATTTCCCGTTTTTCTGCATATTCAAGCTCCCTGATCTCGTTGTTCAGTTCAACCACTTCGGCCGGCTCGATAAAGGAGGTTTTCCCGGTGGCGGATTCATCGTGGATAATGCCGTTCAGCTTGCGCTTCAATCCCGATGCAACCGGGATCACAGGACGCCCGTCGCGTACAGCGATCGAAGCATCTTCATCGACGATCCCCTCCCTCTGCGCTTCCTTCAGAATACTGTGCAGCCGCTTCGAGACCTGGCTCTGCTTGTTTAAAAGATCCCTTCTGATCTGAGCCAACTCGGCCGATGCCTGGTCCCTGATCTTTCCGTAGGGAGAAAGGATCTGCTCGATCCGCTCCCGGACATAAGGAAAAACCTGGATCTGCCCCAACAATTGGCGAAGGGTCGCATAACGGTTTTCATCGCGCGACTGCAAAAACCGCACGATCGCCGTGATGGTTTCCAGCGAACGCTTCAAATCAAACAGCTCCTGCACTTCCAGGAACCGCCCTTCCGTTCTGATCCGGGCCAAAGCCGGACGTAAATCGTAATAGTAACTGGTCGGAAAACTATCAAACTCGGTGATCAACCTTAAAAACTCCTCGGTCGCCGAAAGCTCGTGCATCAATGCACCGGGATCAGTCAGAAACCCGATCTGTTCCACCTGATCCTGCCCCAGTGAACTCAGGCAGTTCCCCTTCAGCAACTCCCGGATCTTGTCGAACCCGATCTTCACTTCAAAATTATCCGGATATACGCGTGCCATAATTCAATTTTGCAAAGATTTGCCGACACAAAAATAGGAAGAAAACAGAAGCCCCGCTTCGCCGGATGGAACGAACATCGGCTGCAGGAAAAACATCCTCAGGATCGACCGTAGAAAAAAGCAGAACCCACTAAAGGAAAAATACCTGCTACGCCGGACAAGCCCGGTCCCGGAGTAAGCGCTGCAGGATTTCAAACAACTGCTGGATCATGAAGGGTTTGCCCAGATAAGCATCCATGCCGGAATCGTAAACGCGGGAAATAACCTCTCCTTCCTCACTTGCTGTCATGGCAATGATCACCGCCTTCGCCCTCCCCGGGTTTTCAGCTTCGTACAGACGCATGGCAGTGGCCGAGTCATACCCATTCATCTCGGGCATATGGATATCCATCAGAATGACGTCATAGTGTTTTTGCCTGAACTTGTCCAACGCCTCAAATCCGGTAAATGCCTGGTCAACCTCCGGGAAACGGCTTCTTAAGATCAACGATACCACCCGGCGGTTAACCGGATTGTCATCAACAATCAGTACTTTCAGTTTAGAAAAGTCAGTTTCACTCGTCATCTGCTTGTTTTGTGATCAAATATAGAAATAAATTATGTTTATCCAAGCTTTTAATCAATCAACAGGAACTTTCTCCTCAGGGAAACGCATGGCATACTCGTTCCAGAATTTCTTTACCTCCGACTTCATTTCTTTTCGAAGAAGTAAAATACCGAACAGATTCGGGATCGTCATCAACGCAATCGTTATCCCCGAGAATGTCCAGATCAGCGTCGTATCCACAAAGGATGCAAAGAAAAATCCGGCGACGTACACCACATGGTAGTAGATTTTTGCTTTGGAACCAAACAGAAAGGTGATGGCACGATCTCCGTAATAGGACCAGGAAATGGCCGTCGAAAAAGCAAACAGCAGAAGGCTAAGCGAAACAATATAGCTCCCGTACCGCCCGAGCCAGCTTTTTGTGAACGCCTGATTGGTGAGAGGGGCGCTGTGAATAAGCGATTTCCCACGAAAGGTAATTCCTTCACCGCCCGATATCAGTCCGTTTGCAATGATGACCTTTCCCGTGTACGCCTGTGAACCTGTAAAAATACGCACATTTTCGGCAACCGACCGGGCATGAAGAATGGTGACCGGATCCTGAACCCTTCCATCCGCAACTTCCAGTTCGCCCGTATACAGGGGCAGTTTTTCCTTTCCTCTGATGAACTGATGCAGTTTTTGCTGATCGTCCCGGACTTGATCGTTGTACAGGCCCGATAAAATCCGCATGTCCGACCGCTGAAACTGGTTTTCAATTTTCTCGTTCCATACACCTGAAGAGATGATAACCAGGCCGGTCAGCATACAGATAATCACCGTATCGATGAAAGGCTCAAGCAGCGCCACCAGCCCTTCCGACACGGGTTCGTGAGCCCGGGCAGCAGCATGGGCGATCGGAGCGGATCCCTGCCCCGCTTCGTTCGAAAACAATCCCCGGTTCACCCCGCGGTTAAAGGCAAACGAAAAGCCGGCGCCCAGAAAACCGCCAACAGCCGAAGTTCCCGTAAACACATCGCGGAACATAGCCATAAGTCCCGGAACAACATGCTGATAGTTGTAAAGCACGACCAGGATCGACCCCGTGAAATATACAAAAGCCATTAAAGGCACTAAACGCGACGAAACTTTGGCAATCCGCTTAATTCCGCCGATAATGACGAATCCCAACAGAAGGGCCAGTACGAATCCGGTAAGTACCCGGTCAATTCCGAAGGTATCAAACACGGAATTTGAAATCGAATTGATCTGAGGAAGGCTGCCCGTACCAAAGGAAGAAAAAACGGTGGCAACTGCAAAAATAACAGCCATCCACCGAAGTCCAAGCCTGTTTCGCATATAATACATCGGTCCGCCTGCCATCGTACCGTCGGCAGTTTTCTCCCGGTATTTATGCGACAGGGTCACTTCCACAAACTTGGTTGTCATCCCAAGCAAGGCTGTAATCAGCATCCAAAACAAGGCAGCCGGTCCCCCCAGATGGATGGCGAGCGCCACTCCTGCAATGTTGCCTGTTCCTACAGTACCTGAAAGAGCGGTCGCCAACGCCTGAAAATGCGAAGTATCGCCGGCATCATCTGCCTTGTCAAATTTTCCCCTGATAATGCGGAAAGAATATTTCAAATACCGGAACTGCGGAAATTTTAAATAAACGGTGAAAAATACGCCTGTCCCTAGCAGAAAATAAACAAACCAGGCGCTTCCGCCAATATGAGCATCAACTAACGACAGAATCTCGTTCAATTTATCCATAAGAAGATTAGCTTTTCTGGGAATCCTCGCCTAAAGTAGCGTTTTTGAATCAATTTGTAAGCCTGCCCGGCTTGCTTTTTTCGATTTAAAAAATGAAAGCCCCTATTTGACAGGAAAATCAAAGCATGCTAATTTTTACATAAATTTCACCCCGAAATCAAAAATCAAAAGCGGTTTTTATCTACTTTTGTAATAAACAATTAAACAAAACCGCTATGTTACCTAGATTTTTGCTTGCAGACAATTCTCAGGAGTCTCCCGACACAATTTATGTCGTTCACACAGAAGAGCCAAAATTTATCGTCGAAAGCGATATTGAGGACTTCTGGTCAAACCAGGAAATTCACTGGATCAGTGAAGCTCCGGAATCTCCGGAGCTGATAAAATCGTTGCTGGAAGAAGCAGAGAACTTTCTGGAAGACGAGTTTGAAAACCAGGAGGATTTGTATGATGACGATGATGAGGACGAAGCCTAAATAAAAACCGCGAAAGCTTACCTTCAAGGTAAGCTTTTTTGGATGGTTTACTTATTATCCAGATCTTTCATGCTAAGCTGAATGCGCTTCCGGGGAATGTCGACTTCCGTGATTTTTACCAGAACGTGCTGGTGGATTTTGACAACTTCAGAAGGATCACTGATAAAGCGGTTCGCTATCTGTGAAATGTGCACCAGTCCATCCTGTTTGATCCCGATATCGACAAATGCACCGAATCGGGTGATGTTCGTTACAATACCCGGTAAAATCATCCCCACACGCAAATCTTCCATCTTAAAAATGCCTTCGGCAAATTCAAACACACGGATGCCCTTCCGGGGATCCCTTCCCGGTTTAGCCAACTCCGACTTAATATCCATCAGTGTGGGCCATCCTGTTTGATCGTCGGCATAGCTTTCCCATTTAATTTGTTCAAGTGCTTCAAGGTTGCCGATCAGATCCGAAAGCGGGCAATTCCGGTCCCTGGCGATCTTTTCGACCACCGGATACGATTCGGGATGCACGGATGAATTGTCAAGTGGATGCGCTGAATTGGGGATCCGTAAAAAACCGGCAGCCTGTTCAAAAGCCTTCGGCCCCATGCGGGCAACCTTCATCAAGTCTTTTCGCGAAGCAAAAAAGCCGTTTTCCTTCCGGTAGTCGACAATATTTTGTGCCAACTGGGCTCCCAGTCCGGAAACATAAGTGAGCAGGTGCATGGAAGCGGTATTCACATTCACACCCACCAGGTTGACCGCCGACTCCACGACCGTGTCAAGGGTCTCCTTTAATAGCTTTTGATCCACATCGTGCTGATACTGTCCCACACCAATCGATTTTGGATCGATTTTTACCAGCTCCGCAAGCGGATCCATCAACCTTCGGCCAATCGATACGGCTCCCCTGACCGTTACATCGTACTGTGGAAATTCTTCCCGTGCAACTTTTGAAGCGGAATAGACAGATGCGCCGTCTTCCGAGACAACAAAAACCCGCAGGTCGCGGTCAAACGACAACTTTTTAATGAACTGCTCTGTTTCACGGCCCGCTGTTCCGTTCCCAATGGCAATGGCATCGATCTGATAGGCGCTGACAAGGGAGATGATCTTTCGGGCCGCCTGCTTCACTTCTTCCTGAGGCTTGTGCGGATAAATCGTTTCATTATGCAAGAGGTTTCCCTGGGCATCCAGGCACACAAGTTTACATCCGGTGCGGTATCCCGGATCGATCGCCAGCACCCGCTGCTGTCCGAGAGGAGGAGCGAGCAGCAGCTGCTTCAGATTTTCAGCAAACACGCGAATCGCTTCCTTGTCCGCTTTCAGCCGGGAAGAGGCCTCAAATTCAGTTTCTATCGAAGGGCCCAGCAGACGCTTGTAGCTATCCTTTACAGCAAGGCTCACCTGCCCGCCACAGGCATTGTCGGCACGCACAAAAAACCGGATCAGCCTGTTTATTATCCGTTCCTCATCGGGGGCGACCGAAATCTTCAGAATTCCTTCTTTTTCTCCTCGCCGCATCGCCAGCAGCCGGTGTGAGGGACAGGTTTTCAGGGCTTCCTGCCAATCGAAATAGTCCCTGAATTTTTCGCCTTCCGCCTCCTTGTTTTTAACCACTTTTGAGCGGATCACCGCACCGGAGTTAAAAGCCTGCCTGACCATGTCGCGGGCTTTCTCATTTTCGTTGACCCACTCTGCAATGATATCGCGGGCGCCGGCAAGCGCGTCTTCGGCCGAGTTCACTTCTCCTTTTATGAAAAGGGATGCCTTTCGCTCCGGATCCCGTTCCACCTGCTTCATGAGCAAAGCGGCAAGCGGCTCCAGCCCCCTTTCCTTTGCCGCCGACGCCCTCGTCTTTCTCCGGGGTTTAAAAGGAAGATAAATGTCTTCCAGCGCCGCCATATCAAAGCAAGCATCTATTCTCTTTTGAAGCTCCTGTGTTAACTGCCCCTGCTCATCAATCGATTTACGGACCGTATCCTTTCTCTTCAGCAGATCTTCCATTTTAGCCTTCGCGTCCCGTACCGCCCCAATGGCCACCTCATCCAGACTCCCTGTCCTCTCTTTCCTGTAGCGGGCAATAAAAGGGACCGTCGCCCCTTCATCCAAAAGTTCAACTGTGTTTTTTACCTGACCCAGCTTTAACCCCGTGGTCTGAGCCAGTCTTTCAAAAATGTCGGCTGTCATCATTGTGCGAATCATAAAGCGACCGAAGATAAGCAAAAATAAATTGTTCCGACGATGAACATACGATTAAATCAAAATTATAAACAAATGATTAATAAGGATAACAACAATATCCTCTATCATTATGTACACCAAGACTTAATACACATTTTTATTTTTCCAAATGAGGATTTGATTTATCAAATATGGGGTTTTAACAAACAAAAAAATATCCAAATAACCCGACCTTATCAGCTTTGTCCCTAGATGCCAGAAATATATTTTTACTTTATGTGAACTTTTTTTCAGTATACTTCTTCTATTTATGAAAAAAAATATTACTTTGCAGGTAATTCATGATTGAGTAGGTCAAAAACGGATCCCTGGGAAAGGGTATTTCCCGTCCTGTGGGTTCGTACACCAAAAAGCTGAATTGGGCCTGTCATTTCCAATGGAATGATACCCCTTTCCGGTTTCCGGAGTGTGGTCCTGCCGATGAGAAAAAAGTTTATGCCGAATATGGAACAGAAAGATGTAAGAAAATACAAAATAGCGATCGATTTTGAAGAAGTCAGCTTGCCTCCTTTTGAGGACATTCTGGTCGTTGGGAAGAAGTCTCCTCATGGGAAGACGGGCCTGACCAAATGCTTCCAGTTTTTGATCCCGGATGAATTTGAGGTGTTGGGCGAGGTGAATCCATCTGTCGATTCAGTCTTTATTCACCGGAAACTTCTACAGAAAATGGGAAAGGATACGATCCTGTCTGTACTGGAAAAACAGGTATTTCCCTATATTGAAGATCATGAAATTACCAGGGTTGACTTTAAACCAAAAACTTCTTGTCAGGCCATCGCAGAAGAATAATTGACTATGCAGATCAAGGAATACATATCGAACAACTATCAGACCACTGATGCTTTTTGCGGACTGAATTCGGTTGAAGAAGAACTGGACAAGAACGGCTTTTTGGTTGTCATGGACAAAGACCGGTATTGCGGTATCCTGACTCCCCGGGATGTCCTCTTAAATCGGAAAAAACTGGTTATCGACTGCATTTCCGAAAAACAGAGCCTGCAGGAAGAGGAAAGCATTCCCGTTGCATTGTTAAAATTGACGGAGAGTCGTTCACCCGCTTTAGCCGTATTCAAAGGAAATGAACTCTCCGGGGTGCTCGAATGGAGAAAAGTCACGGACGCAATGGAAGAAAAGCTTGACATCCTTGACCGGCAGGCGCTGGTTTCACAGCGGGTGAAAAATGAATTCCTGAATGCGCTTAGTCATGAAATCCGTACTCCGCTGAACGGAATTCTGGGTTTCCTGAACCTTCTGGCAGAAATGGACCTGAATGAACCTGATGAGGAGTACCGGAAATATACAGAAATCATTCATTCCAATGCCGATAGTTTCCTGCTCACTATGAATGATCTCATTGAGCTTTCATTGAAACAATCCGAAAAAGAGTTTTCCCTTTAAAAGAAAGATCAGCCGGCACCATACCAATACCTGTCGCTTCCCTGTTCCCGGATCAAAAGGGCGCATTACCTGATCCGGTCTACCGAGCGGATCAACGCTTCATCCTTACCAATACTGCGAATGGCCAGATAATCAAGAATGACGGCAATCAGCGGAAAGACCACAGCTATTTTAAAACTGATGTTGGCGGTATCACCAAATGTGTAATAGGTGAAAAAATAGAAAAGTCCGAAAAGTCCGATCAACAGAAGAATGGAGAAGATTAGCAAGCGGATCTGAAGGATCCTTTTTTTATAGCAAAACAGGGTGTAGACATGCAGGAGCATGATCAGGCCGATAAACAGAGCCAATGACAGACCGTTTTCTTCCACTGTCCCTTGTGTAACAATTCCCCGGAAACTAAAAACATAGAGTTCATTATTCTGGATGATTTCCGCAAAAGGCAACGCAAAAAGCAAGCCCATCAGGATAGCAGACAAGAGAATGTAAAGACTTTGAATTCGCTGTATCATTTGTTGTTTTTTTACAAAAATACATTTTTGGAAGGGAACGGCAAATTTTAGGAGGGTTTGAATTCATAAGGTTACCTCTACCCTTTTATTGGTCCGGGTGTACCAGATATAGCCGACGACATCGGTGTAGCCACAGGCCTGCAGCGCTCGCATGTACGATCTGACCTGTGTGAAGTAGGCATCAAGTTCCTTTTCGCCCGATTTATAATCAACCACAATTACCCTGTTGTCCGAAATCATAATCCGGTCAGGCCGTTTCAATCCATTTTTGCCGGTCAGAATATTGCGTTCATTTACAACCCTGAAGGTCCCGTCAAACCAGCCTTTTACAGACGGGTCGTTCAGAAGGTCCTGCAGTTGCACCCTGATTTCTTCTGCAGCATCCCGGCTGATCATTCCCTGTGAGGTCAGTTCGCTCACAGCCGGATTCAAATCGTCTGCATGCCGGATCCGGGCAAGGAGTTCATGGATAAGCCGGCCTTTATTGATATTTCGTCCTGCCTGTTTCCCGGCATCGAAAAAATTCTCATAATTACGGCGCAGCTTCAGATAACGGCTGAAGTCGCTGAAACCCGCATCCTGTAAACGAAGACTGTTCTTATTTCCCTCAGGCCTGGCATCCCCGGTCAGCTGCAGTTCTCCGATTTCCAGCGTCTGTGATTCTGCATCGTAATATGCAGACAGCGGGAGAGTTTTGTGCCCCTCCCCCGGAATTTGCCGGTCAAGCTCAATCCCTGCCAATAGCCAGTCTCCCACCGATGACATATTTTCTTCGGGCACCGACCATGTGAACAAAGCCTGTCGGGCACGCGTAAAGGCCACGTACAGCAAATTAAGATTATCAATGCAGACATTCCTTTTTTCTGTAAAATATTCGCCGGAAAAATGTGAATCCCGCATCATCTGAGCATATCGCACAGGCATGGTTTCCAGCCGGTTAAAAGGCCCGAGCGATGGCCTGCACCACAGTACCGGCGCGTGCTGTCCGGAAATCCGTACCGACCAGTCACAAAATGGAATAAACACATAATTGTACTCAAGACCTTTTGCCTTGTGGATCGTTTGTATCCTGACCGCGTCCACATCCTCCGAAACGGAAATGGTTTTTTCGCATCCCTTCTCCTCCCACCAGGAAAGAAAAGCCAGTGTATCTGTTTTCCGGCTTTGCATGAAGCCATTCACCTGATCGATAAATGCCTGCAGGTATGCCAGCTCATCCCGGAGTTGAAACAGGTGGAAAATCTCGCAGATCTTGAAAATTGCTTCCTGGAGATTGCGCAACGCCAGTGTCTCCGAAAAAGATTCGCTGGATAGGAACAAATACAGCTTATTTTCTTCTTCCTGATACGATTCAAATTGCGCTGAAAGTTCCGGACGATAGCTCTGCGCAAAATTCA
>JBFXKJ010000051.1:0-19716 GCA_050173895.1 Mangrovibacterium sp. | reverse complement strand
AAGAATCGTTCTCCGAACTTCCGGGAACCGGTTATTCTTTTGAGTAAAAAGTTTCCCTTTTAAAGTAATCCTGCCGGGATCAACCCGGTTCCGGCAGGATGGCTTTGGATCAGTCACCGCAGGTTTTACAAAACAGATCTTTGGCATAACAAAATGTCGCAGGAATTCCTCCGGTATGCAGGAACAAGACAGTTGAACCGGGCTTTAGCAGTTTCTTTTCCATTAAATCCATCATTCCGTAAAAGGCCCTGGCTGTATACACGGGATCCAGCAAAATTCCTTCTGTTTCAGCCAGCATTTTAATAGCCCTTCTCTCCTGCCCGGTTACGATGCCGTACCCGCCTTTGTCATAATCCCTGATCAGCCTGATATCCGGTTCGTAAAGCACAGGCTTCCGGTTATGCAATTCCAACACCCCCGGAATCAGCTCACGAATAATTTCTTCCAGCGTTTTGCCCTGGGTCTCGTCCTTGTCAATATTAATCCCGATGATTTTACTGTCGAGCCCGTACAATTCACATCCTGCCAGCAATCCGGCATGCGTGCCTCCTGAACTGGATGCAAAAACAATATAGTCAACTGACAGATTAGCTGCCTTCAATTGTTCCCTGATCTCCAGCACTGCATTGGCATAGCCCAACGCACCAATCCTGTTTGATCCTCCATAGGGGATAATATAGGGTTTGTTTCCCTCCTTCTTTAATCGTTCAGCCAGAATGGGAATGTCCTCCCCTTTACGATGATCACCGGTAAAATGAATCTTTGCCCCGAGCAAAGCGGAAAGCAGAAGGTTTCCGTTATACTCTTCCGGCTCTTCGCCTCCCAGTAACAAGTGACATTTCAATCCGGTCTGCGCACAGGCAGCCGCTGTCAGACGGCAGTGGTTCGATTGCCGGGCTCCGGCAGTAATAACTGTATCACATCCCTGGTCAAGGGCATCCTGAAGAAGGTATTCCAGTTTCCGGACCTTGTTACCCCCAGTTGCCACACCATTATGGTCATCCCGCTTGATCAATATCCGGTAGCCCCCAAACTGCTTCGACAAATTTTTCAATTCATATAAAGGAGTCGGGAAGAATCCCAATGACAGCTTGTTTTTCATGCATTTATCTAATGGTGAAGATTGCATTAATGTACGCATTTTGTGAATACGGATTCAGCACGAACTCCATTTTAACAGGAATTGAAGCCAGACCGCCTAACGTGACGGGACTTGAAAGGCCAACGCCCATATTGACAACTGCTGCCCGGGAGGCGTAAAATCCTTTCCCCAAAGTCATTCCGGCAAAAAGACTTGCCGTTGCGTGGCCAACTTGCTTTTCATATTTTGCTTCAACATAGGACGACATATTTTGTTTTCCCCCCGGATCGCGGTCGGCTCCCCAAAACCACAGCGAATAAAGGACCGAAACCGGGATCTTTTCCAGCGGCTGCCAGATTCCGTAGATATCCAGCATATGCCAGGTGGTTTCCCGCTTCATATTAAAGAAATCGTGTTTGGCGCCAACCGAATCATTGATTGCGAAATAATCGACGAACCCAAGGCTGAGCCGAGGAGTAAACTGATACTCAAACATGAAATCAATCTCGCTGTAGGCACGGCGTTCGATTGGGTAAGAACCCCAGATCGTCAGGTCGAGCTTACCGGATGTATAACCCAATGACGGTTGGATAACCGGAGCCTCTGAATAAGCCACGCCCCGCCAGATCCAGCGGGTCGCCAGATCTGCCTGCACATAAAAACAAGTATCTGCTTTTTGGGCTGATACCTTAAACACATACAGATTGACAAACAACAACAACAGAATGCGGATTCGTTTCATTTTCTTAACAGTTCAGTGGTCGTATGCATCCCTGTGCGGTCATGATCGTTCCATCATGCACCTGCGGGGCAAAGCAACTACGGGTTTGATTTAAAGTCAGAATTTCTTTTTTATTTCAATTTCATTAATACCTTTTCGCCGAATAACCAGGATATTTTTATTTCCCCGAAAATCCCCGAAATGCCAGCAGCTTTTATCCAGCAATTTGCCATTTGAGAAGACTTCCGGAGTAAAAGTGAGCTTTATCCGTTCCGTTCCGCAATCAGCAAAGGTAGTATAGGAAATATTGTCCGGCTCATAACGAATCCGATTAATCAGGGATGAGGAATAAAAAACATGATTTTCGTCCGGCGGCAACATTTCGGGCATTTCGGCCATACCATCCAGAATGTGCGGTAAATAATCCCAGTATGAATCGGAGAACCAGGGCTCCGGATATTCAATTCCGGTATAGTTGATTGCCTGCTGGTTTTTCGAATATCGGTTACAGGCCGAATAGCTTGCCAACGCAAAGGAGGCGCGGGCCTCTTCACGAACCTGCTCATCAAGGCATACACCAAACCATTTGGCTACGACCGAAGCGTAACGGGCGGTATGGCTGCTCATCTCTTTGAAACATCCGTCCTGCTCCTTGATGCTGGTTGCGCCATAACGTTCTACCTGTCCAAAACGATTTTTTACCCAACCAATCAAAGCCGGTACGTTTTTCCTGAAGTTCCGGTCAATGAAGGGATGATCCAGAATATACCGTGCCGTTTCCATCGGGTTTTGCTGATTCAGGTTGGTATAATTGGATTCCACATCCTCATAATAGCCCGACCACAGATTATTCTTCATCGGATAATCCCGGATCCATCTCCAGAGCAAGTTCCGCTTTCTT
The DNA here is from genome assembly GCA_050173895.1 of Mangrovibacterium sp. GTDB lineage: Bacteria > Bacteroidota > Bacteroidia > Bacteroidales > Prolixibacteraceae > JBCFBK01. The sequence goes on along the minus strand of JBFXKJ010000051.1, from coordinate 17,013 downwards.
TTTAGTTCTTTTTTGTCTGAACCGGTCGGACAATGCTCTGTAAACTCATCAAAAAGCTGGATCGCCAAAATCATATTGGAGCAATACGGATCAAGGATTTCGCCGGTTTTCAGGTTTACAATAAACGGAAGAGGCGATCGTTTCTCATTCCCCGTTTAACATGCCGTAATATTGTTTGAACGATATGTTCGGCCTTTATAAAATACTGCTTTTCGCCGGTAAAGCGGTAATAATTCAGATAACCCAGGGCAACCATGCAGATTTTATCAACCCCGCCCCATTCGTCTGTGTATTCTCCGTCGGGAGTATCGTCCTGTGTCCGGGGAACGTTCCCCCACGCCCAGTCGTTTGGTGTATGATAAAACGCAACTCTTTCGATGAGATTTCTGACAGGCAACAACGCCGCACGATCGCCGGTGTATGCGTAATACTTTTTGAAGGTCTCCATTCCCCAATAGACATTGCTGCCCTGATTATTTTGCTTATGGATGAACGAACCATCCGGATGCAGCTTTGATGTGACCAGATACAACGGGTCGTCTCCGAATTTAGTTTTATACGCGGGACAATTCTTCAAATAATTCATACTCCACCTGAGTACATTGTCGTACTCTGTCCAGGGCTGAAGTTTTCCGTCTTTGATTACGACGTCATGATCCAAAATCCGCTCCTGGGCGAATGCAAAGTCAGCGCAACAGACTAAAAAAGCAACCATAACAGGCAATCTCCATTTACGCATGTGCTTAAATCTTTTTATTTATCGATAAAGTCAAAGGGGTATTGAAACAATTTGATCTTCTCTCCCGTCCGAAGCCGGATCCAGCTTTCAAAAGCACGTTCTCCTTCGGTCAGTTCGATCACCCGGGCGCCATTACTTCCATCGGGATGGTTATAGTGGGATGTTTTCCGGCTTCCGGTTACCCGGCCGTAACAAAGCATGATTTCTTTCCAGCATACCACGTAATCGTTCAGGTGATCGTGCCCCACGAAAACGGCCATCACATCGCCGTTCTTCTTAAATGCCGAAAACAAGCCGGTATTCTTTTTCGAACAGGCAACCTGCTCTTTCCGGGTGCCGTAAAAACGGGCATCGGGATCGATTATCGCCTCTTTGAATTCGGGAACCGGAATATGAAAGAACGCCACCGACGGGATTGGGACACCCTTGTTTTTCATTTCATTCAAAGCCGAATGAATGGCTTTCACCCTTTGGAATAATTTTTTTTGACCTTGATCCTGAATCAACGTTTTAAGCAGAGATGATTCCCCTTCTGAGAGTTCCTGATTAAGATGCCCCGCAATGAGCGGCCAGATTTCATTTTCAGACTTCATGCTCACCATCGTTTCTCATATTGTACGACGCCGGAACCATTAAAAGAGGGTGACAGAGGAAATATGTTTTTTGCGAATACTTAATTTTTTTCTAAAAGCACCGACAGGAGAACGAATTCCTTCGGATCGAGTTCTTCTTTCAGAGCCTGGTAGGCGCGACCAATTTGAGTCTTAACAGTGTTTAAAGAAATATTCAGGCGCTCTGCGATTTCCCTGTACGTGAGCGACTCAAAAACTGCCAGCTCCAGAATTCTGCGCCTTCGCTCCGGCAGCTTATTGAAAGCACTGTATAAATTCACATAGAAATCCTGTTCCACAGCCATTTCATCAACGATCTCAGGAAGTCTATCTGTTTCAATGAGCAGTTTGTTTCTTTCCTTTCTCAGATGGCTTACCAACTGATTACGAAGCATTAAAAACAGGTATGATTTAAGCGACTTTTTAATTTCTATCCTTTCCCTGCGCTCCCAGAGCTTGATAAAACAATCGGAAACGAGCTCTTCAGCGACAAGCTCATCCCGAAGATGTTTATTGGCCCATATGCACATGGGATAATAGTACTTCTCATGCAGGAAACGCAATGCACTTGCTTCCCCGGCAACAAAACTATTCCAGATAATCTGTTCTTCCACTGCCATTTTCTCTAAATCATCCCCTGCAAATATAAACCGAAGAATTGAAATGAAGATCATAAATCGTTCATTTTACAGTTCAGACAAGAGCTTAATTTGCGAAGAAAAAGCGTAGTATACAAACTCAATTTTTATCATTAAATGCGAGTATACGAAATAATAATTTTATACTTTTGTGCATGATAGCCATTATTCTGTAACAGTCTTAATTTCTTTTTTATGAAAAAAATTCTATTTATTGTTGCGGTCACTTTTGCTCTTTCATCGTGTTATAACAACCGGATCCTGATTGGGGATGTCACTGCTGACGAACCGGTTATTGAAGTGCAGAAACAATGGAACAGCCATTGGCTTTATGGTTTGATTCCATCCGGCAGCGCCACGCTGAATGCGTCCAAGTATGTCGGCGGCAGGGCAAATTACGTAGTTAAAACCAGCACGTCTTTTGTTAACGGATTGATTGGTTCTCTCACCTGGGGTATTTATACGCCCACGACCACGACCTTCTACGTTCCGCTTGATGAAGCAAAGAAATAAAAAAGGAACAGGAGGAAAACAAAGAAGTTTTTCTCCTGTTTTTTACCTCGCATCGAAAGTTTCTTCCCCGGCATATCGACAGTTAAGAATACGGGAGCCTGGACGTGTTTAGTCAACTTTCACCAGAAAAAGTAGTAGATTGTCGCCAGAATGCTGCAAATGCCAATGGCTGCTATATCAAATACCGGTGTGGTTTTGAAGATGGTACTTTTTATAATGATCCCTTTTGCGTCCATCGTCTTCCAGGTCACGTTGAACAGCATAATGACGCCGATCAGGATGAATCCTGTCACCAGCACATAAATCGAATCGAGGGCAAGCTGTTTCATCTGAACCACCCAAAAAGCAACAAACAGTCCGATAAGTGAGGCCAGGGCGATGATCATCCATCCGGTGCGCACCAATTTGTTCCGGGATAACTCATCCATGGCTTCGTTGTTAATCCGGCTCGTTTTATCGGTCAGACTCAGGCCGATCATAACAAAAGTTAAAATGATGAAAACGTAGCCAATTCGAAGAATGAAGGGCAAACCCGGATTCAGAATCTTAAACAGAATACCCATGGGTATGGTTAACAGCGCCACCCATAAAGCCGCCCTTGCTGTTGCCTGCCTCCAGAATAAACCGCAAAAGAAGATGAGGAAGACGCCGGGATAGATGTATCCGGTATACTCCTGAATGTATTGGTAGGCCTGATCGAGCGATTTAAGCTGGGGTGCAACCACGGTCGAAATCACAAGGGCTGTCAGGGCGACCAAACGGCCAATACGTACCAATTGCTTCTCTGAAGCGTCTTTTTTAAAATGAGCTTTGTAAATATCCATTGTAAAAATGGTCGAGGTGCTGTTTACAAGGGAACTGATCGAAGAGACAGCCGCCGCTGCTATAGCCGCAAAGGCCAGGCCCGTTATTCCAACGGGTACTACATGGTTGAGCAACCAGGGATAAGCTTCGTCCGATTTTCCCAGATCTGCACCTAAAGCAAATGCAGCAATACCCGGGATTACAACCAGCAGAGGAACCAGAAGTTTCAGATATCCCGCAAAGACAACTCCGTACTGGGCTTCCTTTAGATTTCTTGCAGCCAGGCCACGCTGAATAATAAACTGATTAAATCCCCAGAATCCGATATTGGTCAGCCACATGGAGCCAAGAACAACCCCCAGGCCGGGAAGATCCAGGAACGCGTCTTTCTGACCGCCTGCTCCATCCGGGACAAAAACAGTACCTTCCCTGATAATCATATGGAACTTTTGAGGAGCCTTGTCAATCAGTTCGGCAAAGCCCGAAAGAAATCCATGTCCTTCGCCCAGTGCGCTTACGGCTAAAAAAGTTGTGACAAGTCCTCCAAATATTAATATGATCACATTCACCACATCGGTCCAGGCCACCGCTTTCATTCCGCCCCAAAGGGAGTAAACTGCCGAGAAAAACGAAAAGCCAATGATCCCGTAAATCAAAGGTATTCCGATGATCCGTTCCATAGCGAGGGCCCCCAAATACAGAACGGCAGTAATATTGACGAAAATATAAACCAGTATCCAGAAAACGGCTAAACAGGTACTCACCCTCTTATCATACCGCTGTGACAGAAACTGCGGCATTGTATAGATCTTTTTTTCAATGAAAACAGGAAGAAAGAATTTTGCCACAAATATAAGCACGACCGCAGCAATCCATTCGTACGCGGCAATGGCGAGTCCAATGGCATATCCCGAGCCGGACATTGCAATAAAGTGCTCGGCCGATATGTTCGCTGCAAGGAGGGTGGAACCGATTGCCCACCATGGAAGTGACCGGTTAGCCAGAAAATAATCCTGTGATGTTTTCTCTTCTCCTTTTTTTGTACGGGAAACCCATAGCCCGGTAAAAACGATGATCACTCCGTATACAATGAAGACCAGCCAATCGATTAAAGCAAATTCTTTCATAAGTTTATATTTTCAATTTGACCAACTGCAATCTGCGTATTCTGCGTCATCGCCTTGAGACGCTTACCAACGGTATGGAACCCGCCAATAAACATCACCCTGGGCGTAAACCGCGGCTTCCATGCTCGTTTTATACGTTTTTGCTTTTATTCTTTAAACGTGTTCGAAACCAGTGCCATTGTGCGTATTAAATTTAGTCTGAATTTAAATTCGGACATTTTGGTTTTTTATCCAGATATAATGCTATTTTAGCATGAATTCTTTCAAAAGAGCTAATTTGGGCTAATACCGTAAAAAAATATGAAGCCTTTTTATCAAAAACTTCTCTCATCGCCCAGTGAATCGGTTATTTTTTACGACGAAGAAAAACCTCATTTTTCAGTGCCATGGCATTTCCACCCGGAGATTGAAATCTTATACGTAGTAAAAAGTTCGGGAACAAGCTATGTAGGAGATGGAATTCATCGATTTACGGAGGGAGAAATCAGTATCATTGGTGAAAATGTTCCGCACTGGTGGAAGAGTGATCCGAAGTATTACGAAGGTGGAGACCTGACAGGAATAAAAGCGCTGATCATTCAATTCCGGAAGGAGATCTTTGATCAGAATTTCATCAATTTACCGGAGATGCAGTCCATTAAGGAATTACTCAACCGGTCACAACGGGGGATTCAATTCACAGGCAAAGCCCGGAAACAGTTAGCACAGCAAATGATCCGTCTGTTTGCCCAACGCGGTATCCAGCGGATTACGGAGCTGATCATTTTGCTGGATATCATGGCAAACACCACTGATTTTAAATTCCACACAAGTTTGGGGTACTCTAAAACGGTCAGTTCCTATGACTTTTATCGTTTCAACAAAATACATGAGCACATTATTCTGAATTTCACCAAACCGATCAGACTGAAGAACGTAGCGAGCATTGCCAATATCAGTCCTACTGCATTTTGCCGGTATTTTAAAAAACATACAGGCAAGTCATTCCTGTCGTTTTTGAATGAAGTACGGATCGGGCACGCCTGCAAACTAATGATTGAAGATCACCTGCCTGTTTCGCGGGCCAGCATGGAAAGCGGCTTTAACAACCTGTCTCATTTTAATGAACAATTTAAACGGCTCATGAAGCTGACTCCGTCAGAATATGTTTCGGCCTATAAAAGCGTCAATCCCCGAAGCAATCAGGTACCCTTTTTTCAGGAAGAATAAACCGGCTTCATTGAATGATCGAGTTTTTACATTTGCTATTAAAACATAGACCTTTTTTTAATATTTTTTATTTTGTAATTCCTAAATTAGCAAAGTATTAAACTAAAGGTTTCCCTCATGTTTTGTTAACGAATGAACGTATGCCAGTCATTCCAATCGTGTTATTAACCTCTTCGGGTCTTTCAAAAGGAGGTAATTCTTCAGCAGCCGGAGCAAAAGCCACCGTCAATATACTTATTGAAGGGTATGCCCGTGAAGTTGAGAATGGTTGGGTGGCCAGTTCTGCAAGTTGCCTGGTTGTTTCTTCAGGAAAGAAAATCATTACTGATCCGGGATGTAACAGGCAAAAGCTTATGGATGCCTTGTCCCGTGAAAATCTCTCAACCGATGATATTGATTACGTCTTCCTCTCGCACGGGCATCCTGATCACACCTTGTTGTGCGGCATTTTCGCGCGGGCAAAAATAGTAACCTACGATGATAACCTGGTCTACGATCAGGATCTGATGGTCAGCTTCGACAAGCACATCATGGGTCCGGACACAGAAATTGTCAGCACCCCCGGGCATACTCCCGATCATCTTTCCCTTTTAGTCGATACCGCCGAAGGACTGATAGCCATTGCCGGAGACGTTTTCTGGTGGCCTGACGGAGAACAGCAGGATCCCGGCACGGTTCCCGCTCAGGACGACGATCAGCAACAGGCTGAAGAAAGTCGCGGCATGCTGTTGAGAATGGCCGGGTTCATCGTTCCTGGTCACGGAAAGATGTTCCGCGTTCAGAAAAAAGAATAACCATGATACCGGAGAGCTTTCAAATTAAACCGGCCAAATAAAAACACTGATGAATCAAACTGAAAACTTCCTTAAAACAGCCGACGGGTGCCCGAAAAAGCAAAATTTCAGACTCATCTCAGACTTTTCCTGCAAGGTCATTCAACCGGCAGGACGTCTCGACACCCCAAACAGCATCGAACTGGAAAATGTTCTAAAACCTGTTCTGGAGAGCGAACGCTTTCTGGTGCTCGACTTGTCTAAATGCAACTATTTGTCCAGCACCGGCATCCGCATTTTGCTCAAATCTCAGAAAATGCTCATGAGCAAGCACGGTGAGCTGATTTTATGCGGAACCCGTCCGGAGGTTTACCATGTAATCGAGTTAGTTGGGATGCATAATGCTTTCAGATTTGAGGAAAGCCCGCAGGCCGCGTGCCTGGCTGTCAAAGCACTTCCGGAGCAAAACACCGGGAATATCGGGTGGACATCCGGCAATAGTGGCTTTACATTCATTCCCTCAGGCAAGCCGGCTGTTCCGGCCCTGGTCTGGAGCAACCCGACCATCGCCGGTTATAACGAGCTGTACCGTTCGGTTGGGGTCGGGTACCCGGCGGAACCCGGGTGCAACGATGACAATTTTCCCGGCCTCTTTGTATCTACAGGCAATGCGGCCGCATTCGTGTCCCCACTCTCTGCCGGGTCGTCCGACTTCAGGATATCGCCTGATCCTAACAAGGCTGGCATTATGCTTTCCGGTGCGATTTCATTTGCCGGTGAGCCTCTTGGTATGGTAAAACTCAATGAAATGAAGTCGGTGACCCTGGGTCAATTTGCCGATGCAGCACTTTTACTGAAGGGGCAACTCGATAAAGCCGGCGAAGAATTGATGATGCTGATCATCAAAGACCGCGATACAGCGATCTCAGTATCGGTGGTCCTGCTTGAAAATTCGATTCTTTCCGCTCTGATCAGGGAACAATCCATGCCTGGCTTCGAAACGGTTGCGGGCAAACTAACCGGAGCCACGTTCATCCTGAGTGACTGGAAAAGCCGTGATTCCGTTTATTCATTTTCCGACTTACTGAACGAAAATCTGGTGATTGATAACATCACGGAAGTGAGACCCATCGATCCGGAGCGGGTCGTAAAACAACCAACTGCCTGGGTTTACCTCTCAAAAGGAGTACGGGATGCCGGGGCGGTCAGGCTTTCCATTGAAACGCCCGAACCACTTCATCTGGAATGCTGGCAGAAGTTTCTCATCAGGCGTCTGTATACGGATTGTGCAAAAGTTAAAGTTGAAGCTCTCCACGGAGGTTACTCGGCCCAAACCTTTCAGGTAACGTCGTACGACCCAGAAGGACGAAAAATGCGGCCAACAGTCCTGAAAATGGCTGCGCGCAACCTGATTGAACGGGAGTCCGAAAGATGTAAACAATATGCACTGCCTTATATTTTTAACAACAGTGCCATCGTTCTGGGAACAGAATATTACGGACAAATGGGAGCCCTGCGCTACAACTTTGTAGGAATTGGCGGGGAAAGCAGCAAGCTTAAATGGCTCACCCATTATTTTCATGAAGCAGAAATGGACCTCCTCCTGTCTTTATTCGATAAAGTATTTCTACGGATATTAAAACCCTGGTATGCCCAACCGGTTTACGGATTCATTTATCCTTTTCAGGATCATGATCCGACCTTGACGTTTTTTCCCCATATCTACCATACAGCGGGAGAACTCTTCTCCATTTCGGCCGATGAGCGGTATATTCAGCTTGACGAACTTAACCGAAAAGCGCTGAATCCCTACTGGTATCTGAAATATCAATACCCGGAAAGAAGGCAGAGCGCAGTCAGCTATTACAGCAGTATCTGCCACGGCGATCTGAACATGCAGAACATCCTGCTTGACGAAAACCTGAATGTTTACCTGATCGACTTTTCTGAAACGAAACCCCGTTCGGTCATCTCTGATTTTGCGCGGCTGGAAGCCATTTTTCTGATCGATAATGCCCCGCTGGATGATGAAAAAGACATGAACGATTACGTTCAATTTCTTGTTCGCTTTTATGAACCTTCATGCCTGTATGAAAGCCGTCAGATCGTTTACGGCGGAAAGCACAGCGAAAAAGTGGCCCGGCATGCTGCTCTGGCGATGAAAATGAGGGAGTACGCGCTGCAAAGCGTAAAAGGGAACCAGGACCCCCTGCCCTACTACCTGGCGCTGCTCGAATGGGTCCTTCCGGTGTTGTGTTATACCTTGCCCGTGGCTCAGCGAAGATTGTCCGTAATCGTGTCGGCTATTTTGACCGAAAAAGTATCGGAGTGCATGGAGATGAAATGACTACTCCGTCTCCTGAAGAAACTTGCGGAGTACGGCGATGTATTCCGCAGGTTTTTCCAGATGATGCGAATGGGATGCATCCTTGATAACGTACATACAGGCATCCGGTGTCTGCTGCCGGTCATTTGTATTGCTCGTACAGCAGTGAAGCCACCGATTCGTCAAAGAGCTCCCGCTTCTGTACGCGGTCGAAGATGTCCATCAGATCATGCACCCGGACCCGTTTTTTGGCTTCGGCAGCAAGGTCTTCAACTATTTGGCCACGATGCATCATGACAATCCGGTCGGGCAAGTCCACCGCCTGCTGCATGGAATGAGTGACCATCAGCGCAGTAAGTTTCTCCTGTGCGATGATCTGCCGGGTTAGTTCAGCCACTTTTGCCCCGCTTTTGGGGTCAAGGGCTGCAGTATGTTCGTCCAGCAACAGCAGTCTGGGTCGGAGCCAGGTTGCCATCAACAGGGTCAGCGCCTGACGCTGACCCCCGGAGAGGGTTCCGATAGGGTTGTCAAGCCGGTCCTCCAGGCCCATTTTCAGCATTCGCACCCGTCCGGCAATTTCGTCTTTAACCTTTGTGCTTACTGCGATCCGAAGCGGACGTGGACGGCCCCGCCGCATAGCCATGACAATGTTTTCGGCGATGCTCATGTCGGCCGCCGTCCCGGCAAAAGGATTCTGGAAAACCCTGCCGATCAGTTGGGCCCTTTTGTACTCAGGCCATTGATCAATCCGGTTGTTGTCCAGCTCAATTCTTCCCTGGTCAGGGATGAAGGTTCCGGCAATGGCGTTAAGCAGCGTACTTTTTCCGGAGCCGTTCGTTCCGATCACGGCAGTGAAACTGCCTTCCTTCACCGTCAGGCTGATATTCCGGAGAGCCTTTACTTCGTTTATGGTGAATGGGAAAAATGTCTTTGACAGATTTTCAATCCTGAGCATGACTTGACCGTTTAAGAATTTTCTGGCTAAATGTTTTAAACAAGCCGGGTGCGACAAGAGCCGCAAAAACAAAAAATGCCGTAACCAGCTTCAGGTCGTTGGGGTTCAGTCCCCATCTGAGGGCGATTGCAATCAGCAGCCGGAAAAGGATCGTCCCGAGAATGGCGCCGGCAATGGTCATCCCGATCCCCGATCTTCCCACCAGTGCTTCTCCGATGATAATGCTGGCCAGCCCCCACACCATCATGCCAATTCCCATCTGAACGTCGGCAAACCCCTGATACTGGGCAAGCAAGGCGCCCGACAGAGCGACCAAACCATTCGACAGCGCCAGGCTGAACACCACCATCGTGTTATTGTTCACACCCTGTGCGCGAACCATTTGGGCATTGTTTCCCGTGGCACGGAGCACCGTTCCGAAGTGAGTCAGCAAAAACCGGTAAAGCACGATGGCAATCAGGACACAGAACACGACACTGCTGGCAAAAAAAGCAAAATCGGTAACCGGTACCCGCCAGCCAAAAATGATCAGGTTAGAACCGTCTGCCGTCAATGATACGGCCAGGTTTTCCGCCCATCCTGATACGCTTTTGGTGTCAAGAAGCGGGATGTTACTCTTTCCCATGATCCGCAAATTGATGGAATACAGGGCGGTCATCATCAGGATACCCGCCAGGATTTCCTGTATCTTAAAGCGGGTATGGAGGATCCCGGTGATCGCGCCGGCCAGCGCACCGGCTAAAAATGCCAGCATGGTGGCCAGCCACGGATCCCATCCCTTCATGATCAGCACAGCAGAAAGCGCTGCTCCGAGTGTGATGGAACCGTCGACGGTGATATCGGTAAAGCGGATCATCCTGAAACTGATGAGCATCCCCAGCGACAGCAGCGAAAGAATTAATCCGATTGTAAAAGCGCCTATAACTAAATTCATCTTTGTAAGCCCTCCGTATTTTTGGTGAGAGGTGCACACCAGCATGCCCCCCTGATAAATGTGCTTTCACCCAGTCCCTGGACCGGCCGGTTGTCGTCAATCAGCCTCATCAGCGCCATCGGTGGCGGACCGCTGAAAAACTTTTCTGTTTGACTCTTCAGATCAATATTTCCATTGGGAAGGGGTTGGTAAGGAAAGACGGCCGCATGTGCACGGGCCGCGATGGCGGCAGATGAAGGCAACACCTTCAGTTGCGGAAAATCGGCTTCCATCGCCGCCTCTGCCACGCAGCCAAAGATCAGCGTCTGCTCACCGGTAAAAACCCTCTCCCCGCAAAAGGATAACCAATCCCGGACAACCATGGAATCCGGGATGGGCTGACTGATCTTCGCCGGCGAACAGATCAGGTTTGATCCCACCAATCCCCCGGTTTCAGCCATAATCACAAATGCCGCCGGGGAACCGCACATGGAAAGAATTTCGCCGGCCAATGCTGAAAAGGGTATTTCCTCCTGACCATTTGGCGGAGCAAAACGAAACAGACGGGCCATTTCCCCTTCACATACCATCGCCTGAATCACCAGCATTTCCGGGACAAACTCGTTCACCCCTAAAAGATAATCGGGCCTTCCTCTTTCTTCCGGCGCCTGGTAGGCCACATTCCCGCAGACCGCAATAAACTCACCAAAACGGTCCTTCTCCGTTTCCCCGCTGACCGAAGAACTTCCGACTCCCAAAGAAAACCGGTTCTCCGGAAATGCAATTATCCGGGCTTCCGACGATTCAACCGCCTGCCAGCCCTTCCATGCACTTACGGTCCAAAATCGCATCTGCCCTTTTTCATTCAGCAGAAAACGCCCGGTGACAAAACTGTTCTCCGGATCCCCGTGTCCGGCAGCCGGCAGTATGTCGTCAGGCAGGGAATTTTTAAGCCAGATCCCGAAGCCCGTCGCTTCAAGGGTTTTTTGTACAAAAGCCGCGGCATTGACAATCGCAAAACTGCCGTTGACCGAATGCAGCTCCTTATGAATCCGGACCAACGACCGGATACCGGCTGAGCTCAGGAAATCCATGGCACCGGCGTCAATAATCAGATGATGATTCCCGCTTCGGATATAATTAAGAAATACATCCGCAAAATACTCAGACCAGCTGGCATCCAACCTTCCTGCCGCTGATATCATCAGATATTTTCCCCTTTGCTCCGTTTTAAGTTCCATAAATGTCCTGATTTTTTATTTTTTTAATGCAGTTGCAGTCCTGATAAAATCGGATGAGAGGTTCAATTTAAATTTTGCCGCCAGATCGCTGTCATAAATCATCTTCTGCGAACGTGTGTTCGAGAAAGGAATATCGTCGGGTTTCTCCCCATTGAGTACCCGGACAGCAACTTCTGCGGCTTCCAGTCCCGCATCATAATAATCACGTGAAAGGCAGATGACTCCTCCGCTTTTAATCTGATCGCTGTCAAAAACATATACCGGAAGATGATTCTCGGCCGCCTTGCGGGCGATCAGCGCAAAACCCGGACGGGTCAGGTTATCAACGATCTGACACACCATATCGATTCCGCTTCGGCAAAGTTCGGTTGCCGACTGCGGCACATCGGCACTTGAAGTTACCGGGACAGCCTTCAGCCCGATGTCCTGCTTTTGAAGCGCTTCCATAAACCAGTCCTTATAAAGAACACTGTTTATCTCGGCCGGCGTAAACAGGGTTCCCACCTCTTTTACGGCCGGCAGCGTTTCCCTGATCAAGAGGGCCATTTCGTCAAAAGGGGACCGGGTTGTGATACCGGTCACATTGGGAAGGTGATCGCTCTCCGATTTCCCGGCACCAGCTTTAACCGCGTCGCCCACTCCGGTAAAAACAATTCTGGTTTCTGTGCCTGCCTGGCGAAGAGACGCCTGCAAGGCAGGCGTCGAAATTACCATCAGCAGATCAACCTGATCAGACCTGACTGTTGTCATAATACTTGAAAGTGTCGACATGTCTCCCTGTGCATTATAAACGATCAGTTCGTAATCTTTTCCCTCCTGCAGTCCCGCTTTCTTTATGCCGTCAAGAAGCCCTTCGCGGCACCTCTCGGCAAACTCCGTTTCACTGTAAAGAACCATTCTTAATTTGTAGGGCCTGTCAGGATGAACTACAGGGGTCATCACTTTCGCTTCTCCTGAATTCTGCCCTTTTTCGTCTTGTTTGCGGAGAGCTTCAGCAACAGCCGGAGACATTTTCCAGGATTTTTCCATGGACTGCAATACCCGTTCGTTCACCTTAAGAAGTTCCGGGATGACGTTTTCAATTCTGAATTCCGATGGTTTTTTCCCGTGAAGAATTGCAGCGGCCATGTCGGCTGTATAGGTGCCGACTGTCACGTAATCAGCTCCGACTCCGAACAGCGCACCGGAAGCCGCATCGACAGGATCATTGGTGAACACCGGAATACCGGCCTGCCTGGCAAGATTGATCATCATGCCTGCTGAAGCGGTGGCCACTGTATCCCCGCCGATCCAGATCGCTTCCACCCCTTTTGAAAGCAGTGAACGGGCAGCTTCCGAAACCTCAGAAGTATTGGTGGCAATGGCTTCGACCAGCTCGATGCCCAGTTTCTCACATATCTGTCGTGCCTCACGTAAACAGGCTTCTGAACATTGCTCTCCCGGATTCCAAACCACTCCGATTTTTTTGATCGCCGGGTTTAATTCCCGGGCTACTTCAAAGGATCTTTTTACAGGCTGAAAAGTTCCGATGCCGGCCATATAAGGCGGATGCTGATCCGCTCCAGGCCCGGTTATCCCGGAACCCGTACCGACCGGATCAGTCACCGCACCGAACACATGCAGCTTTTTCACGCTCTGGTTTGCCTTGGCAAAGGCCTGAAGCGATATTGTACTGGAAGTGATCACCATATCCCACGGACCATTCGCAAGATCACGGGCGATTGCATTCGCTGTCCCTAAATCCCCCTGAGGATTGAATATCCTGATATTTGATTTGTCGGACGAGACAAAACCAAGTTCTGCAAGCCGGCTCATAATACCCGAAACATGACTGTCGAGCAGCGGAGTAGAGCGGATTTGCATGATAGCAATGAAGGGACACTGTTTTTCTGCTGTACCCTGCTTTTCATCCCGCCGTTGCTCCAGGTCGGAAAACAAAAGAAGAGCTGATGCGCCCAGGATCAAAGTGACCGAAAGCCATAAATCTTTAATCAGGTTTTTCATATGTTTTTCACTTCAAATTAACTGTGCATAATTTGCGTACTAAACTTCATACCTTTTCCAAAGGACATCGACGTATGGAACTCGCCGAAAAACATAGGCTCGGGCAGATGCCGCGGCTCCCATGCTCGTTTCATGTGTGAATAATTTGTTTTTTAATTGCCGCATGGAATTGAGCTTGCGAAATCCGCGAAGCGAATAGCCATGACTTGGTGTTTATGCTCACTTTCAGTTGGTGTTGCAATATCATGGCTATTTCATTCCTATAAATTCAACACAGATTTTTCCACAAAAACGTTATTGATGATGCAAGATACAAACATATGACCAAGTGTCGTCCGAACATAAGTAAAGAATTATTCTAAATTTTCCGGATAAAAAACAATATGGTAATTCCTGAAAATTTGATATGCAAAAATTATATCTTTAATGCATCTTTGAAGATCAGAAGGAGCCGTTGTTGTTGGAAAGATCAGAGATTAAGTTCAGCTCATTCATTTATCATTTCCCTGTAGTTTCATGAGAATTACGAAAAAGATTAGATTCCCGGGGTTTTTCCTGGGATTGTTGCTCGTGGCTGCCTGCGACAACAACGATCATGTCATCACCCGGCTGGCCGATCTGGAAGGAGGCAGGAAAATCGCCGTTCCCGGCGGAACGGTTGCCGACAAGATGGCCTTACAGCGGTTTCCCGATGCAAAAATCGAGTATTATAATTCGGTCTATGACTGTGCACTGGCCGTTCTCAACGGGAAAGCCGACGGTACCGTCTACGACAAGCCGGTACTTGAGAACCTGGCTGCCAAAACTCAGGGCGGAACCGTGCTCGAAGAGTTGTTAATGCCCGATGTATATGGATTTGCCGTGGCACCGGATAATGAGGCATTGAAAGCAACTGTTGACAGTGTCCTTCAGGAAATCAATACGAACGGAATTTACAAGGAAATGCTTTCCCGGTGGTTTCCAAAACAGGGTGCTCCCGGGCCCGTGCCGGTTGTGGAACAGGAAGAAACAAACGACATCCTTCGTTTCGGAACAGCGGCAGTGACGGAACCAATGGCATATGTAGGACAGGATCAGAAAATAGAGGGATTTGATATCGAACTGGCTTTATATATTGCAAAAAAACGCCGTCAAAAACTGGAAATTGTCAATATGGAGTTTGGCGGTTTGCTCCCGGCCCTGATTTCCGGAAAAGTCGACCTGGTTGGCGCAGGTCTCTCCATTACGGAAGAACGGGCGAAGAAAGTTCTGTTCTCAGAGCCCTATTACAACAGTGGAATTGCTGTTTTTGTAAGAAAAGCCATTTCAGAGAAACAAACTTCATCCGACAATAAAACCGGAGCTGACCGTATTGCTGCCCGGGACAAACTCGGCGTTCTGATGGGCGATCAGAAAGGACAGGCACCGTCCGGAAAAATGTCGGTGCTGGACGACATCGCTGATAAAAAGATCGGCATTTTCACAGGAACCGTTCATGACGCCTTTGTCTCTGAAAAGTATCCAAAAGCCGGAATAGCCCGCTTTGAAAGTACCGCCGACATGATGACCTCGCTCAAAAGCGGCAAGATCGATGTGGCCATGTTCGACCTCATAACAGCGAATCTGGTGATGAAACGGAATGCCGACCTGGGATTGTTGTCGGACGATGTGTATGAAATGCCCCTGGGAGTGGGCTTTAATAAGAACAATCCTGCGCTTCTGCAGGAGTTCAACGATTTCCTGAAAGAGATCAGGCAGGACGGTACTTATGAGAAAATGACCGACCGATGGTTTGCACACGATGCCGATGAAGCGGTCATGCCTCAGTTCCGCCAAATTTCTTCCGGGAAAAAACTGGTTGCCGGCGTTTCGGTCGAAGATCTGCCCTACGTGGCGGTGATCAACGATCAGTATGTCGGGTTTGATATTGAAATGCTCCGCACATTTGCTGACCGGCGAGATTATGAAGTTGAATTTGTAAACATCGAATTCCCGGCTCTTGTAGCCGCGCTGTCGTCAGGCAAGGTGGATCTGATCTCCGACGGGATCTGCATCAGTCCCGAAAGAGCCGAACAGGTCAATTTTTCAGACCAATACGCCCTGTTCCGTACCGCCGTCATTGCACCCAGAAGCAAACTTGCCCGGTATGACGGCCAGGTTCCCGAGCCGGAGAAACGATCTTTTGCAACCCGCCTGGGAAACAGCTTCTACAACAATATTATCAGGGAAAACCGGTACATGATGATCCTGCGGGGACTTTTGATAACCATTTTGATTTCTGTGTTTGCCTCGCTCACCGGAACTGTGATCGGGGGACTGGTATGTGCAATGCGAATGTCGGGCAATAAACTGATGAATTCGCTTTCTTCTTTTTATATCTCGCTCATTCGCGGAACACCTGTGCTGGTTCTTTTAATGATCATCTATTATGTTGTTTTTGCCTCAGTGAACATCAATCCCGTTTTGGTGGCCATCCTGGCATTCGGGATTAATTTTGGAGCCTATGTGTCGGAGATGTTCCGCACCTCCATCGAAAGCATCGACAAAGGACAAACCGAAGCCGGCGTTGCTTCAGGCTTCACAAAAGCACAGACCTTCATCCACATTATCATGCCTCAGGCGCTGCGAAGAGTGCTGCCTGTGTACAAAGGGGAATTTATTTCCCTGGTCAAAATGACATCCGTAGTCGGGTACATTGCCGTCGAAGATCTCACCAAAGCCAGCGACATTATCCGGAGCCGGACCTTCGATGCTTTCTTTCCGCTCATCATGGCCGCGGTAATTTACATTTTTATTGCATGGCTGATGACCCTGGTGCTTGATTATATCGAAATTAACGTGGATCCCAAAAGAAGGCGGTTAAACTTTAAAAAGCTCATGACAAAATGATACAGGTACGCAATTTATCCAAACATTACGGTAGTCTCACGGTGTTGCGCGATGTGAATGCCGACATCCGCAAAGGTGAAGTAATCTCGGTAATCGGTCCCTCCGGCACCGGTAAAAGTACCTTTCTGCGTTGTCTGAACCTGCTCGAAACGCCCTCGGGGGGCGACATTACAGTCGATGGGATCCCGCTGCTTGCCAAAAAGATCAATGTGGCTCACATCCGCCAGCGCATGGGCATGGTGTTCCAGTCGTTCAATCTGTATGCACATCTGTCTGTTATCGAGAACCTGAT
>JBFXKJ010000050.1:0-20198 GCA_050173895.1 Mangrovibacterium sp. | reverse complement strand
AAAGAGATTTTGGCAGCGTCGGACTATGGGGTTGGGTTTTTCTCGTTTCTGTGGTATTATCCAGGGAATATCAAGGCTAACAACAATTGTAGCAAGCTCAATGCCGGCCTTGATTTTTTTATGAAATCGCCCTATGCCAACCGGATGAAGTTTATGGTGGAATTATGCAACCATAAACCCTTCACTATTGAAACAGACCAGGACTGGGAAAAGTGTGCAGATGTTGCGATAAACGCGATGAAGCATCCCAGCTATCTGCGTGTTGACAACCGGGCCGTCCTGAAAATACACTCAGGGTACCAGTTTTATAGAGATTGCGGCGAAAATGTGCCGAAATGCAAACAGATTTTACAAATGTTCCGTCAAAAGGCCAGAGATGCGGGAGTAGGAGAACTGTTGATTGCACTGGGTACATATCGCGAGCAAAAAATAGGAGCAGCTCATTTTTTCTCAACGATCGGGGAGGTTGACGTCACTATGCAATACATGAGCAGTCCGGTTGCCAGTGAGTTACCTCAAACAGAAGAGGATTATCCTTACGAAGACCTGCTTGCCTGGGCACAAAAGATCCGTGACATCCGCAGGAACGACATTCTGAACTGGGTTCCTTATTTCCCGGCAGGATGGAATCCCCGTCCGTGGCGTGTGGACCGGGCCTGTTACAGTTTTCCAACCCGTGAAGAGTGGAAAACCGGACTTGAAGTACTAAAACGGGAGTTATTGAAGACGACCAATTTCGGTTTCCCACGAAAAGACGGAACTACCCAAAAAGCATTTACCATTTATGCCTGGAATGAATTTGGCGAAGGCGGAATCCTTGCTCCGACAAAAGGAGATAAAAGCATGAAATTAGAAGTCATCAAGGAAGTATTTAAGAATTAAAATGGGTTAGGTTATGATCGGAGACATAAAACGATTAATTATAAGTTTATCCGTGTCTGTGTTGTTCATAATGCCGGCAAAATCTGTTGATGCAAAAGTAAAGTTTGCCAGCATTTTTACTGACAACATGGTTTTACAGGCAAATAAGAAGATTACTATTTGGGGTACTGCTGGCCTGAAAGAATCTGTTATAATTAAAATAAATGGATTAAGCACAGAAGCACGAGCAGGGATTGATGGAAAATGGACAGTGGAACTTCCGGCTATGCCATATGGTGGTCCGTTCGAGTTAGTTGGTTTTGGGGATGATACAACAACCATAAAAAATGTGATGTTGGGCGAGGTCTGGATATGTGCAGGTCAGTCAAATATGCGTATGACAGTAAATAGGGTATTGAATGCAGATGAGGAGATAAAAAAAGCAAAATATAAAAATATTCGTTTTTTTACGCTTCCCCAAAAAGGGAGCGTTATTCCTCTGGAGTATGCAGATGCGAAATGGGAAGTTTGTAGTCCTGCAACTATTTCCACAAAGACATCAACAGGATATTTTTTCGGACGGGAATTGAACCAGCAACTAAATGTGGCAATTGGTCTGGTAGATATTTCATATGGAGGCGCGTCCATATTGACATTCATGGACCAGGCTACTATTGAAAACTGTGCGGATACTGGATTTATTCATAAACGGACTAAAGACTCTGAGGGCAGGTTTGAGAATTTGATAAGAAAATGGGAAGATGGCAACCGGGAAGGAAGTCGCCCGAATCTTAAGCCGCAACATCTACCATCCTATTGTTTTAATGCCATGGTAAACCCGATCGTTCCTTATTCTAGCAGGGGAATTATTTGGTATCAGGGTGAGTCTGATGCAATTTTCCCTGAAAAGTATGTCGATTGGTTTGGTGATTATATGGAAATGATGAGGAATAAATTTTCAGATCCGTTGATGCCGGTTTATTTTGTACAGCTTGCGGGATTCGAGAACCAAGATGATACAAATCTGGCTTCAGAAACGTGGGCGAAGTTTAGATTGGCACAACAGGCGTGTTTGAAATATCCCCATACGGGAATGGTCACTGCAATCGACATTGGATTAAAGGATGATATTCACCCCAAAAACAAACAAGATGTAGGTAGAAGGCTGGCACTTTGTGCTTTGAACAAAACTTATGATAAAAAAGAATTGATTTGTCAGGGGCCCGAAATCGAATCTGCTGACAAAAACGGATCGATGCTTATTTTAAAATTTAAAAACTGTTATGGAGGGTTAGTCAATAAGGGAAAAGGAAAGATCGTACAGGGCTTTTCAGCGATACTTGCAGATGGAGGAATAGTCAAATTAGAGGGAATGATCACATCTGAAAACACAGTTAGTCTAAAAGCAGGTAATATCCAGCAGTTAAGATATGGTTATTCCAATTTTCCAATTTGTCAGTTATATAATGGACTCGGATTACCTGCGTTACCTTTTGATATTGAGATTGAATGACTGTAATAAATACCTAACAATTTTAGTGAATGAAAAAAATTGGCTATCTGATGTTGTTCCTGATCTTTACTATGACGACATCTTGTATAAGCAACAAGCGAAACAGCAACATCGTCTATTTTTCAAACAGTGATTATAAACTGACACTGGATGGGGAAACCGGCTCCATCAGATCCATCGAAAAGGACGGTTACCTGATGGTCGATACTGCCGGCACCCGGGGACCTTTATTTTCGGTCCGCCTGCGTGACGCCCAAAACAAGGGCGAGATTCATGAATTCAATGCCCTGCAGGCGGGCGATTGTCAGATCGGTCAAAGAAAGGACCTGATCACCATGACTTTCAGCGATTTCCCGCAACTGGATGTTCAGGTAGTGGTTACGGTTGCGGTATCCAAAGACTCGCCTTACATGCGGTGGAACATCCAGATCACCAACAACACCCCTTACCTGATTGACCATATCGACTTCCCGAATGTGGTTGTACCCAACGACCTGGTCGCTAACGGCGGGACGGGTCGCATCTTTTGGCCGGCGCAGGAAGGATGCCTGATCGAGGACATGGATATCCGGGCGGAAAGTGCCTGGCTCCGGTACACGCCGATCGAGTATCCCAAAAGGGGTTTCGGCGGGCGTTACCCCATCACGGCGCAAATGCAGTATATGGCCTACTACAATGCGAATGGCGGCCTTTACATGGCTACGCATGATGAGGATTTTCATCCAAAAGGCATTGAATACAATCCGACGGAAAACAATGGGATCAAGCTGGATTTCCGTTTGTTTGCCGAAGGATCAGGAAAGGGAACATACAAATTACCCTACGATGTGGTAATCGGGGTTTTTGACGGCGACTGGTATGATGCTTCCATGATTTACCGGGATTGGCGCGAATCCTCCAACATGCCCGTTCCTCCTAAAATTGTAGACAATCCCAGGTTGCCGGATTGGTATTTCGAATCGCCCGTGGTGGTTACCTATCCGGTTCGCGGGCATATGGATACCGGCGACATGAGTCCGAACGAATTTTTTCCCTATACCAAGGGGCTTAAATACATTAATAAATACAATGACCTTTTTGACAGCAAGATCATGGCGCTGCTGATGCACTGGGAAGGCTCCGCTCCGTGGGCGCCGCCCTATGTCTGGCCGCCTTACGGCGGTGAGAAACTGTACCAGGATTTTGTGGACAGTTTGCATGCCAAAGGAAACCTGGCCGGCCTGTATGCCAGCGGTATCGGTTATACCCTGCAGAGCAACAATGACCCCGCGTACAACATGGAACAGGAGTTCAGGGAAAAGCACCTGGATCAGATCATGAACGTTGCACCGGACGGGACACTGGCCACGAATGGCGTTTGTACCGGCCCCAAAGCCCAACGTATCGGGTACGATATGTGTCCGGCCAATGAGTTTGTCAAAGAGGTTGTACAGGACCAAATCTCGAAGATTGTGCAAAGCAAGACCGATTATATTCAATATTTTGATCAAAATCTGGGTGGAGCGAGCTATCCTTGTTATGGAACCAATCATGGGCACCCTTATGGGCCGGGAGCCTGGCAAAGCGATGCCATGCAGGACATTTACAAAGGGGTTCAGGAAATTCTGGACGATTCAGGCTACAAACCTTTGATCGGCTGCGAAGGCGCAGCTGCCGAACCCTACCTCTCCTATTTGTTGTATAATGATGTGCGTTCTCCGGTTAACCTGATGGCCGGCGTTCCGGTTCCGGCATTCGCTTTTGTATATCATGAATATGTAAATAATTTCATGGGAAACCAGGTCGGTGTTTCAGCGGCAATTGATATATCCCAAAGCCCGGCGAATTATTTACAGCGTCTGGCCTATGCATTTTGTGCCGGCGATATGCTCACTGTGATCCTCAGGGGAGACGGTGATATGATCTGGAACTGGGGGATGAAATGGGAAGCTGACACGCCCGATCAGGAGCAGCTCATTCAGCTAATCAAAAACCTGAACAGCTGGAGAACCGGTGCAGGCAAAAATTTCCTGGTTACCGGAAGAATGATGAAACCACTGGCTTTTGAAGGTGCAACCAATGTGCCCATGATTACCAAAAAAGGTGGCAGGAATATCAATTTCCCATCCGTTTTTACCTCGAGCTGGCAATTCAACGGTCGCAACGCACAGTTCCTTGTCAACTACTTGCCTGAGGAGCAAGAAATAACGATTAATGCCGGGAATATGAAAAACGCGATGATTTACAAAAATAGTGCAGACACCGAGGGAGAAATTTTAGTGGAACGGAGACTTAAAATTGCCCCGTTGAGCGCTGTTATGATACTGTATTAGACTAAACTTAATTTGAACCAGGTTCTTGTAGGTACCTAAAACCGATATTTATGAAAGAGGACCGCTCAAAAATGTTCAGCCGGAGAAAATTCATCAGGAACACTTCTTGTTTTGCCGGTTTTATTGGATTGAATTCCATGAGCAGTGGTTTTACCGCGGCCGCTGAAACCGGTGATGCAAAAGGGAAACTCCATGTCAAAAAGGAAGGCGGATATTTTATTATTGACTCTTCCTTCTTCGCATTTTGCCTCAACGTAACCGATGGGCTGAAAGCAATGTGGTGGCTGAACAAACTCAGCAACCGCAAACTGAACATGGGAAAAGGCGATGAGATCAGGTTTACTGTAGGTCTGCCCGGGGAAAAGATCATCATCCCCAGGCTGAAGGTCGATAAAGCGCCCGGAACCGGTTCCCAACCGCTCAACGAAGCTGTTTTTGAATTATCCGGGGAAGAAGTAAATGCAAAAGTCAAAGTCGCTTATAAATGGAATGGCATTGAACCTGTAATGACAAAAGTGGCCGATATTCGCAATGAGGGAGCAGAGGCCTGGAACAGGCTATTGGATATCAACTTGGGGAGTTATTCAACAAATGCGATTCCTTTTAAAGATCCCGATTGGCCGGTGTTGAGAACCAAATTGGGCTGGCTGGCCGTTACCACCGAATTCAGCAAAAACGGGGAGCCATTTCTCTCTTTAAATAACAGGCCCGTTTCTATGACAGGCTATCTTGACGGGGAAAGTATCGGATTTGAAGCTGCCCTGGCCAATACTCATTATTCTGCGCCATGGCAAACGTATCGTTTGAAAGTGAATGGAGAATCTTCCGGAAAAGAATTTAAACTAACAAGCGAGACGAGGCTTGATAAAGACGTGGAACTGATAATAAAAGGCCATTTTATACCGCAAAATTAACACGCATGTACGACAGTAAATTACGAATACTGATATCTGGCGGATTACTGGCATTCTCCGGAGCATTGTTTGCCAACGGCCCACGATCTCCTTCAAACACTCAAAGACCTAACATTCTGTGGATATTTACGGATGAAAACAGGCCCGATGCTTATGGCTGTTATGGGCAACCATGGGCTCAAACGCCAACTGTCGATAAAATTGCCGCAAGGGGAGTGGTTATGCAAAATGCTTACGTGCAGTCGCCTGTATGTGTTCCCAGCCGGACATCCATGTTATATGCCCAGTATCCGCAAGAACTGGGTGTCTACGATAACCGTTATCCCTATAAAGACGGTATTTTGGCAGATACCCTTGTCCCGTTTCAGAAAGTATTTGAAAACAACGGATATTCAACTGCCAATATAGGTAAGTGGCATACGCCGGGCAAGCACCGGTGGGGTTATTGCGATCGATATCAAAGTACCGGTAATTTTAATCCCTGGGGGTCTAAAAGGGGACCGGAATATGAAAAAAAATTTAATATCATTCATCGCCCCAAAGGGACACGGATTGTATTAGGTGGCACATATCCAGAGACGGAGGACCTGAACGGTGGGAGCATAGCCTCTATTCTTACCGATAAAGCTTTAAACTGGCTTGAAAGCCGGGATAAAGAAAAACCTTTCTTGTTGCGGGTTTCCTATTTGTGGCCTCATACGCCATCTGTAGCGCCTGTTCCATTCGATACGATCTATAAGGGAGCAAATTTTCCAAAACCTTATTTGAACGCGAAGGAAGTTTATAAAACAAAATCTGTCCCTGATAAAAGATTATCCGATGAACAGGGTGGCACACAGTTGACTGATGAACAGTGGGAATGGATCTGTCAAACCTATTACGGATGTGTTGCATACCTAGATGGTCAATTTGAACGGCTATACAAATACCTGGAAGAAAATGAGCTACTCGAAAATACCATTATTGTGCTGTCGTCCGACCATGGACGGAATTTGGGAGAATATGGCACATGCGAAAAAGGTACATTTGATAATGAAGTGTGGCGTATTCCTTTTATTATTTCTTATCCGAAAAAGGTGCCACAGGGTATTGTCCGTTACGACCTGTGCGAAGCAATAGACCATGCCAGGACATTGCTTGGATTGGCGGGAATAAACGCGCCTGTTTATTACAGGGGCCGAAACCTGTTTAATGAGGGGGAGAAAGCTCCTGATGCTGTTTACGGAATGAATGAAAGAGGTAAAGTCAAAGACGCGTCTGTCGCGCAGTACGAACGCAACAGGGGAAACAGGCGCATTGCTGTCCGCACGAAAGATTACAGGTACGACTATTTATACAGTACAGCCGGAGGGGAAAAAATCAATGATCCGGAAGAGTGGCATCCGTCGCTGTATAAAATTACCGGCGATCCGCAGGAGCGGCATAATCTGATTAACGACCCGAAGTACGCAAAAAAAGCAAAACAATTACATGATCAGTTGGAAGACTGGTTCGAAAGTTTACCATATAGAAGCGATGGACAATAATAAAAATTTTTAAAGTATGAGAAATAAAAGGTTAGCATTAATTCTGATAGCTGTATTTAATATCATCGCATCGGGATGCGATGCAAACAGGGGAATATCTGAAGAAAAGAAGAACGGCGATTCGATCCTGATCGGGGTGGAGTACTTCAACGGTTGGTGGGAATCTCCCAATAACAGGTGGGACCGTTTTGTTCCGGATAAGGATTGGAAGTTGGAATATCCCGACAGGGTTCCTTTGTGGGAGTATAACAGCCAGGAAACCATGGACAGGGAAATCATAGCGGCATCGAACTATGGAATCGATTTCTTCTCCATATTGTGGTACTATCCGGGAAACGTCAAGAAGGATAATAACTGTGATGACTTAAATGCAGGAATTGATTTTTTTATGAAATCGCCCAATTCCGGCAGGATGAAATTTATGGTTGAGCTTTGCAATCATGAACCATTTACCATTAAGACGGATAAAGACTGGGAAAAGTGTATTGATGTTTGTGTGAATGCGATGAAGCATCCCGGCTACCTGCGGATTGATGGACGGGCTGTGTTGAAAATACATTCCGGGGGGCAGTTCTATGAAGACTGCGGGGCGGATGTGGTTCGGTGCAGGCAAATTTTACAACGGTTTCGTCAAAAAGCAACAGAGGAAGGAGTTGGTGAATTATTGATCGCCGTTGGAACTTACCGTCAAAAGAGTATCGGAAGCGCCCATCCTTTTGTAAAAATCGGAGAAATCGAAGCCACAATGCAGTATATGAGCGTCCCTCTTCTGGAGGAGCTTCCGCAACGGGAACAGGATTATCCTTATGAAGATCTAACCACTTGGGCAAAACAAATCCGTGATATTCGAAAGACGGATGTACTGAACTGGGTCCCCTATTTCCCGGCAGGGTGGAATTCCAAACCATGTAAGGTCCGCGCAAACTTTAGTTTCCCGACCAGAGAGCAATGGAAAAAGGGACTTGAAGAGTTTAAACGCGAATTGCTGGCGACGCCCAATTTTGGATTTCCCAGAAAAGACGGAACAACCCAAAAAGCTTTTACCATTTACGCCTGGAATGAATTTGGTGAAGGGGGTATCCTTGCCCCAACAGTAGTCGATCAATACATGAAGCTGGAGGTAATTAAAGAGGTATTTGAAAAATGATTTATCTTATTTTAAAAACGTTTTCCTGATGAAAAAAGACAGCTATAAATATCTGGTCCTGTTACTGGTTCTGCTGATTGGAATTTTGTTGGAGTCCTGCTCCGTCGGCAACGATGTAAGTTTTGAAAACAGCTTTTATAAGTTGACGCTCAACCCTGAAACGGGTTCCATTCAATCAATAGAAAAGGATGGGATTAATATGGTCGATACTGCCGGAACCCGGGGGCCATTATTTACGGTACGTTTGCGCGATGCCAAAAACAAAGGTAAGATCCATGAATTCAACGCCCTGCAGGCCGGGGATTGTCAGATCGAAGAAAGAAGCGATAAGATATCGATGACCTTCAGTCTTTTTGAAAAGCTGGATGTTCAGGTAGTTGCCACGGTTGCCGTTTCAAAAGATTCGCCGCTTATGCGGTGGAATATCTGCGTAACCAACAACACCCCTTACCTGATTGACCACATCGATTTCCCGAATATAGTCGTACCCAATGACCTGATCGCCACCGGCGGCACCGGCCGTATTTTCTGGCCGGCGCAGGAAGGCTGTCTGATCGAGGACCTGCGTATTCGCGAAGAAAGCTCCGGGATGAAATTTCAACCAATTGAATACCCGAAAAGGGGTTTTGGCGGGCGTTACCCCATCACGGTCCAAATGCAGTATATGGCCTACTACAATGCAAATGGCGGTCTTTACATGGCTACGCATGATGAGGATTTTCATCCAAAAGGCGTTGAATACAATCCGACGGAAAACAATGGGATCAAGCTGGATTTCCGTTTGTTTGCCGAAGGATCAGGAAAGGGAACATACAAATTACCCTACGATGTGGTGATCGGGGTTTTTGACGGCGACTGGTATGATGCTTCCATGATTTACCGGGATTGGCGCGAATCCTCCAACATGCCCGTTCCTCCTAAAATTGTAGACAATCCCAGGTTGCCGGATTGGTATTTTGAATCGCCCGTGGTGGTTACCTATCCGGTTCGCGGGCATATGGATACCGGCGACATGAGTCCGAACGAATTTTTTCCCTATACCAAGGGGCTTAAATACATTAATAAATACAATGACCTTTTTGACAGCAAGATCATGGCGCTGCTGATGCACTGGGAAGGCTCCGCTCCGTGGGCGCCGCCCTATGTCTGGCCGCCTTACGGCGGTGAGAAACTGTACCAGGATTTTGTGGACAGTTTGCATGCCAAAGGAAACCTGGCCGGCCTGTATGCCAGCGGTATCGGTTATACCCTGCAGAGCAACAATGACCCCGCGTACAACATGGAACAGGAGTTCAGGGAAAAGCACCTGGATCAGATCATGAACGTTGCACCGGACGGGACACTGGCCACGAATGGCGTTTGTACCGGCCCCAAAGCCCAACGTATCGGGTACGATATGTGTCCGGCCAATGAGTTTGTCAAAGAGGTTGTACAGGACCAAATCTCGAAGATTGTGCAAAGCAAGACCGATTATATTCAATATTTTGATCAAAATCTGGGTGGAGCGAGCTATCCTTGTTATGGAACCAATCATGGGCACCCTTATGGGCCGGGAGCCTGGCAAAATGAGGCTATGACAAACATTTACAAAGGACTGCAACCCATTTTTAAAGAGGCTGGCTATAACCCGGTGATCGGTTGCGAAGGCGCGGCTACCGAACCTTATCTTCCCTACTTGCTTTTTAACGACGCCAGGACCACATTCAACTTATTTGCAGGAACACCTGTTCCTGCATTTGCCTTTGTTTATCATGAGTATGTGAATAATTTCATGGGAAATCAAGGCAGTGTCCGAAAGTCGATTGATCATTCCCAAAGTCCCGCTAATTACCTGCAGCGGCTGGCTTATGCATTTTGTGCAGGTGATATGCTCACGGTGGTACTCCGTGGCAACGGCGACATGATCTGGGGCTGGGGAACCGAATGGGAGACAGGTACGCCCGATCAGGAACAACTTATCAGACTGATCAAGAACCTGAACAGTTGGAGAACGGGAGCCGGTAAAGATTTTCTTGTAACCGGTAAAATGTTGAAACCCTTGCCATTCGAGGGCGCTGTAAACATTCCTATGATTACCAAACCAGGCGGACGAACGATTAATTTCCCTTCTGTTTTTACCTCGAACTGGCAGTTTGGAAATAATCGCAAAGCTCAGTTCTTTGTTAACTATTTGCCTGAGGATCAGGAAATTATTCTTGTCGCAGACGGTATGAAAGATATTACGATATATCGTTATGCTTCCGGTGATCAGGGTGAAGTGCTTAGAGGTGATAAAATAAAGCTGAAGATCAGTCCGCTGACAGCGATAATGATCGAATATTAAAATTTGAACTGTGCGTAAAGTATTTGAAGGCTGAATAAAAAGTTTCATTATGAAAAAATTCGTTTCGGGACAACGAACGGGCTTGCCTTTTCTTGGGAGCATTCTTGCCGGGCTGACCATGGCACAAACGTCAGGAGCGAATCATTTCAATTCGGGAAAAGATGCTGGTGAACGCCCAAATGTCATCATCATTTATGCCGACGATCTTGGATATGGAGACCTGGGATGTTATGGGGCAACCAAAGTGAGAACCCCTAATATCGATAAACTTGCCAGCCAGGGAAGGTTGTTCACCGATATGCACGTGGCGTCCGCGGTATGCACTCCGTCCAGATACGCGCTGTTGACCGGAGAGTATCCCTTCAGGATCGGGTCGTTTGGCCCTGTGTTTGATGAACAGGATCTGTTGATTGATGTCAACAAGTTAACGATTGCAGACGTAATGAAAAAAAGTGGCTATGCAACCGCGGCTATCGGGAAATGGCACCTGGGTTTTGGAGAAGGGAAGCCCGACTGGAACGGACAGCTGAAACCGGGACCGCTGGAGCTTGGATTTGACTACTATTTTGGGATCCCCACAGTGAGTAGTCATCCGCCTTTTGTTTATGTCGAAAACCATGCTGTAAAAGGATCAGACCCGAACGATCCGATTGTCTATGGAAAAAGAGCTGAGACAAAGATCTTCGACGAGAAAATGGATATTAATAAAATGGGGGGAGCCAAGGCGGCCCATGCAATGTATGACGATGAGAAGGTGGGCATGACACTCGTTCAAAAGGCAACAGCATGGATAAAAGCCAATAAGCATCACCCATTTTTCCTTTACTATCCCACTACCAATATCCATCATCCTTTTACTCCTCATCCCCGTTTCCGGGGAACCAGTGATTGCGGTCGCTATGGTGACTTTATTCATGAGTTAGACTGGATCGTTGGGAAAATAATGAACACACTTGAAAAAGAAAAGCTGACAGATAATACCCTGCTGATCTTTACCAGTGATAACGGAGGAATGTTGAACAGGGGAGGTCAGGATGCAGTGGCAAGTGGCCACCGGCTGAACGGGGATCTTCTTGGATTTAAATTCGATTCCTGGGAAGGAGGGCAACGTGTTC
This sequence comes from Mangrovibacterium sp., assembly GCA_050173895.1. Classification (GTDB taxonomy): domain Bacteria; phylum Bacteroidota; class Bacteroidia; order Bacteroidales; family Prolixibacteraceae; genus JBCFBK01. The sequence continues at coordinate 8,487 of JBFXKJ010000050.1, read as the reverse complement.
CAATGATTGTCCGTTGGCCCGGGAAAATTAAAGCCGGTACCAGATCCGATCAGCTAATTAGCAATGTCGATATTCTCCATTCGCTTGCGTCCCTGGTGGGTTATGAACTTCAGGACAATGAAGCGCCCGACAGCTACGATATGATGCCCGTTCTTACCGGCACCACGAACAGGGAACTTCGCGATAATCTCGTGATGGCCGCCTTTAAAAAATCCAATCTGGCACTGCGAAAAGGGAATTGGGTGTTCATAGGAGGACAGGGAGGTGGAGGATTTTCTTCGAAAGAGCCTGGAAGCCATACTTTTGGCGGCCCCCCTGCACTCAAATTCGCCGGTCGGGAAAATAGCGACATCAAGGACGGAAAAATTAAGGCTGATGCCCCACCCGAACAATTATATAATCTAAAAAAAGACTTATATCAGAGTCGAAATGTAATCCTTCGATACCCAGACCTAACTAACCGAATGAGGAAAATGTTGAGACAGATAGAGGTAACAGGATCAAGCCGCCCGAAATAATTTGGACTGATTACCGTTGCCGGAAGCCGGTGAACTTCAGAGATGCTGACTGGTTATGCTGAGGTTGAATGAATCGCATTAAAAAACAAATTGTCAACCATGAGGAACGGAATTTTGTTTACTTTTTTATTAGGAGGAGCTTTATTAAAATCTGAAATAGAAACGCCGCAGGAAAAAACCATGAACATCCTGCTGTTTACAGCTGATGATCTCGACCGGAATTCTCTGGGCTGCTATGGTTCGCAGGTTCCGGATATTTCTCCCAATATTGATCGACTTGCCCGGGAAGGGATCAGGTTCTCCCGGGCGTATGTAAACAACTCCATCTGCGCCCCCAGCAGGGCAATATTGGCTACTGGTCTGTACGGACATAATAGTGGTGTCATGGGATTCATGAAAATGGAGGAAGAAAGCAGGGCTCCCTTAATCATGGAGCTATTCAGAGATCAAGGTTATCAAGTCGGGGTGTTGAGTAAGGTAGATCATTCCACGCCAAAGAAGTCATTCCTGTGGGATTTCACAATTCATGAGAGTGATCTGGGCATGGGAAGAAGTCCCTCCCGATACTATCAAAAAACGGCGAAATTCTTGGAGTCTTGTAAAGTGTCGGGTAAGCCTTTCTATTTAATGGTGAATTCAAACGATCCGCACCGACCCTTCTTTAATCCCCGGGAACCGCTGACGCATGGAATGGAGAAACCTTCAAGAATATTTCAGCAGAATGAAATACCGATCCCCGGATTCCTTCCCGAACTCTCCGCGATAAGGGAAGAAGTCAGTTATTACTATAATTCTGTTAAACGGCTGGATGATACTTTTGGTAAGGTGATGCAGGCTTTAGATGAAAGTGGTTTCAAGGAAAACACGCTGGTAATTTTCCTGTCCGACAATGGCATTGCTTTCCCATTTGCCAAGTGCGACAATTACTATGCGAGCAACCGGACTCCCTGGATTGCCAGATGGCCGGGTGTGATCAGACCGGGACAGGTGAACGACAGACATTTTATCGCAGAAGTAGATTTTCTTCCAACCGTAATAGAAGCCGCAGGTTTTACTCCTCCCCAAACGCTCGACGGTGTATCGCGATGGCCGCTTTACTTTGGTCGGGAACAGGAAAATACGGGAGTTATTTTTACGCAGATAGATAATAAGGCGCCGGGGAAACCTATGCCTATGAGAGGAATTGCCACACCCATGCGCGGCGTACAAACAGACCATTATTTGTATATTTACAATGCATGGGTGAACGGCAAGCGGGTCTACGCCAATAATAACGAAGGGATGACTATGGAGGCCATGGAAAAGGCAGCCGGTCAGAATCAGGAAATCGAAAAAAGGGTTCATTTTTTCAGACACAGGGTGCCTGAAGAATTTTATAACCTGAAGGAGGATCCCGAATGCCTGAACAATCTGGTTGACGATCCAGCTTATGCGAAACCATTGAATGATTTTAGACAAAAGCTTGTTGTGCAAATGCAGAAATCAAACGATCCTTTATTGGAAATTTACCTCAACCGGTATGATCAGGATGAGATTCTTTCTCAACTTTACAGAATTTATCCAAACCTGAAGACGGTTGATAAAGAAGGACCAGGCAGGTAAAATTAAGACGATGAATAACAGACATTTATATTCAATTATTGAAATAGCTAAAATTTTTATAGATGAATGATAATATGATAAAAAAAATCGCATTCCTGACAGCAGGAATGGCAGCTGTTTCCTGTACGTCACAAGCGGCAAGGCAGGAACACAAGCGTCCCAATATCATTTACATTATGAGCGATGATCATGCTTACCAGGCGATCAGCGCTTATGGTCATGGGTTGAACAAAACACCAAACATTGACCGGATAGCCCACGAAGGTGCTGTTTTCACAAGGGCCAGTGTGACAAACTCCATCTGTGCGCCGAGTCGTGCAGTTATGTTGACCGGGAAGCACAGCTTTGTGAATGGGAAAGTAGACAATATTCAGCCGTTCAATTGGGATCAGGAAAATTTTCCAAAGCTTCTTCAAAAAAACGGCTATCAAACTGCAATGATTGGAAAGATTCATCTGGACGGCCTTCCCAAGGGATTCGATTTTTCGATGGTGCTTCCGGGACAAGGATTTTATTACAACCCTGATTTTCTGATTAACGGTGAGAAGAAACGAATTGAAGGTTATTGTACGGAGCTTATTACCGAAGCGGCTTTAAATTGGCTGAAAAATATGCGGGATCCGAATAAACCGTTTTGCCTCCTTTATCATCAGAAAGCGCCCCATCGAAACTGGCAGCCTGCTCCTAAATACCTGACCTTGTATGATGACACGACCTTTATTCCACCCGCAAATTTCTTTGATGATTATGCAGGAAGAGGATCGGCAGCCCATGAGCAGGAAATGAGGATTGACGGGCATGCCCAGTGGGGTCACGATTTTAAGCTGCTGGTAGATCCGCAAGGTAACCCAACGGGCTTCGGGAAAGAACTAGAACGGTTCACCGGGGAGCAACGGTCTCAGTGGATGGCAGCCTATGAGCCCAAGAACAAAGCGTTTCTGGATGCAAAATTGCAAGGCAAAGAACTGGCACTATGGAAATATAACCGTTATATAAAGGATTATCTGCGTACTATTAAATCCGTAGATGACGGTGTGGGAGAAGTATTGGATTACCTGGACGACGCAGGGCTGACCGAAAACACGATCGTCATCTATACTTCCGACCAAGGGTTTTACCTGGGTGAACATGGCTGGTTCGACAAGCGGTTTATGTACGAAGAGTCTTTCCGTACCCCATTGCTGATGCGTTATCCAAAGGAAATTAAACCCGGAACAGAAATCGATAAACTGATCCAAAACCTGGATTTTGCCCCCACCATTCTTGATTATGCCGGAGTTGATATACCCATTGAAATGCAGGGTGAGTCATTCCGCAGACTCGTGAGTGGTGAAACCGGTACCTGGCGCGATGCGGTTTATTATACCTACTACGAATATCCGTCTGTCCATATGGTGAAGCGTCATTATGGCGTGAGTACCAGCCGGTATAAGCTGATGCATTTCTATTACGATATCGATGAATGGGAGTTGTATGATCTGGAGAAAGATCCGAAAGAAATGCGCAATGTTTATAACGATCCAGCCTATGTGGAAGTGCGTAGGGACATGCATCAACGTCTTGCTGAACTACGGGAGAAGTACGGCGATTCGGATAAAAACGACCAGCGGTTTTTAAATGCATATCTGGAAGCAGTAAAGAAATCCAAACAAACCAGCAAATTATCCCATTAACAATCCATTATCGTATTTAATCATTATGGTATCTAAAGTAATAAAGCATATATGCTTCGCAAGCATGATCAGTTCCCCTGCCCTTGCACTTTCACAGCACAAACCAAACTTTGTCTTTATTATCGCTGATGATGTGAGCTGGAATGATATCGGATGTTATGGAAACAAAGTGGTTAAAACACCGAATATAGACAAGCTATCAGGAGAAGGTTTACGCTTTGTCAATGCTTTTTTAACAGCAAGTTCATGTAGCCCGAGCCGTTGCAGTATTCTATCAGGGAAATATCCCCATTCTACCGGTGCAGCCGAACTGCACACACCCCTGCCGGAATCGGAAATTCCCTTTCCGCTGTTGCTGAAAGAAAGCGGATATTATACGGCGCACGCAGGGAAATGGCATATGGGACCTGCTTCGCACCGGGGTTTTGATCGTTACACCGATCAGAATGGATATGAAAACGGCAATGGAGGTGAGGATAACTGGGTGAGGTTTCTTCGGGAGAGACCGCAGGAAAAGCCCTTTTTCTTTTGGCTTGCTTCTTTTGACGCCCATCGTCCCTGGGGAGCAGATACGTCTAATGTTATCCATGATCCGGCAAAGATAAATACCCCACTTTATTTTGCCGATACTCCTGAAACACGCCAGGACATGGCTTCTTATTATAACGAAATTGCACGGTTTGACTTTTATGTTGGAAAAGTGAGAGAAGAACTGGAACGACAAGGAGTACTGGACAATACGATGATTCTCGTCATGTCAGATAACGGGCGCCCTTTTCCACGGTGTAAAACAAGGGTTTACGATAGCGGGATGAAAACTCCGTTTGTGGTTTCCTGGCCGGAAAGGATTGGGGACAAAGGAATCCAATCGGCAAGTCTGATCAGTGCCATCGATATTGCGCCGACAATATTGGAACTGGCGGGGATCGAGCCTCCGGAAGCATATCAGGGGAAGAGCTTTGTGCCAGTTTTAGACAATCCTTCGGCAGAAATCAGAACGATGGTTTTTAGTGAGCATAATTGGCATGATTATGAAGCCCATGAACGCATGCTCCGGACGAAAGATTTTTTATACGTGTTGAATGCCCGACCTCAACTGACCAATAGTGGACCGGCGGATTCGAAAACTTCACCTGCACAGCATGATCTGAACAAACTGAGAGATGAAGGGAAATTGACGCCTGCACAGGCGGATGTATTTATGGTTCCCCGACCGGCCGAGGAATTATTTGATGTGAGGAATGACCCGCAGCAGTTGCTGAATCTTGCTTCGGTCCCTAAGTATCAGAAACAATTGAAGAAAATGAGAGGCTTGCTGCAGGACTGGAGGTTGAATACCGGAGATACAACTCCTGAAGATCTGACTCCCGACTGGTTTGACAGAGAAACAGGGGAGCCTTTAAAAATAAAAAAAAGAGGGACGATGCCCGGGAAAGTACCCTGAATGAGCGTTTGAAATAAAGCAATGCGGAAGAGAGCGACGAATATTAGAAGAACATCATGAAATTCAACAGACAGATTCAGAGCGTAGTGCCGGCGCTACTTCTTTTAACGCCATCCATCATCTATGCGCAAGAAGAAAAACCAAACATTATATTTATTCTTGCCGATGATCTGGGCTGGGCTGACTTGCCTTGTTACGGGAACAGGTTTAATGAAACACCAGGCATAGACCGGTTAGCGGCGGAGGGTATGCGTTTTACGAATGCATATGCCGCCTGTCCCGTGTGCTCTCCTACGCGGGCAAGTATCATGTCCGGTCAATATCCTGCACGAGTCGGAATCATCGACTTTATCCCCGGACATTGGCGTCCTTATGAAAAAGTGACGGTACCCCGAAACCGGACCCAATATCTTCCGCAGGAAATATTTACGATTGGCGAAGCTATGAAAGAGATGGGTTATGCAACGGGATATTTTGGTAAATGGCATTTAGGGGACAAGCCTGATTATCATCCTGCTAGGCAGGGATTTGACGAGGCTAATGTAGGTCAGGGTTATTACAATACAAAGTTCGATCCTCCCAGGGAGCAGTCATCAGAAAAAATAATATCAGAACGATTGACCGAGTTTAGTATTGATTTTATAGAAAAAAATAAGGACAAACCTTTTTTCCTGTTTTTGGCACACTGGGACGTACATTGTTTGATTGATGCCGATCAGGGTTTGATAAACAAATACCTTTCTAAAGAAAAAGTTGAAGGGTACCCGTGCAATGCAATTTATGCTGCCCAAATCGAACATATTGACAACAGTACGGGCCGGATTATGCAGAAACTGGAAGACTTAGGATTGGATAAAACAACCGTTATCTTTTTCTTTTCCGACAACGGAGGCGTCACCACGGAAAACAAGTACCCCGGAGTTGAAGACAATCTAATGCCAATGGTTGCTCCATCAAAAAGAAGTATTTATAAGAACAGCCCTCTCCAGTATGTTGCTACTTCAAATGCGCCGTTAAGAGGAGAGAAAGGAAGCGTTTATGAAGGTGGAATCCGCGAACCTTTGATCGTGAGATGGCCCGGGAAGATTCAGTGCGGAACTGTATCCAAAGCCTTGGTGTCGAGCATCGATTTTTTTCCAACCATGCTTGACCTGGGGCAGGGAAAATTTCACAGGAATCAAATCCTTGATGGGGAAAGTATTGTTCCTGAACTAACAGGAAACGGTATTCGAAACGAGAGAGCAATCTTCTGGCACTATCCGGTTTATCATCATGACGTCCCGGCGGGCGCCGTACGACAAGGTGAGTGGAAGTTGATCGAGAATATGGAGTCAGGAAGACTTTCCCTTTATAAACTGGACATAGACATTAATGAGGCGATCGATTTGTCGAATGCCTATCCTGAAAAGACACAGCAACTTTATTCTTTGTTAAAGGCTTGGCAGAGAGATGTAAATGCAGAGCTACCCAAAACGAACCCTGATTTTGACCCAGGAAAACGATTTATTTGGGGAAGGTATCCGGATAGACCGGTGCATTCACATTAAATACGTCGGCATAGATGAGCCGGTCGGTTTCTTCCGACTGCCCGAGCCGGTTTTGGTACTGCGCTGCCAGTCCGTTAATCTTGTTCGGTCCACGTTCATATTCCTCGATGATGATCTGGAAGGGTTCATCTTTGTATTTTCGGGGCAATCGGTATTCCTTGCTGACGGAATACCGGTTATTTTCTATGTTTTTTGCACTGATCCGGATCTCTACCCCTTCTTCCGTCAGATCTTCGTCATTGGTTCCGTTGCTGATGGTGCCAAAAATGGGCTGAGCGATCTTATTGTCCTGGAAGCTTATACGAAGGAAATTGTAATTGCCGTGTGAAGCCAGCCGCTCGTTATAGATCGAACCTTCGATGGTCACCGTGAAACGGGAGTTACTGTCGTCTTTTTTGAAAACGACCGTAGTTTGCCGCTCAGGCATCAACTGGATAAAATCGGCAGTCACCACAGGCGACAGACAAACATCCTCAACATCTTTCCGCACCGAATAGGGCTGATAACGGGCCAAAACCAGACGGATAAACGGGAAGTACATATTTCCCGGATTGACAGACAGATCACAGAACCATGTTTGCCGGTCTTCGTCGAAGTGGACGGGATAAGCCACAGCCAATGCCCTGGCTGAATCGCGGCCCGGATACTGGAGGTCGTCGTCGATGACCGGGTTCATCCTGAAGTCGGCCGGCTCGGGCGAGTAACCTGCAGGCTGGACTGAATACAGCAAGGGGTCGATCCCCCAGTTGGTGTACTGGTCGGAGTAACCGGAGGGCAACATCGCCATCAGCATGGGTTTGGCCTGGGGATTCGGCAGGATCACTGCCAGCATTTCGTCGTCGCCCGAGGAATACCAGGGGCGTTTCAGGAAGATCCTTAATCCGCCTCCCACACGCTGATGCCGGACTGCTTCGCTGGTCTGCGATTTTCGCCACTCAAAGGTGGGAATGATGTAATCGATCTCCGGCGCCTTTGGCCTGGCCGAGCTGGGGATATTGACCCGCTCGGTCCATTCGCTTTCGCGGGAGGTGGTCAGTGTTGGGTTAGCCGCCAGTATTTTATCGAAATACTCACGATACCGGGAGGCAGCTACGAGTTTATAATCGACCCATCGGTGTTTGGTGTCGCTAAATTGCTGAACAAGCGGATTAATCCTGAGTCCCAGTTGCTTCATCAGTGAAAACTGATGTTCCATGACATCGAACCGAACCTGGTTGACAAGGGTGGCAGGGGCTGATTTTCGTTCCTGTTCAAACTTCCGGAACGATACGGCCTGCGTCTGATAAACTTTTCCCATTCTGAGCGATGCCGGCTGCGGGTCTTTTTCAAATTCCGTCTGGCTCTGCAGTTTGAACTTCTTGTAAGGAACAGCCTGCAGGTTTTGGATTTGTGGCCGGGCAAGCATTGCCGGTTGTGGTACGGTTCCCTTGGTGATCACATCGTCCTGGTAATTTACCCGGATATCGGCGATGCTGTTTCGCCCTTGTTTATCTTTTATGGCAACCGATATTCCATCATCGAGCTTCTCTGTCCAGCGTGACTGCAGCTCTGCTTTTTCGGTGCTTTCACCGTGCACTTTCATCTGAATATTGATGGCTGCAATTGTTTGGCCAAAGTCCCGGTCGGGTAACAGATGAGTGATTACGGGAGCATCCAGGGGCTGCTGCAGGGCATGGACCAGCTCGATCTCGCGCGAGGGACTG